>NZ_RQJK02000011.1:0-191435 GCF_022342325.2 Pseudomonas sp. AF32 | reverse complement strand
CCCCGGCAGTCGAGCCCGAGTAGTCGACGGTATCGATTCCGACACCGCCATCGAAATCCATACCGCTACCATCACCAATGAACGTGTCGTTGAAATTCGAGCCTCTGACCGTTTCGATATCGGTGTAGGTATCACCTGCCGCGATCCCGGTATGCACACCGGTCTTGAGGTTGATGGTCACCGCTTCCTTGCTGTCGAGATACCCCGCCACGTCATAGCCGGCACCGCCGATGAACTGATCCGCTCCCGCGCCACCGTACAGCGTGTCGTTACCCGAACCGCCGGTAATGACGTTGTCGAGGTCGTTGCCGTAACCGGTGTATGCGCCCGTGCCGATAAAGGTCAAACGCTCGATATTGGCAGCCAGGACGGTGCTGTTGGGATTGACCACCGACACACGGACCTCATCGTTGCCGCCACCGGCCTGTTCGGTAATGGTGACGGTCTGCCCCACGTTGATATTGTAAATGTCGTCGCCTGCTCCCCCTTCCAGCCGTATCCCTACGGCCGTGGTGTACGGACCCACGGAGAGCACGTCGTTGAAGGCCGAGCCTATGACAGTTTCGACCCCAGTGAGAATATCCCCCTCGGCGTCGCCACCTTGACCAACAAGCCCAGTTCCCTGGCGCAAATCTATACTGATACCTTCGGTAGACGCCGAATAATCAACTGTATCGGTACCCGCTCCACCATCAATCTTATCCGCGCCGGCAGTGCTCTTGATCACGTCGTTGCCGCCCAGGGCGTAGATCTCATCATCCCCTGTGGTGCCAATGAGTGTATCTGCACCGGCTGTTCCATTAATAACTGCCATTTTCTTCTTCCTTGCTCTAAGGATGGTGGAGGAGGTCTTATAAAATCAGTGTTTGTTTACAAAATTGAAGCAAGAACTCGGCGACTTCTTTCGGCTGTGGCCAGTGAAGCTTGAGCGGAAAGTTCGCTTGAAAAATGGGCATTTGAAGTGTCATTTATTAATTTTTCAGACACGCCAAAACTGCCCGATTGGAAAAAATCGGAATGGGTTTGATTTTTTGTGTGAGTAGTTGCGTGTTGGTACAGCCGATCCATGCTGAGCTTCCATCCTTGGCCCCTCTCCCTGTCGGGATGTTAATTGGGCATCGAGCGTACGTGCGTGATAGCACGATAATATCTCTTTACACAAGAGGTATGATGTCCAAGGAACGTAGCGTGCTGCTGACGTCATATGCCGGTTAGTGCGACCTGGCGTGACAAGGGTCACTACACAGATGCGAGTGCATTGTCTCGACGTCAGCGCTCTGCGCACTTTTACTCCATATTGGTACCTGATTCGCCCCGTTAGCGGCCTCACTCGCCGTCGCATGCTGAAGGCTATTGCAAGACGTTGCGAGGCCTGAGCTCACTCACAGGAATCTGCACGGAAGACATGCCGCCATCGGCGTTGTCCTTGGTCCCGTTAACCGATCCGTTCGGCTTCATACATTCCGAAATAAACTCATCCCTCCCTCGCCTCCCCCTGTACGCCGCGGCTTCTAGACTTCATCGCACCGCATTCACCTGCCGATACCCTTCGTCCGGGTGGTTATAGTGTTGATCATTAATTTTCAGTAGGTATAGTACCCACCAAGCACACCACAAGGAGGTGTTGTGAATAGCCGATTTTTGATAGGCCAGCTCGTCTCGGACGGTTGGTACCTGGTACGGGTTCAGGGTAGCCACCATCATTTCAAGCACCCCACCAAACCGGGACTGGTCACGGTTCCTCATCCCAAGAAGGACCTGCTCAAGAAAACGGCCATCAGTATCCTGCAACAGGCCCTGCTCCAGACCGCCCGTTGCCCAGCGTCCGCGGAGGACAATGAATATGCTGTACCCGATTGCGATTTCCATGGGTGATGAACAACACGCCTGGAGTGTTGAAGTGCCGGATATTCCCGGCTGTTTTTCTGCTGGCGATGACCTGGACGATGCCATGGCTATGGCCCGCGAGGCCATCGAAGGGCACTTCGAGATCCTGGCCGAAGACGGTTCGCCGATTCCGCCGGCCAGCAAAGTCACCTTGCATGCGGCCAATCCGCAATACGCGGGCTGCACCTGGGCGCTGGTGGACATTGATGTGACCAAATACCTGGGCAAGGCGCAGAAACTCAATATCACCCTACCCGGCTACCTGCTCAATCGTATTGATGAATATGTGTTGCATCATCCCGAGGAGAAGAGCCGCTCCGGGTTCCTGGCGTCGGCAGCACTCAAGGTGTTGCAGCAGGGACGGTGATGCAAACGGACATAACGTGACCAATGGGGAGCCCATGTGGGAGCGAGTCTGCTCGCGATGGCTGAGTGTCAGGCAACTTCAATGTTTGCTGACCCGACGCTATCGCGAGCAGGCTCGCTCCCGCAGGTTTATTTACGTGTTTTTGGCCTATTTCTTCTGCCCGTCGGACTCCTGCATCTGCACCGAAGACTTGGTGCCGTCGGTGTTGTCCTTGGTTTCGTTGTCCGATTTGTCGAAGCAGCCCTGCAAGACAAACAGGCAACAGGCGAGGCAAAGGGTTCGGATGAGGTTCATGGTGTGCTCCTGCGGATGGCTTTAAGCAGTGACCCATGGCTGCGGCAAATGGTTGCGCCGGTCTCAGACTGGACTGATGAACGTTGGCGGTAAACGATCAGGGAAATGTAAGTAGAATTTTCGCCGTTGCGTTGCTGTCACACCACACAGGTGCATCCCAAAAGGAACACAGCAATGACCTTCGCAAAAATCGCTCAAAAACTGTCCCTCTGGGCGGGGAGCCCGAAGACTTTTCTGGGAGCTCTCGTGTTGTTGGCCCTCTGGGCTTGCAGTGGGCCTTTTTTCAAGTTCAACGATACGTGGCAACTGATCATCAACACTTCAACGACGATTATCACGTTTTTGATGGTGTTCCTGATTCAGAACACGCAGAACCGCGACACGGATATTCTCCACCTGAAGGTCGACGAACTGCTGCGCGCCACCAAGGAAGCGCAAAACGCGATGCTCGGACTCGAGGCGCTGGACCTCAAGCAATTGGAGGCGCTGCGCAAGCATTACCAGGCCATGGGCCAGGACGAAGCCAAATCGCTCGAAGGCCTGGACAAAAAAACCAAGATCGACCTGAACCAATGTTAAGGAAATGCGCGGTGGCGCAGCGCCACTCGCGCTTCCCGGCTGTGCGTCAGGGCAGCGGATTTCCCCCCGTCACGCCAAACACTTCCCCGGTGATGTAGCTCGACTCCTGGGATGCCAGCAGCACGTAGAGCGGTGCGCATTCGGCTGGTTGGCCGGGCCGCTTCATCGGCACCTGGGAGCCGAAGGTGGGAATTTTTTCCTGGGGTTGTCCGCCACTGGGCTGCAATACGGTCCAGATCGGACCGGGGGCCACAGCGTTGACCCGGATGCCCTTGCTGATAACCTGGCCCGCCAACGCCTTGGTGAACGCAACGATGGCCGCTTTGGTGGTGGCATAGTCCAACAACGTCGCAGAGGGATCATAAGACTGGATGGACGCTGTGTTGATGATCGTCGCCCCTGCCGGCATCAGCGGTATCGCCGCTTTGCAGAGCCAGAACATTGCATAGATGTTGGTCTTCATGGTGTCGTCGAACTGCGCGGTCGTGATGTCGGCGATGTCTTTCTGCGCTTCCTGTTTGCCAGCGACGTTCGTCAGGATATCCAGGCCGCCCAATTGCTCATGGGCGCTCTTGATCAACTGGACGCAAAACGCTTCGTCCTTGAGATCGCCGGGAATCGCGACCGCCCTGCGGCCTTCGGCTTCGATCAGCTCGACGACTTGCCGCGCATCGCGCTCTTCGCTGGGCAAGTAGTTAATCGCCACATCGGCGCCTTCCCGGGCAAATGCAATGGCCGCGGCACGACCGATTCCGGAATCTCCACCGGAGACCAGGGCCTTGCGCCCTTCCAGGCGGCCGAAACCTTGGTAACTTTTTTCACCGTGATCGGGCTTTGGCACCATCTCCTGATCGATGCCGGGCGGTGACTGCGGCTGGTCGGGAAACGGGGGCTTGGGGTATTGGGTCAGCGGGTTCTGCATCTTGTATTGATTGGGTTCTCGGCGTGTGGACATCGAGCGTCTCCTTTCAGCGGGCAAGATGAACCGGGACGTGAGCGCCCCGGCCTTGGATGATAAACGTGCGCAAGATCAGCGGCTGGCCTGCAACGCCCTGGCCATTTCGAGGTGGGTCTGCAATTTAGGCAGGGTTTCATCGGCGAATGCCTTGATTTCCGGCACTTGCGTGGTCTGGGCCTCTTGCTGGATCTGCGCGATGGCTTCCTCGGTGGCCTTGACCTGACTGGCGGCATAAGCCGCTTCGAACGACTCGCCTTCCTGTACCTGCGGTATCAAGGCCTTGGCCTTCTCTGCCACTTCCTCCCTGGGCTCGACGGGCAGATCGAGTTTTTTCGCAATCTTGGCCAGATGCTGATTGGCGGTGGTACGGTCGTTGATCACCATAATGGTGTAATCCTTGACCTCCCTGGACTCGGCTTTCCCGTGGGCCATGCGGCTGGCCTCGATATCGGCCATGCCTTTGGCGGAAGCATCATTGATGAATTCGGTCGGCGATTGGGCCCAGGCACTGTTGGCACCCAGGCCCATGAACACGACAAGGCTGCTGGTGCGTAAAAAGGTGGCCGTCCGGCTCATGGTCGCGCCCTCCTCGTAATAAAGGTTCCGGCAGGTTTTGCCTGCCTTTGAATCAGAACCACCGGTGACAATCAGCGAGATGTCAGACCCGGTCTGCGGCCGATTTCGACTTTCACCGGGTGCCTGTCGACACTCAAGGTGGTGGTTCTCCCACTTTTGCGACCCGATTCAGACACCTTCGTTCGATCGTGGGCGATGTTTCCCGGGTAATTGCTTCTTGAACCAGGCATGCTCTGGCCCTCCAGGTTCATGGACATTGGCGAGCAGGGCCCGCCTGACATTCGAAAGGACCGAGGGAGGAAAGGTTTTAAGAAACGGCGCACGCCACGACGAACGGTGGCGTCGGATCAGATACCGAACGCCTTGTGATTGTGGCGTTTGGCGCTGTACATCGCCTCGTCGGCATGGCGAAACAACGCCACATCCTCGGTGCCATGATCGGGAAAACAGGCCACGCCGATGCTCGGCCCGATACTCAGGCAGTGCCCGTCCAGACGCAACGGCAGGGACAGTGCATGATGGATTTTTTCCTGCACACCGTAAGCATCTTCCAACGCCTGGATGCTATGGAGAAGCACCACGAACTCATCGCCACCGATGCGAGCCACTGTGTCGCTGTCACGTACACAGCCCTGCAGCCGACTGGCGACCGCTTGCAGCAACATGTCACCGATGCCGTGGCCGTAGGTGTCATTGACCTGCTTGAAGCGGTCGAGATCGATATACAGCAGAGCCATGCGCCCTGAAGTCACGCGGGCATTGGCCAGTGCTGCCTTGAATCGCTCACGCAACAGTTCGCGGTTAGGCACCTGGGTCAGTTGGTCGTACTGCGCCATGCGCTGCAGCCGGGCATGCATTTGCTGACGCTCGATGGCCACGCTGATCTGGGCGCAGACATATTGCAGCAACTCCTTGTCCTGCTCGGTGTAGCGCTCGTCATCCCGGGCACTCTTGACGATCAAGGCGCCAATCGTGCCGTTCTGGGAATTCAGCGGTACGCCCAACCAGCATGGCGCGCCAGGCTGCGCCACCAAATCACAAAAACCGGGCGGCAGTTGACTGCAACCGGGTGTCAGCAGGATCGGCTGGCCGCTGCGAATCACTTCGTTGCACAAACGCCCAGTCACCGTGCCCGGCAATTCGGGCTGCCGCTCGCGGTCATCGACGTGATAAGCGAAATTCAACTGCGCACATTGTTCGTCGTACAGCGCCACCGAAAAATTCAGCGCCGGCAGCCACTCGCCAATGATCAAGTGGACACGCTTGAACAGCGCCAGCAGATCGGCTGCGGCATGGGCCGCTTCGGAAATGGCATACAGCGCCGCCTGCCGGGATTCGGCGTGCTTGCGTTCGGTGATGTCCCGCGCCACGGCAATCCGCAGTTGGTCCACCTCGGACCAGCGCGCCGACCAGAGGATATGCACCACCCGACCGTCCTTGTGCAGGTAACGGTTTTCGAAGTTGAGCTTGGGGTCACCGCCCATGATTTCCCGTGCCGCCTCGAGGGTCCGCTGGCGGTCGCCGGGGTGTACCAGCTCGATCATCGGCCGGCCGACCAACTCTTGCGGGGTGTAGCCCAAAATACGCTCACAAGCGGCACTGACGAACACGAACCGCCCCTCCCGGTCGACGGCGCATACAGCGTCCAGCAGAAGATCGATGTAACTGGCCAGCGGCGCGGAATTTCGAGTATCCATGAGCTGGGAGCCATCTGGAGAATGCAGCCGTGAACGTATTGGACATTCGACGCACGTCCATCATACGAAGAGGATAGCGCAGCCGCTCGAACCGTCAGGAAAAATGATTGCCATGTGCCATCTGGCACACCCTTCTTTAAGCGAAACTCAGCGAGCCCGGGAGCAATGACTGGGCATCTCCAAGCTCCGACTCGTCAAAGGGATTCCCCATCCGCGTTCCTAGGCAAGGTCCTACACGGAACTCTCCGGCAGCTCTCAAAGACGCCGGAAACCGCTGATTCAAAGCCCTGCGCGTTGATCTGTAAAGTCCGGAAACACACAGAAAATGAAACACCCCACGGACAGCACCTTCAACCAAGGAATGTAATCGCACTATGAACCAGATCGCGCAACCGACCCATCGCTTCACCAACTATCGCAAGGTCATCTCCCTGGCCGATCAGGACTGGCAGAGCGCCGAAGTCGGCAAAATCTCGGGGCTCAATGTCGAGGTCAAGACCCCCAACGTCCTGGTCGACCAATATGGACGCACCTTCCACCATTTCTGCACAACGTCTTACCTGGGTCTGGACTACCACCCCGCGCTGCTCGACGGCGCCATGACCGCCTTATGGGAGACCGGCACCCTGCGGGTCGCCAATTCGAAAAATCGCTGCAAACTGGCGATCCTGGCCCAATACGAAACTCAACTGTCCGAGTTGTTTGGCGCCAGTTGCCTGAGCGCCTTGTCGTGCAGCGCGGCAAGTGCCGGGATCCTGCCACTGCTGGCCAGCGGCGCACTCACCGACGACCGCCCGCCCGTCATGGTGTTCGACAAGCACGCCCATTACTCGATGAATCACTTCAAGACCGCCTGTGCCGATGAAACCCAGGTCATCACCTGCCCGCACAACGACATGGATTTCATCGAGGACCTGTGCAAACGCCAGCGCAACGTGGCGTATGTCACCGACGGTGCGTACAGCATGGGTGGAGTGGCGGATCTGGACAGTCTGCTGTACCTCAAGCAGCGTTATGGTCTGTTTCTGTACCTGGACGATTCCCACGCACTGTCTACCGTGGGCGCCTGCGGTGCGGGCCTGGTCCGTCCGCGCCTGCCTGCGGTGGACGAACGTACCTTGATCGTCGCCTCCCTCGCCAAATCATTCGGGGCCAGTGGTGGGCTGGCGATGTTCGGCAGCGAACGGCACAAAGCGCTGGTGCAACGCTATGGTGGGCCGAGCAACTGGTCCCAAAGCCTGAACGCAGCGGCGATTGGCGCCGGCATGGCCTCGATCCGCCTGCATCGCAGTCGAGAATTGGGCTCCTTGCAGGAACGATTGCAGGCTAATATCCGCTTTTTCGACAGCCTCATCCGTACCGAACAGCACGGCAACCCCATGGCGATTCGTCTGGTGCCTTGTGGTGAGGCGACGCTGGCCAACCGACTGGCCGTGGAACTGGCCGAGCGGGGGTATTTCACCTCGGCGGTCTTTTTCCCCGTGGTGCCGCAAAACAAGGCCGCAATCCGCATTACTCTGCGAGCCGACATGGAACCGAACGTGATCCGCTCGTTCTGTGAACTGATTACCGGGCTGCTGCAAGCCCACGGGCGTGAGATACGCCCCTGAAACGAGCGCTCGATGAACAACCGTACAACCCTGATTGTCACGTGTACCACCGTGTTCCTGGCCCAACTGGGCATGAGCATCTACTTGCCGGCCTTGCCTGACATCGCCAAAGACCTTGGGGCCGACGCCTCCCGGGTTTCCTGGGGGTTGTCGCTGTACCTGATCGGCATGGCGCTGCCCATGCTGGCGTGGGGCAGCCTGAGTCAGACGCTGGGTCGCAAGCCGGTCTTACTGGCGGCATTGGGGTTGTACGGCCTGGGCAACCTGGCCTTGCCCCTGGGCACGACAGCGGAAGCGTTCCTGGCATTCAGGTTGATCCAGGGCATCGGTGCCAGCGGCATCTCGGTGATGGCGCGGGTATTGATCCGTGACAGCTTCAGCGGCGACCTGCTGGCCAAGGCCTTGTCCTGGATCTCGATCGCCTTTGTGATTGCCCTCGGTATCGGGCAATACCTGGGCTCGCTGATCCAGGCCGCTTTCGGCTGGGAGGCAATCTTCTACGGGCTGGGCATGGTCAGCCTGGCGATGGCGGCCGCCGTATCCCGAGCCGTGTTCCCGACGTTGACGGAAGCGCAAAACGATCAATCGGCATGGCGGGCGTATGGACAGATTTTGAAACACCGTAGCTTTCTCCTGCCGGCCCTGGCGGGTGGGCTGGGTTACGGTGTGATCATTGCCTTCAATACCGCCGCGCCGTTGATCCTGCGTGACAGCTTTCACTGGTCGGCAATCGAGTACGGCCTGCTGGGCTGGCCCATCAGCGCGGCCTATCTGTTGGGTGCACTGATGGTCAATGCCTGTGTACTGCGCATCGGCCAGCGACGACTGATGGGCTGGGGCATTGCCCTGGTGTTGGGCGGCAGCGTGACCATGCTGGGAAGCAGCCTCACCCTGAGCAGCGTTGCGTTGCTCTTCTGGCTACCGTACTGCTTTGCTGTACTGGGCCAGTCACTCAATTACCCCATCAGCCTGTCCCTGGCCAATGATGGTTCGCCAGTACCGGGCGCCTATGCCATGGCATTGAGCGGATTTCTGCATCAGTTGATGGCATCGGTGATCGGCGCCATGGCCAGTCTGTTGTTGAGTCAACAAGCCTGGCCGCTGGCGACCTTGTGCACGTTTCTGGCGATGGCGGCACTGCTGTGCATGCGCAGCCTGCCGCCTCGGCCCATTTAGAACGCCGAGCGGAAGATCTCTTCGATCTGCCGCTGATCCGCTGCCCGTGGGTTGGTCAGCCCACAGGCGTCCTTCAATGCGTTGGCGGCCAGCACCGGCACGTCGTTCAGACGCACACCCAACTCGCGCAGGCCGGCGGGAATGTCCACGTCCCGGGCGAGGTTCCGGATCGCCGCGATGGCGGCCTGGGCGCCCTCCTCCGCACTGCCGCCGAGCGAGTCGACACCCATCGCACGCCCCACATCAGCCAGGCGATCGGCGCACACCGAGGCGTTGAAACTCTGTACGTGAGGCAACAGGACTGCGTTGCACACACCGTGGGGCAGATCATAGAAGCCCCCCAGTTGGTGGGCCATGGCATGCACGAAACCCAGTGAAGCATTGTTGAAGGCCATCCCTGCAAGGAACTGTGCGTAGGCCATGTTTTCCCGTGCCGCCAGATCATTGCCATCACGCACGGCCAGACGCAGGTTGTTGCTGATCAGGGTGACGGCTTTCAGGGCGCAGGCATCGGTGATCGGGTTGGCGGCGGTGGAGACATAAGCCTCGACCGCGTGGGTCAGCGCGTCCATGCCCGTGGCCGCGGTCAGCCCCTTGGGCATCGCCGCCATCAACGCAGGGTCATTGACCGACATCAGTGGCGTCACGTTACGGTCGACAATCGCCATTTTCACATGACGTGCTTCGTCGGTGATGATGCAAAAGCGGGTCATCTCGCTGGCGGTGCCTGCGGTGGTGTTGATGGCAATCAGCGGCAATTGCGGCTTGATCGACCGGTCGACGCCTTCGTAGTCACGGATCTGGCCGCCGTTGGTGGCACACAAGGCGATGCCCTTGGCGCAGTCGTGGGGCGAACCGCCGCCGAGCGAGACAACGAAATCGCACTGGCTTTCCTTCAGCAGCCCCAACCCATGCTCGACGTTGGCAATGCTCGGGTTGGGTTTGGCGCCGTCGAAAATCACCGAGTCGACATCCTGGATAGCCAATAGCCCAGCCACCTTGTCGGCGACGCCGGCCTTGGCCAGTCCGGCATCGGTGACGATCAGTGCCTTGCGAAAGCCGTAATTGCGGATCGCGACCATGGCCTCGTCGAGGCAACCCAGCCCCATGATATTTACCGCTGGAATGAAGAAAGTGCTGCTCATCGGAACACGCTCCTGTTGAAGGCCGGGTTGGCCGGATCGGCGGGAACTACAGGATTGACCGAGCAGTCACGGCGGTCCTTGATCTGGCTCAAGAGTCTGTCGTGATAAAGTCGCGTCCTGCCTTTGCCACGTTCTTTTGAGATGACTTTGCGATGACCGACTTCCAGGAATTTGACGCCCGGCTCGAAGATTGGGAGGCCTTGCGCGCCGACACCGTCTTCAGCGGCCTGTTGGTGGGCAATGGTGCCAGCCGCGCCGTGTGGGATGATTTCGGCTATGACTCGCTCTTCGAAAATGCCAGCACCGTCGAAGAAAAACCCTTGAGCCCCTCGGAGCTGAGCGTGTTCGACGCGATGCAGACCCGCAGTTTCGAGCAGGTGCTCGGCGCGTTGAAAACCACCAGCCGGATCAACAAGGCCCTGGCGGTCAGTTCTGCCGCGCCGCGCAATCGCTACTATGCGATCAAGGAAGCCCTGATCAACACCGTACATGCTGTCCACATTCCCTGGCGCCTGGTGCAACCGTCGACCTTGGCGAAACTCAACCAGGAGCTGGCGCGCTACCACACGGTGTTCACCACCAACTACGACCTGCTCAATTATTGGGCGATCCAGCACGCGCCCGACACGGTGACCGACCTGTTCCGCGGCGCCGACCAGGGTTTTGACCTGAGCCAGGTGGCCACGGACCAACCGCGCCTGCTGTACCTGCACGGCGGCCTGCATCTGGTGCGCAACCAGGACGGCACGGCCCGCAAGCTCACCTCCACCGAGGGCACGCTGCTGGGTAATTTCGCCATCAACAACACCCTCAAGACCCTCGACGACGTGCCGCTGTTCGTCAATGAAGGCCCGACCGAGGACAAGCTCAAGACCATCCGCAGTTCCGACTACCTGTCGTTCTGCTATGACCAGTTGCTGCACCACGGCGATAACCTGTGCCTGTTCGGCCATGCCCTGGGCGAGCAGGACCGGCACATCGTCCAGGCCCTGCGCCAGGCGAACCCCGGAACCCTGGCAATTTCGATCTATCCCCGCAGCCAGGCGTTCATCCAGCACCAGAAGCGGCACTACGCCAAACTGTTCCAGGGGTTGCAGATCGAATTGCGGTTCTTCGACGCCAAGAGCCACCCGCTGGGGGATCCGAAGCTGTCGGTGCCGGTGGAGGTATAGGAAAAGGCCGAGCCAGACAAAAGCCTGTGGCGAGGGGATTTATCCCCGCTCGGCTGCGAAGCAGTCGTAATGCGGCTGGCGCGGTTCATCTGGTTCACCGCGGTGTCTGGCTTTGGGGCTGCTGCGCAACCCAGCGGGGATAAATCCCCTCGCCACAGGATTGTTGTTTGGTCCGGGGACAGGATTACCCCATCCTTCATTTACAGTCTCGTCAAAGCGCGGCCAAGGTCTTGTCCTTGATGATCGTGCTCGGCCCGTTGGCCTTGACGCTGGCAATGCCCTTGTCTCGGGCGGCGTCCGATGAATAGGCTTCGCTGCTGCCGATCACCTCGTGGTTGGCGGCCTTGAGGTTGAAATATGGATGGCCATCCTTGGTGCTCTTGAGCTCATAGCGTTCGCTCAGCGGGCTGTTTTTCTGGACCGAGGCGATGCCGCCGTCGACGCCGCTGCGAGTGGCGTACAGCTCGCTGGTCAAAATCGTTTCAGCGTTGGCTGCCTTGAGCACGAACCGAAACTGGCCATGGCTGTTTTTACTGATTTCGTACCATCCAGACATGATTGCTCCCCTTTGGGCGGTCGATGGGCCGCCCAAACAGTAAAGACCCGCCACGCTTGTTCCGCCAGACGGGTTGCCAGGCTCCTACAGTGTGATGGCCGTGCCCAACAGGGTCAGGAAACCCGCCAGCCAGTTGGGATGGGCCGGCCAGGCTGGTGCGGTCGCCAGGTTACCTTGCACATGGCCTTCGGTGACTGGAATGTCGATATAAGTCCCGCCCGCCAGACGAACTTCCGGGGCACATGCCGGATACGCGCTGCACTCGCGCCCTTCCAGAATACCCGCCGCCGCCAGCAGTTGCGCACCGTGGCACACCGCTGCGATCGGCTTGCCGGCCAGGTCGAAATCTCGCACCAGTTGCAGGACTTTTTCATTCAAGCGCAGGTATTCCGGCGCACGTCCGCCTGGGATCAGCAGCGCGTCGTAGTCAGCCGCTTCGACGCCGGCAAAATCGTGATTCAAGGCAAAAAGATGACCCGGTTTCTCACTGTAGGTCTGGTCGCCTTCGAAGTCGTGGATGGCCGTGCGCACGGTCTGGCCCGAGGTCTTGTCCGGACACACCGCATGCACGGTATGACCGACCATCTGCAGGGCCTGGAACGGCACCATCACTTCATAGTCTTCGACGAAATCGCCGACCAGCATGAGGATTTTCTTTGCAGCCATGGGGGGCTCCTTTTGAAATGCGTGAGGGGTGAACGCATTAAAGGTAGTCCGGTGTGTCGGTAGATGAGCGATAACCCGTCACTACCTGACGGGTTGCACGCCAATGAACACGATGAACCCCCTGTGGGAGCAAGCCTGCTCGCGATTCAGACGCCACGGTATGCCAGATACACCACGGTATCGTTCAATCGCGAGCAGGCTCGCACAGGGAGTCGATGGGACTGTTGGGGTCAGGCGAGGTACCCGTCAGCCCGCAACAGCGTTTCCAGGCAGTGTTCGCTGATGTGGTAGAAGGCCTTCAACTCCTGGATTTTCGCCAGCAACTCGCTCGGATCGATCGGCTCGGCGCGCTTGACCGCCAGAATCATCTTGTTTTTGTTGGTGTGTTCCAGGGAGATGAATTCGAACACCTTGGTCTCGTAGCCACAGGCTTCCAGGAACAGCGCCCGCAGGCTGTCGGTGACCATTTCGGCCTGCTGGCCCAAGTGCAGGCCGTATTGCAGCATGGGCTTGAGCAGCGCCGGGCTCTGGATCTGCAAGCGAATCTGCTTGTGGCAGCACGGCGAGCACATGATGATCGAAGCGCCCGAGCGAATGCCCATGTGGATCGCGTAGTCGGTGGCGATGTCGCAAGCGTGCAAGGCGATCATCACATCCACTTCGCCCGGCGCCACACTGCGTACGTCGCCGTGCTGGAAGCTCAGGCCCGGATGTTCGAGCCGTGCGGCAGCCTCGTTACACAGCCGGACCATGTCCTCGCGCAGCTCGACACCGGTCACCACGCCTTCGGCCTGCAGGGTATTGCGCAGGTAATCGTGGATGGCGAACGTCAGATAGCCTTTGCCCGAGCCGAAATCCGACACCCGCACCGGCTTGTCCAGGGCCAGCGGCGAGGACGTCAGCGCGTGGCTGAAAACTTCGATGAACTTGTTGATCTGCTTCCATTTGCGCGACATCGCTGGAATCAGCTCATGCTTGTGGTTGGTCACCCCCAGGTCGGCCAGAAATGGCCGGCTCAGGTCAAGGAAGCGGTTTTTCTCGCGGTTGTGTTCCACCGAGGGCACTTCCCGCAACTGCTGGGGCTTGCTCTTGAACAGCGAAGGCTTGCCCTTTTTGCTGTACTCCAGTTGCGCCTCGTCGGTGACCGACAACAGATGCGCGTTCCTGAACGATGTCGGCAACAGCCCTGCAATGGTCGCCACGCCTTCGTCCAGCGGGAAATTCTTGGTGATATCGCGGGTTTTGTAGCGGTAAACGAAGGACAGGCAAGGCTGATCCTTGACGGTCAATTGCTTGATGATCACCCGTTGAAGGTCCGCTTCGTCACCGACGTACCTGGCCAGCACCAGCTTGATGAAGGCGTTCTGCTCCAGGCTGGCTTGCAGCAACGCGATGAACTGGGCGTGGTGATCCGGCGCGGGACGGGCGGGCGTTGCGGTGACAGACATGGAAAAGCGGCCTCGGGGCGGGCGGATCGGGAATGGCGGGTATTTTAGGGGGGATGGGATGTCAGGGCACGAGGAATTTCCTGTGCCCTGAGATTTTGCCTTGCTCCTACAGAGATTTTCTAGCCCAGCACCACCAACCGATTCGGCAGCTCATTGCGTTCGTGGGTTACCGGGACATGTTCCTGGAGCAACTTGCCGCAGGCTTCGATACACGTCACGAAGCCCTGCAACGTCTGCCCCTGGCGCACCTGCTCGGTGAATGCCGCGACGATGGCGTCCCAATTGCTATTGTCGAGGCGTTTGGAAATGCCCTCGTCCACCAGGATCTCCACATACCGCTCGGCCTCACAAACGAAGATCAGCATGCCCGTGCTACCCACGGTGTGGTGCAGGTTCTGTTCGAGAAACTGCCGGCGAGCCAGGTTGGAGGCGCGCCAGTGGCGGACCGACCGGGGAATCAGGTGCGTGGTGACCTTCGGAATACGAAACACCAGGCACAACACAATGAAACTGGCCCATTGCACCAGCAGCAGGCTGTGCAAGGTCAACCAGCCCGAGACGTAATGCAGCACACCAGGCACCACCAAGGCCAGCAGGCTGGCCCACAGCAGTGGAATGTAGGCGTAGTCGTCGGCCCGTGCGGCGAGAACCGTGACCAGTTCGGCGTCGGTATCGCGCTCGACCCGGGCAATGGCCTCGGCGACCTTGCGTTGTTCGTGTTCAGTCAGTAATGCCATGGTTAAAAGTGCCTGTTCATTATTATTGTCACCAGCTGCCCGACGAACCGCCGCCCCCGAAACTGCCCCCGCCACCACTGAAGCCGCCTCCCCCGCCGCCAAAACCGCCGCCCCCGCTGGAACCGCTTGATCCGCCGCTTCCGGCAGGCAGGATACCCAACACCTGGCCCACCATGATGGTGATGATGAACAGCATCACCAGCAACACGAACAGCCAGGGATGACGCTGGACGAAATCGCCCTCCTCCTGTTCACCCCCGCTGTATGCCGCAGCCGGTTCATCCAGCGGACTGCCTCCCAGCACTACCAGCATTGCAGCCACGCCGTCGCTGATGCCTTTGTTGAAGTTGCCGGTCTTGAAGGCTGGCGTGATCACCTGGTTGATGATCACCGAACTCTGGGCGTCGGTCAGGCGGTCTTCCAGCCCGTAGCCCACTTCGATCCGCAGTTTACGGTCATCCCGGGCCACGATCAGCAGCGCGCCGTTGTTCTTGTCCTTCTGCCCGATGCCCCAATGGCGACCCAGTTGATAACCGAAGTCTTCGATGCCGGCGCCTTGCAGGTTCGCCAGCGTGACCACCACCACCTGTTCGCCGGTGGCCTGTTCATGGGCCTTGAGCTGCGCGTCCAGTTGCTGGCGCACCGACGGGTCCAGCAGTTGGGCGGTATCCACCACCCTTCCCGTGAGCGTCGGAAACTTCAGTTCGGCCTGGGCCGTGACTGCGAACAGGCAGAACAACAGCAAGCAGGTGCAGCTACGAGCGACAAGCCTCAAGCTGCAGGCAAATGCAGTGAGCAGTGCCTGTGGTAGCGGCTTCATCAGAACTTCACTTCCGGGGCTTTTTCAGCGTTGGGACTGGTGGCCTCGAAGGTCTCGCGAATCGGCAGATCGCTGTACATCACGCTGTGCCACAGGCGGCCCGGGAAGGTTCGGATCTCGGTGTTGTATTTCTGCACCGCCAGGATGAAATCACGGCGCGCCACGGCGATACGGTTCTCGGTGCCTTCGAGTTGCGATTGCAGGGCCAGGAAGTTCTGGTTTGCCTTGAGGTCCGGGTATCGCTCCGAAACCACCATCAAGCGGCTCAACGCACCGGTCAACTGATCCTGGGCCTGTTGGAACTGCTTGAGTTTCTCTGGATTGTCCAGGGTGCTGGCATCGACTTGGATCGAGGTTGCCTTGGCCCGCGCTTCGATCACGGCTGTCAGGGTGTCCTGCTCATGCTGGGCATACCCCTTGACGGTCTCCACCAGGTTGGGGATCAGGTCGGCACGGCGCTGGTACTGGTTCTGTACCTGGCCCCAGGCCGCCTTGGCCTGTTCGTCCAGGGTCGGGATGTTATTGATGCCGCAACCGGCCAGTAATGTGGTGAACAGCATCAGGGCCAACATCTGCAGGCCGCGGCGGTAACTCAGTCTTGGATTCATCGGGTGAAGCTCTCCCTTGCCTTACATTGGAAAAACACGGCCACCTATCTGACCGGTGTCTGGGGCATAATCGGCCGCCGCACTGGATCGAATCGGATCGATGGGCTAAAAGATGCGCGGTGCGAAACTTAGTTCAGCCCCCAGGGCTCGAAAGTGTGCTGCATTTGACCGAACAACAATAGCCGTTCCTCACAATTTGGCTGACCGGCGCGTTTTGACCATCGCCCTTTAGGCTTGCGAGAAAATTATTCATGAAGAAGCTGTGTTTGCTGGGCCTGTTTGTCAGTCTGGCCAGTCAATCCGTATTAGCCGACAACCTGCCAGCCCCCATAGAGAACAAGGACGCCTTCATCAGCAACCTGATGAAGCAGATGACCCTCGAGGAAAAGATCGGCCAATTGCGCCTGATCAGCATCGGCCCGGAAATGCCCCGGGAACTGATCCGCAAGGAAATCGCCGCCGGGAACATCGGCGGCACATTCAACTCCATTACCCGCGATGAAAACCGTCCGATGCAGGACGCGGCCATGCGCAGCCGGCTGAAGATCCCGATGTTCTTCGCCTACGACGTGATCCACGGCCATCGCACCATTTTCCCGATCCCCCTGGCCCTGGCTTCGAGCTGGGACATGGACGCCATCTACCGCTCCGGGCGCGTTGCCGCCAAGGAAGCGGCCGCCGACAGCCTGGACATCACCTTCGCGCCCATGGTGGACATTTCCCGCGACCCACGCTGGGGCCGCACCTCCGAAGGCTTCGGCGAAGACACCTACCTGGTGTCGCGCATTGCCGGGGTAATGGTCAAGGCGTTCCAGGGCGCCGGCGCCAACGCGGCCGACAGCATCATGGCCAGCGTCAAGCACTTCGCCCTCTACGGCGCAGTGGAAGGTGGCCGGGACTACAACACCGTGGACATGAGCCCGGTGAAAATGTACCAGGACTACCTGCCACCCTACCGCGCCGCCATCGACGCCGGTGCGGGTGGGGTGATGGTTGCCTTGAACTCCATCAACGGGGTGCCGGCCACGGCCAACACCTGGCTGATGCACGACCTGTTGCGCAAGGAATGGGGTTTCAAGGGCCTGGCGGTCAGCGACCACGGCGCCATCTTCGAGCTGATCAAGCACGGCGTCGCCCGGGACGGTCGCGAAGCAGCGAAACTGGCGATCAAGGCCGGCATCGACATGAGCATGAACGACTCGCTCTATGGCAAGGAACTGCCGGGGCTGCTCAAGTCCGGCGAGATCGAGCAGAGCGATATCGACAATGCCGTGCGCGAAGTGCTCGTCGCCAAGTACGACATGGGCCTGTTCAAGGACCCGTACCTGCGTATCGGCAAGGCCGAAGACGACCCGGCCGACACCTATGCCGAAAGTCGCCTGCACCGCGCCGACGCCCGTGACGTGGCACGTCGCAGCCTGGTCCTGTTGGAGAACCGCAACCAGACCCTGCCGCTGAAAAAGAGCGCCCGGATCGCCCTGGTCGGCCCGCTGGCCAAGGCCCCCATTGACATGATGGGCAGTTGGGCCGCCGCCGGTCGCCCCGCGCAATCGGTCACCCTGTTTGACGGCATGAGCCGTGCGTTGGGCGGTGATGCGAAGTTCATCTACGCCCGTGGCGCCAATATCACCGGCGACAAGAAGGTGCTCGACTACCTGAACTTCCTCAACTTCGACGCCCCGGAAGTGGTGGATGATCCGCGCCCGGCCCAGGTGTTGATCGACGAAGCGGTGAAAGCCGCCAGGAATGCCGATGTGGTGGTGGCTGCGGTGGGCGAGTCCCGTGGCATGTCCCATGAATCGTCGAGCCGGACCGAGCTGACCATCCCCGCCAGCCAGCGCGAGCTGATCAAGGCGCTGAAGGCCACCGGCAAGCCACTGGTGCTGGTGCTGATGAACGGCCGTCCGCTGTCGCTGCTGGAAGAGAAGCAGCAGGCCGATGCGATCCTGGAAACCTGGTTCAGCGGCACTGAAGGCGGCAACGCCATCGCCGACGTGCTGTTCGGTGACTACAACCCGTCGGGCAAGCTGCCGATCACTTTCCCACGCTCGGTTGGGCAGATTCCGACCTACTACAACCATCTGAGCATTGGCCGTCCGTTCACACCGGGCAAGCCGGGCAACTACACCTCGCAATACTTCGATGACATCACCGGGCCGCTGTACCCGTTCGGCTATGGCCTGAGCTACACCGAGTTCGAGCTGTCGGACATGGCCCTGTCGTCCACCACGCTGAACAAGAGCGGCAAGCTCGACGCCAGCGTGACCGTGGAGAACACCGGCAAGCGCGATGGCGAAACCGTGGTCCAGCTGTACATCCAGGACGTGACCGGCTCGATCATCCGCCCGGTCAAGGAACTGAAGAACTTCCAGAAAGTGATGCTCAAGGCTGGCGAGAAGAAGGTCATTCACTTCAGCATCACGGAAGATGACCTGAAGTTCTACAACGCCCAGCTCAAGTACGCTGCGGAACCGGGCAAGTTCAACGTACAGATCGGCCTGGATTCCCAGGATGTGAAGCAGCAGAGCTTTGAGTTGCTCTGATCCAAAGCGACGCCACTCCCTGTGGGAGCGGGCTTGCTCGCGAAGGCGGCTTGACATCCACACAGATGTTGACTGAACGGCCGCTTTCGCGAGCAAGCCCGCTCCCACATTGGATCTGCGGTATATCGTCAGCCCCGCCGGCCCAGCAGATTCACCACCACCCGATCCACCAACCCCCACAACCGCTGCTTGACCCGCTTCCACAGCGGCCGGCGCCGCCAGGCGTCGAGGCTGACTTGCTGGCTCTGGGCAAAATCCTGTTCGAAACTCGCCGCCACCGCTGCGCTGAGCGACGGGTCGAGGGCCTCCAGGTTGGCTTCCAGATTGAAACGCAGGTTCCAGTGATCGAAATTGCAGGAACCGATACTGACCCAGTCATCCACCAGCACCATTTTCAAATGCAGGAAACATGGCTGGTATTCGAAGATTTTCACCCCGGCCCTGAGCAGGCGTGGGTAATAACGGTGCCCGGCATAACGCACTGACGGGTGATCGGTACGCGGCCCGGTGAGCAGCAGGCGTACGTCGATGCCCCGGGCCGCGGCCTTGCGCAAGGAACGGCGCACGTTCCAGGTTGGCAGGAAATAGGGCGTTGCCATCCAGATTCGCTTCTGCCCGCTGTTCAACGCCCGAGACAGCGATTGCAGGATATCGCGATGCTGGCGGGCGTCGGCATACGCCACCCGGCCCGTGCCCTCGCCCACCGGTGGCACGCGGGGCAAGCGCGGCAGCCCGAAGTTGGACGCCGGCTTCCAGGCGCGACGATGACGGTTGGCGATCCATTGGCGATCGAACAGCAACTGCCAGTCCAGCACCAACGGCCCGACAATTTCCACCATGACCTCGTGCCACTCGCTGCGGTTGTCGAGGGGGTTCCAGAATTCATCGGTCACCCCGGTGCCGCCGACCACCGCCAGGCGCTGGTCCACCAACAGGAGTTTGCGGTGGTCACGGTAGAAATTGCGCACCCAACGGCGCCAGCTCAGGCGGTTATAGAAACGCAGTTCCACACCGGCTTCGATCAAACGGTTACGCAAGCCCAGGGTAAACGCCAGGCTGCCATAGTCATCGAACAAACAACGCACTCGCACGCCACGTTCGGCCGCCTGAACGAGCGCCTGGACCATCGCCTCGGCGCAGGCTCCCGCCTCCACCAGGTACAGCTCCAGTTCGACTTGCTCCCGGGCCCGGGCGATTTCGACGAGCATGCGCGGGAAGAATTGCGGGCCGTCGATCAACAGTTCGAACTTATTGCCTTCGCGCCAGGGAAATACCGGGCCGCTCATGTCAGCGCGCCGTGAAAATCAGCACCGCGCTCACCGGCACCGACAGGCTGATGGCCGAGAGCCCGGCCATTTTGCGCAACGTCTCGAGCCCCGGCGCGAGGTCGAAATCCGCAGCATTGAGCACCACCGGCTCCAGGGTCACCACTTGGAAACGTCGTTCGTCCAGGCGTGTCGCCAGCAGTTCGACGTTGTATTCGTGCTGCTTGCCGTGCAGTTCCACCGTCAGCGGCAAACGCAGCTCCAATTGCGCGCCGTTGGCCAGGTCCTGGATGGGCAAAAGATCGATCTGTGCGGTGACCGTGGCTTCGGGAAATTGCTTGATGTCGAACAGTTCGGCGCGCATGCGCTCGTCCCGCAAGGGAATGCCGCTGTTGATCGACTCCAGCTCCACTTCCAGCCGGGCCGTGCCCTTGGGCTGGACCTGGCCGTGCAGCACGAGGAAGCGCTGGACCTCTGACACATTGCCGTTTTTGCTGCTGATGAACGACAGCCGCGACGACTCGCCGTCCAGGTACCAGTCGGCCTGGGCCGGCAGCGCGGCGCCGGCCAGCAGCAAGGTGGCGACAGCGAGGGAAAGAAACCGCTTGAACATACACACTCGGGGGCAGATAAACCTGTGGCGAACCTTAACCGGGCCGAGGGCGCTTGCAAACTGTCTGTTTCGATAGATGCTCGAAACCCACCGGTGGCAAGGATCAGGTCGCTTTGGGTTACTCCAACCGACAACCCTGTCGCGCTCCCATCCACCGCGCACTGTTACTGCGCCCAAGCCCGCTGACCGTAATGCGTTTCTCCTCGGGGCTTTCGAGAAAGTCGCTGGTCGGCACCGACTGCTTCACATAGCCGCGGCAATACTCGGCCGGTTGCTGCATCACGTAGCGGCACGAGCAATATTCCTTGGCGGTGTAGGCACTGATGATGTCGGGAAAGGCACCTAGCGCCACCCGTTCGAGCCAGACCCAGACGAGCAACGCTCCGAGCAGCGCCAGCGTCAAAACGACAAAAACCTTGCGCTTCACGGCTGCACCGCCCCGGCAAACGCCGCCATGGCTCGCTTGAGCAGCTCGTTATGCCGATAGCTGCCGTCGCGGTCGTCGCCATAACGCACGATGACCAGCCGGGCACTGGGAACGATGTACAGTGCCTGACCCCAATGCCCCAACGCGGCATAGGTATCCGATGGCGCATCGGGCCAGGGGCGGATGGCCGGATCGGCGGCGCGGTTGAGCCACCAGTGCCCGCCCGGCACGGCTTCGTCCTGGCCGGCCTGGAAACGGTCGAAGGGCTCACGATTGAACGCGACCCACTCCTGGGGAATCAGTTGCCGCTCGCCCCAACGACCGTCACGCAGCATCAACAACCCGATCCGCGCCAGATCCCGGGCAGTAAGGTAGGCATAGGAAGAGCCGACGAAGATGCCGCTGGCATCGGTTTCCCAAGTGGCGTGACGAATGCCCAGCGGTTCGAACAACGCGGTCCACGGATAATCGGGATAACGTGCCGGACCGACAATATTTTTCAGCGCGGCCGCCAACAGGTTGCTGTCGCCGCTGGAATAACGAAACACCTGACCCGGTGGGCTGTAGCTATCGTGTTGCGCGGTAAACGCTGCCATGTCGCGACGGCCGCGGGTATAGAGCATCGCGATCACGGAAGAGTTGAGTGGCGCGTATTCGTAGTCTTCCTGCCAGTCCAGGCCTGAGGCCCAGTGGAAAAGGTCGACGAGGGTCACATCCGGGTACTTGTCCAGCGCCGGGTAGTACTTGGCGGCTGGGTCTTGCAGGCCGAACCGCTTTTCCCCATAGGCCACACCGAACACGGTTGCCAGCAGGCTTTTACTGATGGACCAGGTCAGGTGCGGAGTGTCGGCGCGGGTGGGACCGGCATAACGTTCGTAGACGAGTCGGCCGTCCTGGAGGACCAGCAATGCGTCGGTGCGAATACCTTCGCGAGTGGTGTCGTTCCGAGGGGGAAATGCGTATTGCTCCAGGGCTTCGATGGCTGGGCCGATGGGAACCGGGCCGGTCGGCCACTGCTCACCGGGCCAGTCTTCGGCGTGAACGTTCAGGTTGAGCAGCAGGAACGGGATCAGCAACCAGCCTTTGAACATGGGCGGGGCTCGCAGGATTGAACCTGAGGAGTCTAATCAGGCTTGATGACAGTTTGGATGCTGGAGCGTTTTTCTGTGGGAACGAGCCTGCTGGCGATGGCGTCAGACCAGTCGCCATCGCATTGGCTGATACACCGCTATCGCGAGCAGGCTCGCTCCCACAGGGATCAGGTGCTTCCCAACGCCTTGGCCAGCCGCTTGGCCCGCGCCCCCGCCGCCATGTCCATCACGGCCTTATCCCGCATCCACATCTCGCGCCATGAATCGGGCCCGGCGGCCAGCGCGCCGTTGAGTTCGTCATCCAGTCCCTTGAACTGCGCGAACAGCCCACCCAGCAGCACATGCCCTGCGGCAGTCGACGGGTTATGGCGGCTCACTTCCGCACACCCCGCCAGCAACCCCAGCAGGCGCAACTGCAACCCCTGGGGCCACTCACAGTCCTGCCCCACGCCATACAGCCAAGCGACCATGGCACTGAGCACATAAAGGTCTTCCAGGGTGCGGAACGGTTTGACGTAGGCATCCCAACCGTCACCCGCAAGCAACTCGCAGGGCGCGCTGTCGAGCACGACCCGACCGTGGCTGATGTCCGGCATCAAGGCCATGGGCGGTAATTTTTCCAGGGTCACGCCGGGCTCGCCGGCATAGACCACCGCCAGGCTCAGTCGCGGTCTTTCATCGGGTGCTTCGCAGCGAGCGGCGATCAGCAGCCATTCGGCGGCATCCCCGGCGGTGACGAAATCCTTGCGTCCGCACAGACGCAAGTCGCTCAGGCGGGTCTGCATGTCCGCCGGTCGCAGGCTGCGCTGTTCAGTGGCACACAAGGCGCCGAGGCTGTGAGGCGCACTGGGCCAGAGTGCACGCAGCGCTGCCTGGTAACCCACCAGAAAGGCCAATCCCGGTGTGGCCATCAACCGGCCGCCGGCGACCGCCAGCTCGAACGGGGTGACCGACCCCAGACGCTGCAGCAACGCCGCATACCCCTCGGCCAGGTCCGGATGAGCAGTCAATCGCTCGCCACGTTCGATCAGAGAGTGCCAAGGCATGGGAGGGCTCCTGAGGGCTGTCATATAAGCATCACCAAAGCTTCATGGCGATGACACCGGGGCTACATAGCCTGACTTTGCACAACATGGCTGCATAAAGAAAGTCGATTGGCTCAACCCTAGACGGGTGCACAGCCCGCACGGAGATTCGCTATGACTCAGATCGCCCGCATCAGCGACACCGGCAATGAACGCCGTCTGCAAGCCGAACGCCTGATTGGCGCACAGGCGCTGCAGGAAGCCCAGGCCCTGCGCTTCAAGGTCTTCAGCGGCGAATTCAACGCCAGGCTCAAGGGCGCGGAAATGGGTCTGGACATGGATGACTACGATGTTCACTGCGCCCACATCGGCGTACGCGACCTGAACACCGGCCGTCTCGTGGCGACCACTCGCTTGCTCGACCACCAGGCCGCCAGCAGCCTGGGCCGTTTCTACAGCGAAGAGGAATTCAACCTCCATGGCCTGGTCCATCTCCAGGGTCCGATCCTTGAGATCGGCCGCACCTGTGTCGACCCGGCCTACCGCAACGGCGGCACCATCGCCGTGTTGTGGGGCGAACTGGCCGAGGTCCTGAACGAGGGCGGCTACAGCTACCTGATGGGCTGCGCGAGCATTCCGATGCAGGACGGCGGCGTCCAGGCCCAGGCGATCATGCAGCGCCTGCGCGAACGCTACCTGTGCAACGAGCACCTGCAGGCCGTACCGAAAAAGCCCTTGCCGGCTCTGGACGTACCGTCCAACGTGATTGCCGAAATGCCGCCGCTGCTCAAGGCCTACATGCGCCTGGGCGCGAAGATTTGCGGCGAGCCGTGCTGGGATGAGGAATTTCAGGTCGCCGACGTGTTTATCCTGCTCAAGCGCGATAACCTCTGCCCACGTTACGCCCGTCACTTCAAGGCGGCGGTCTGATGAGCCGGCTCAGGGTGTACGCGCGCATCGCACGGGTGCTGCTGGTGGTGGCGCTGGGCCTGGCCATGGCCAGCGTATTCGGTCTGTTCGAACGCCTGGGGCTCGCCAACTCCATGACGCGCCGTCAGCGCTGGTCACGATTTTTCATGGCACGACTGAGCCATGCCCTGCCCTTTTCCGTGACTGTCCACGGGCAGTTGCCGCTACAGCCGATGCTGTGGGTCAGCAACCATGTGTCCTGGACCGACATCCCGCTGCTGGGCATGCTCACGCCCCTGTCGTTCCTGTCCAAGGCCGAAGTGCGCACCTGGCCGGTGGCCGGTTGGCTGGCGGCAAAAGCCGGCAGTCTGTTCATCCGCCGCGGCTCGGGCGACAGCCAGTTGATCCGCAAGCAGATGACCCGCCACCTGGAACAGACCCACCCGCTGTTGATGTTCCCGGAAGGCACTACCACCGATGGTCGCTCGTTGCGTACCTTTCATGGTCGCCTGTTGTCGGCAGCCATAGACGCCGATGTCGCCTTGCAGCCGGTGGCGATCCGTTACCTGCGCAACGGCGAACCGGATTCCCTGGCACCGTTCATTGGTGATGACGACTTGCTGTCGCACCTGATGCGCCTGTTCGCCAACGACCGGGGTCACGTGCACATCTACCTGCTGCAGCCCATCGCCTGCCAGGGACAGGAACGTGCGGCCCTGGCGTTCCAGGCGCAGCAGGCGGTGCATAAGGCGTTGTTTGGCGAGCTTCCCGAGAAGCAGCAGGTTCCAATGCGCCCTGCCATCGCGGCTTGACACAGTTTTTCATGCGATGGAAATCCTGTGGGAGCGAGCCTGCTCGCGATAGCGACCTGGCATTCAGCAGAGAGGTTGGCTGAACGACCGCCATCGCGAGCAGGCCGCTCCCACAGTTTAATTTTGCGGTGCTGGGTGGCTCTGGGCAAAGTCCTGGAGCTGCGGATAAAACAGCTGAAAGTCTTCGCTCAAGGGTTCGTAGAGCCTGGACAACTCTTCCATCGCCCCGGCCAGCTCTTCAGGGCGAGACAAGCGCCGGGAGATTCCTCGCAATACCTGCCCGAGCACGTCGAAATCCTGATAAGAACCCAGCCAGTCATCCGCTGCCATATAAGGTGCTATTTGTGCCAGACGCCCCGGCAGTTGCGGTTCGGCAGCGAGTACCCGGTACACCCGGGACGTAAAGTCCGGTAGCAGCCCTTCGCCGTACAGCGCCCAATCCCGCGCCAGGCAATGATCGAAGAAAACATCGAGCACGATGCCCGCATAGCGTCGCCGTAACGTGGAAAACCGCGACAGGGCAATGTCCACCAGAGGGTGGCGGTCGGTGTACAGGTCGATGCGCCGATGCAAGGCAATCGCCGCTTCGATCCGTGGGTCATACAGCCCCTGCAGCGGTCCCTTGACGAAATCGCCGTAGAGGCTGCCGAGCAATTCTTCCCGGCCGGTGCCGCCGAGGTGCAGGTGCGCAAGATAGTTCATGAGCGGCAGCTTAGCATTGCCAGCCTCATATCGTTATAACCCGATATAGCGATTCGTTCGGTGCTCAGATCAAATACATATTGGTATATCGCGAAGTAACGATTTATGGTTCGCCTCATCGCGATATAGCGTTTTACCCACGAGCTGCCCACATGACCCTCGACCTCGACGAAATAATAAAAGCCCTGGCACATCCAGTACGGCGAGACATCCTCAACTGGCTCAAGGACCCCAAGGTCCAGTTCCCCGAACAGTTGCACAACCATGAATTCGGCATCTGCGCCGGACAGATCGACCAGCGCTGCGGCTTGTCGCAGTCCACCGTGTCGGCTCATCTGGCGGTTTTGCAACGGGCGGGGCTGATCACCAGCCAGAAGGTCGGTCAATGGCACTTCTTCAAACGCAACGAGGAAGTGATCCAGCAGTTCCTCAAGCAAATGAGCCAAGAGCTCTGATCCAAAGGACCCGCCATGCCCCTTTCACTTCTCATCCTGGCCCTGAGCGCCTTCGCCATCGGCACTACCGAATTCGTCATCATGGGCCTGTTGCCCGATGTGGCGGCGGACCTGGGCGTATCGATTCCCGGTGCCGGCTGGCTGGTGACCGGCTACGCCCTGGGCGTGGCCATTGGTGCACCGTTCATGGCGCTGGCCACGGCGCGGTTGCCGCGAAAGGCTGCCCTGGTGGTGCTGATGGGTATTTTCATCGTCGGCAACCTGCTCTGCGCGATTGCCAGTGACTACAACGTGCTGATGTTCGCCCGAGTGGTCACTGCCCTGTGCCATGGCGCGTTCTTCGGTATCGGTTCGGTGGTGGCCGCCGGTCTGGTGGCGCCCAACAAACGCGCCTCGGCCGTTGCGCTGATGTTCACCGGTCTGACCCTGGCCAATGTGCTCGGTGTACCACTGGGTACCGCGCTGGGCCAGGAAGCGGGCTGGCGCTCTACTTTCTGGGTCGTGACCATCATTGGCGTGGTTGCACTGATCGGCCTGATCCGCTTCCTGCCGACCCGGCACGATGAAGAAAAACTCGACATGCGCTCGGAACTGGTGGCGCTCAAAGGTGCGGGCCTGTGGTTATCCCTGGGAATGACCGCACTGTTCTCTGCCTCGGTGTTCGCCTTGTTCACCTATGTCGCCCCTTTGCTGGGCGAGGTCACCGGCGTATCGCCCCGTGGCGTGACCTGGACGCTGGTGTTGATCGGCCTGGGCCTGACGCTGGGCAATATCATCGGCGGCAAGCTGGCGGACAAGAGCCTGGCGAACACCCTGATCGGCGTGTTCATCACCATGGCCGCGGTTTCCACCGTATTGAGCTGGACCAGCGTTGCGCTGATCCCTACCGAGATCACCCTGTTCCTCTGGGCGACCGCCTGCTTCGCCGCCGTACCGGCCCTGCAGGTCAATGTGGTGACCTTCGGCAAATCCGCGCCGAACCTGGTGTCCACCCTGAACATCGGCGCCTTCAACATTGGCAATGCCCTGGGTGCCTGGGTGGGTGGCAGCGTCATTGATCATGGCCTGGGCCTGACCGCCGTGCCCCTGGCCGCCGGCGCCCTCGCGGTGCTGGCCTTGCTGGTCACCCTGATTACTTTCCGCCAGGGCGGCGACGCCGGTCTGGCACCTGCTACTCACTGATTCTTACCCTACACAGACGAGGTTGTAATTCATGGCGACTATTTTCGATCCGATCAAACTCGGCGATATTGAACTGAAAAACCGCATCATCATGGCCCCGCTCACCCGCTGCCGTGCTGACGCAGGCCGCGTGCCCAACGCGCTGATGGCCGAGTATTACGTGCAACGCGCTTCCGCCGGCCTGATCCTCAGCGAAGCGACCTCCGTCACGCCAATGGGCGTGGGCTACCCGGACACTCCCGGCATCTGGTCCAACGACCAGGTACGCGGCTGGGCCAACGTGACCAAGGCGATCCACGGCGCCGGCGGCAAGATCTTCCTGCAGCTGTGGCACGTAGGCCGCATTTCCCACCCGTCGTACCTGAACGGTGAAATCCCGGTGGCGCCAAGCGCCATCCAGCCCAAGGGCCACGTCAGCCTGGTGCGTCCGCTGGCCGACTACCCGACGCCACGCGCCCTGGAAACCGCTGAAATCGCCGACATCGTCGATGCCTACCGCGTCGGCGCCGAAAACGCCAAGGCCGCCGGTTTCGACGGCGTCGAGATCCATGGCGCCAACGGCTACCTGCTGGATCAATTCCTGCAAAGCAGCACCAACCAGCGCACCGACAACTATGGTGGTTCCCTGGAAAACCGTGCCCGCCTGCTGCTGGAAGTGACCGACGCTGCCATCGAAGTCTGGGGCGCCGGCCGTGTCGGCGTGCACCTCGCGCCGCGTGCCGACTCCCATGACATGGGTGACGAAAACCGTCTGGAAACCTTCAGCTACGTAGCCCGCGAACTGGGCAAACGCGGCATCGCGTTCATCTGCTCCCGCGAAAAAGAAGGCGACGACAGCATCGGCCCGCAGCTCAAGCAAGCTTTCGGCGGCCCGTACATCGCCAACGAACGCTTCACCAAGAACAGCGCCAATGCCTGGCTGGCGCAAGGCAAGGCAGACGCCGTTGCCTTCGGGGTTCCGTTCATTGCCAACCCGGACCTGCCGGCACGCTTGAAAGCCGACGCCCCCTTGAACGAGCCTCATCCGGAAACGTTCTACGGGAAAGGTCCGGTGGGCTATATCGATTATCCCGTGATGTAAGTCTGGAAAGTTTTTTACCCAAAGCCCCGTCTCGAAAACGACGGGGCTTTTTTATGCCCATACACTTCACAACATCAACTACTCACCACTTGGAAACACCTAATAACAACACCAACCCACACCACGCTGGATTCATTAATGCCACAACGCTAATAATAAAAGCCCGACCACTAAATGGATTTAGTTATCAAACATTCGATTATTTTCTACTGATATAGCACTCATCCAAGCAACATCATTCAATTCATCAAACATGCATAAATTCGTGCAGGCGCCAGCGAGCCCTGCATTTACAAGAGACGCCCAACTATGAAAATCATGAAAAGTTTCATCCTTGCCCTGATACTGGGCCCCACGATGGTTGCCAGCAGCCTGGCCAATACAGGAGTTACCGTGGAGATCACAAATAACACTACCGGTATCCTGGAAATGACCAACATGTTGACTGACCCGTCACCACCTGCGGACTTTTCCTTGAGCCCCTATGACGTGGCTCCCCGATCGATGCGAAACATCCACTTCACCAACAAAAGAAACTTCACTTATCCGACTTCCGACTGGCAGCCCTCGCTAAGAAAGGTCAAGCCCATCGAGATCGTTCTTTCCTACCAACTAAAGAACTCCAAGTTTGGATGCCAGATTCAAACCAAATTCGAAGCCCCGGTCGGCTTTGGCGTCCTGGAACCTCAATACAGGCCTGACTGGAAGAGCAGGACAGCCTATACCGGCGATGGCGAATATACCTGCAGGTCCGAGATTTCGCAGAAAATGCTGGAGCCACCGTTCAGCTACACCGTCCGCGTTATTGTCGAAAAGTCCAACTAACCGCTACCCTGCGGTTCAACGATTGAACAAGCCGCCGGGATTGTCCCGGCGGTTCCCCTGCCGACCCGCTATTGACACAACCCGATGCAATTACTCATTTTGTTTCATTTGCGCAGACTGGGGCTCAGGTGCAGCATGTCCAGCGCAGTGTCTACCCAGCGCTCGGCCTCACCCGCCAGCGCGAAGCTGTCGGGGGCCAGCAGCCACTGATACAGAATGCCGTCGATATAGGCATGAAGGGCAATCGCCGCCCTCTCGGGGTCCAGGTCATCCGGCAATTGACCGCGGTTCACTGCATTGCGCAACGCCAGCGCGATACGCACATTGCAGTCGAGGCTGACCTCGCGTCGCTGCTGACGCAAATCGCACATTTCATCGGTGAACTCGCACTTATGGAAAAGAATCTCGTTGATACGTCGGGTTTTCGGGTCCAGCGCCACTTGTTGGAACAGGCGCACCAGCAGCTTGCGCGTGCAGCCCAACGGATCAAGCTCCTCTTCGCTCTCACTGGCACGGGCCAAGTCATCCAGCGGCTCGTGCAAGGTATCGAGCATGGCCTGGAGCAGATCCGCCTTGTTGCTGAAATGCCAATAGATAGCCCCGCGCGTCACACCGGCCAGCGTCGCGATGTCAGCCAACGTCGTGCGGGCCACACCCCGCTCGAAAAAAGCTCTCTCGGCCGCTTCGAGTATCTGGTTACGGGTCTCCAGGGCTTCCTCTTTGGTACGACGGACCATGGCAGTAAACACCTCGAATCAGGATGCGTCAGCAGTAGGTAAAGGTCAGCTGAGCGAAAGGGACGCGACCGCCCATCGGTGCGCCTTCGGTCTGTATGGCCTTTGTCAGGCTTTTGTAAAACCGGATGGTACGCAATTTGACTGTTTACAAACAACCGTGTACGTAAGTATATTTCTTAGCAACCTACTAATTGAATAATGCTTCTTTTATAACCTTCCACCTTTCGAGTGCGCTGTTGCGCGCCTGACCCGAGGATTTCCATGCAATTCAAGCCAGCTGTTACCGCTCTGGTTACCGCCATCGCCCTGGCATCGCTGCTCAGCGGATGCAAAAAGGAAGAAGCGGCCCCTGCCGCACCCCCTCCTCAGGTCGGCGTCGTCACCCTCAAGACCCAGCCCTTCACCCTGACGTCCGAACTTCCGGGACGTACCAGCGCATTCCGCGTTGCGGAAGTTCGCCCGCAGGTCAACGGCATCATCCTCAAGCGCTTGTTCAAGGAAGGTGCCGACGTCAAGGCCGGTCAGCAGCTGTACCAGATCGACCCGGCCGTGTACGAAGCCACGCTCAAGAGCGCCGAGGCCAACCTGCGCTCCACCAAATCGATTGCCGATCGCTACAAGCAATTGGTGGATGAGCAAGCCGTCAGCCGCCAGGAATACGACACCGCCGTGGCCAACCGCCTCGAGTCGGAAGCCAACCTGCAAACCGCCCAGATCAACGTGCGCTACACCAAAGTCTATGCACCGATTTCCGGTCGCATCGGCCGTTCCTCGGTGACCGAGGGCGCACTGGTCAGCAGTGGCCAGGCAGACGCCCTGGCGACCATCCAGCAACTGGACCCGATCTATGTCGACGTGACTCAGAGCTCGGTCGAACTGCTGCAACTGCGGCGCGAGCTGGAAAGTGGCCGGTTGCAGAAGGCCGGCGACAATGCAGCCACAGTCAAACTGATCCTGGAAGACGGCAGCCAGTACGCCCATGAGGGCAAGCTGGAGTTCTCGGAGGTTTCGGTCGACCAGACCACCGGGTCCGTCACCCTGCGCGCCGTGTTTCCCAACCCTGACCACACCCTGCTGCCGGGCATGTTCGTCCACGCGCAATTGCAAGCCGGCGTGAACAGCGCGGCGATCCTCGCCCCACAGCAAGGCGTGACCCGGGACCTCAAGGGCATGCCGACCGCGCTGGTGGTGGGACCGGACAACAAGGTCGAGTTGCGCCAGCTCAAGGCCAGCCGCACCGTCGGCAACCAGTGGCTGATCGAAGACGGGCTCAAGGCCGGCGATCGCGTGATTACCGAAGGGTTGCAGTACGTACGGCCAGGGGTGGAAGTCAAGGCCACCGAAGCCACCAATGTGGGCACCAAGAACCCGGCCCCCGCCCAGGCAGCTGATAAAGCAGCCGGCGGCAAAGGGGAGTAAACCATGTCGAAATTCTTTATCGACCGTCCGATCTTCGCCTGGGTGATCGCCCTGGTGATCATGCTGGTCGGAGCTCTATCGATCCTCAAGTTGCCGATCAACCAGTACCCGAGCATCGCTCCACCGGCCATTGCGATCCAGGTGACCTACCCGGGTGCGTCCGCGCAGACCGTGCAGGACACCGTGGTGCAGGTCATCGAACAACAACTCAACGGTATCGACAACCTGCGTTATGTCTCCTCGGAAAGTAACTCCGACGGCAGCATGACCATTACCGCGACCTTCGAGCAGGGCACCAACTCCGACACCGCGCAGGTCCAGGTCCAGAACAAGCTGAACCTGGCGACCCCGCTCCTGCCGCAAGAGGTGCAGCAACAAGGTATCCGAGTGACCAAGTCGGTGAGAAACTTCCTGATGGTGATCGGCGTGGTATCGCGCGACGGCACCATGACCCGGGAAGACCTTTCCAACTACATCGTGTCGAACATGCAGGACCCGATCTCGCGCACCTCGGGTGTCGGCGACTTCCAGGTCTTCGGTGCCCAGTACGCGATGCGGATCTGGCTCGACCCGGCCAAGCTGAACAACTACAGCCTGACACCGGCTGACGTGAGCGCCGCCATCTCCGCGCAGAACGTCCAGGTCTCGTCCGGCCAGCTCGGCGGTCTGCCCGCCGTGCCGGGCCAGCAGCTGAACGCCACCATCATCGGCAAGACCCGCCTGCAGACCGCCGAGCAGTTCAAGGCGATCCTGCTCAAGGTCAACCCGGATGGCTCGCAGGTGCGCGTCGGTGACGTCGCCGATGTAGCCTTGGGCGGTGAGAACTACAGCATCAACGCCCAGTTCAACGGTGCCCCGGCCTCGGGCCTGGCAGTGCGACTGGCCACCGGTGCCAACGCCCTCGACACGGCCAAGGCCCTGCGCCAGACAGTCGACAACCTCAAGCCGTTCTTTCCGCCAGGCATGGAAGTGGTGTTCCCCTATGACACCACGCCGGTGGTGAGCGAATCGATCAAAGGCGTAGTGGAGACGCTGGTCGAAGCAGTCGCGCTGGTGTTCCTGGTGATGTTCCTGTTCCTGCAGAACTTCCGCGCCACCATCATCACCACGATGACGGTTCCGGTGGTATTGCTGGGTACCTTCGGGATCCTCGCGGCATTCGGTTTCAGCATCAACACCCTGACCATGTTCGGCATGGTGCTCGCCATCGGCTTGCTGGTGGACGACGCCATCGTCGTGGTGGAAAACGTCGAACGGGTGATGAGCGAAGAAGGCCTGTCGCCCAAGGAAGCCACCAAGAAATCAATGGGCCAGATCCAGGGTGCCCTGGTGGGTATTGCCCTGGTGCTTTCGGCAGTGCTGCTGCCGATGGCGTTCTTCGGCGGTTCTACCGGCGTGATCTACAAACAGTTCTCCATCACCATCGTCTCGGCCATGGCCCTGTCGGTGCTGGTAGCGCTGATCTTCACGCCGGCCTTGTGCGCCACCATGCTCAAGCCAATTGCGAAGGGTGATCACGGCACCGCAAAACGCGGCTTCTTCGGGTGGTTCAACCGCAACTTCGACCGCAGCGTACAGAGCTACGAACGAGGCGTCGGCAATATCCTGCGGCACAAGGCCCCCTACCTGCTGGCCTACCTGATCATCTTCGTCGGCATGATCTGGCTGTTCATGCGCATTCCCTCCTCCTTCCTTCCCGAAGAAGACCAGGGCGTGCTGTTTGCGCAGGTGCAAACCCCGGCGGGCTCCAGTGCCGAGCGCACCCAGGTGGTGGTGGACAAAATGCGTGAGTTCCTGCTGCGCCCCGGCAAGGACGGCGGCGAAGGCGATGGCGTAGCCTCGGTGTTCACCGTGACCGGCTTCAACTTCGCCGGCCGTGGCCAGAGCTCGGGCATGGCGTTCATCATGCTCAAGCCGTGGGAAGAGCGAAACGCCGACAACACGGTGTTCAAGATTTCGGCCCGTGCGCAGCAGCACTTCTTCACCTTCCGCGACGCGATGGTGTTCGCCTTCGCCCCGCCGGCGGTGATGGAGCTGGGTAACGCCACCGGTTTCGACGTGTTCCTGCAGGACCGCGCCGGCATCGGCCACAACAAGTTGATGGAAGCACGCAATCAGTTCCTGGGCATGGCGGCCCAGAGCAAGGTGCTGGCTCAGGTTCGTCCGAACGGTCTGAACGACGAGCCGCAATATCAACTGGAAATCGATGACGAAAAAGCCAGCGCCCTGGGCGTGACCATTTCGGATATCAACAGCACCCTGTCAATTGCCCTGGGCAGTAGCTACGTCAACGATTTCATCGACCGCGGTCGGGTGAAGAAGGTGTACGTGCAGGGCCAGCCGAATGCTCGCATGAGCCCCGAAGACCTGAAGAAATGGTACGTACGCAACAGCGCCGGAACCATGGTGCCGTTCAGCGCATTCGCCAAGGGTGAATGGATCTACGGCTCGCCGAAGCTGGCCCGCTACAACGGCGTGGAAGCGATGGAAATCCTGGGCGTCCCCGCGCCGGGTTACTCCACCGGCGAGGCCATGGCTGAAGTCGAAGCCATTGCCAAAAAGCTACCGGCCGGTGTCGGCATTTCGTGGACGGGTCTGTCGTACGAAGAACGACTGGCCGGCTCCCAGGCGCCAGCACTGTTCGCGTTGTCCATCCTGATGGTGTTCCTGTGCCTGGCTGCGCTGTATGAAAGCTGGTCGATCCCGATTGCGATCGTGCTCGTGGTACCACTGGGGATCATCGGTGCGTTGGTGGCAACCAGCTTGCGTGGTCTTTCCAATGACGTGTACTTTTTGGTCGGCCTGCTGACGACCATTGGCCTGGTAGCGAAAAACGCCATTCTGATCGTCGAGTTCGCCAAGGAACTCCACGAGCAGGGCAAGAGCTTGCAGGAGGCGGCCATCGAAGCTTGCCGTATGCGTCTGCGACCGATCATCATGACGTCGCTCGCGTTCATCCTCGGCGTTGTGCCTCTCGCGATCTCTACGGGTGCAGGTTCCGGCAGCCAACACGCCATCGGCACCGTCGTGATCGGCGGTATGATCACCGCCACCGTCCTGGCAATCTTCTGGGTACCCTTGTTCTTCGTGACCGTGTCGTCGATAGGCCGTCGCAAAAACGCCGACCACAACGACACTCCTGAAACTTCCAAAGAGGCTGGCTAATGAGCAAGTCGCTACTTTCCCTGACCATCGCCGCCGTCGTGCTCAGCGGTTGCTCGCTGATTCCCGATTATCAGCGGCCCGAAGCACCGGTCGCGGCGCAGTACCCGCAAGGTCCGGCCTACGAGCCAGCCAAGGCGGCCAACCAGGCTGCCGCGGAACAAGGCTGGAAACAGTTTTTCCATGATCCGGCGCTGCAGCAGTTGATCCAGGTGGCCCTGGAAAACAACCGCGACCTGCGGGTCGCCGCGCTGAACATCGACGCCTACGCCGCGCAATACCGCATCCAGCGGGCGGACCTGTTCCCGGCGGTCTCGGCCACCGGTTCCGGCAGCCGCCAGCGCCTGCCGGCCCGCGCTTCGCAGACCGGCGAAGCGGCCATCAGCAGTTCCTACTCGGCCACCCTGGGCATCAGTGCCTATGAACTGGATCTGTTCGGCCGCGTTCGCAGCCTGAGCGAACAAGCGCTGCAAAGTTACTTCGCCACCGAAGAAGCACGTCGCAGCACTCAGATCAGCCTGGTGGCGAGTGTCGCCAACGCCTACCTGACCTGGCAGGCCGACAAGGAACTGCTCAAGTTGACCCAGGAAACCCTGGCGACCTACGAGCAAAGCCTCCAGCTGACCACCCGCAGCGCCGATGTCGGCGTTGCCTCGGCACTCGACCTGAGCCAGGCCCGTACGGCGGTGGAAAACGCCCGCGTTCAACTGGCCCGTTATACCCGCCAGGTGGCCCAGGACGAAAACAGCTTGACCCTGCTACTGGGCACCGGCCTGCCGGCGAATCTGAACACGCAACCGCTCAGCGATGATCTGCTCAGCGAAGTGCCCGCCGGGTTGCCGTCGGACCTGCTGCAACGTCGCCCCGATATTCTCCAGGCCGAACGCAACCTGCTGGCCGCCAACGCCAACATCGGCGCCGCGCGGGCCGCGTTCTTCCCGAGCATCAGCCTGACGGCCAACGCCGGCACATTGAGCCCGGACCTGTCCGGGCTGTTCAAGGGCGGCTCGGGCACCTGGACGTTCGCACCGCAGATCAACCTGCCGATCTTCAACGCTGGCAGCCTGCGGGCGAGCCTGGATTACGCCAAGATCCAGAAAGACATCAACGTTGCCAACTACGAGAAGGCCATTCAGACGGCGTTCCAGGAAGTCTCCGACGGCCTGGCCGCACGTCGGACCTATAACGAACAGTTGCAGGCCCAGACTGCCTACGTTGCCTCCAACCAGGACTACTACCGCCTGGCCGAGCGTCGCTACCGAATCGGTGTCGACAGCAACCTGACCTTCCTCGACGCCCAGCGCCAGCTGTTCAGTGCCCAGCAATCGCTGATTACCGACCGCCTTGCGCAGTTGACCAGCGAGGTCAATCTGTACAAGGCATTGGGTGGTGGCTGGAATGCCGAGACGGGCAAGAACGAGCCGGTGGCAGAGAAAGCGCCGCCGATGAAATTGTTCTGACTTGATGCTTGAACGCTGAAACACGAAGCCCACCGGAAGGTGGGCTTTTTGTTTGGGTTTCTACAGGGTTGTGTGGGAGCTTCGATTGCGATGTGGGCTTGTCAGTTGATCGAGTACATATCCATTGCTGCGATAACGGCCGCTGGCGGTTCCGCCCTTACGGCGGGTTACTTTTTTCAAACGCCAAAAAAGTAACCAAAAACGCTTTGCCCCACCACTCGGCACCTCGCCTGGGCGAGGTGCCGAGTGGTGGGGCGAGCCTTTTTTGCTTACTTTTTTTGGCGTCTGAAAAAAAGTAAGTCGCCGTCAGGGCGAAACCGCCAGCCGCCGTTACCGCAGCAATGGATATGTACTCGATCACCTGACAGGCCCCTATCGCGAGCAAGCTTTGCTCCCACCGGGGGGAACGGCATCCATCGGCTATTTTTGCCGTTCGATAATCGCCCAAAACCCACACACGGCAATTGAACCGATCCGGCCTGGACCTTCACCATCGCTGCCACAAAACCAATAACAACAGGTTCGACGCCATGCCCCTGCGCCCCGCCTCGCCCGGCTGATCCCCAATCGCCCTAACAACCCCGGCTACCCCTTACCGCTCGCACCGCAAAAAGTGCGGCAACGACCCGCTTCGTCCATAGAAAATAAGAGACAACGCCCATGAAGCCCACACAGCACTTGTTCCCCAGCCTCATTGCCGTCGCCCTGACCAGCACCGCCCTGCCCGTCCTGGCGGCGGAGTCGGGGTTCGTCGAGGACACGAAAGCCACGCTGAACCTGCGCAATTTCTACTTCAACCGTAATTTCACCAATGCCAACGCAACCCAGGGCAAGGCCGAAGAGTGGACCCAGAGTTTCATCCTCGACGCCAAGTCCGGTTTCACCCAGGGCACGGTAGGTTTCGGGGTGGACGTGCTGGGCCTGTACTCGATCAAGCTCGACGGCGGTAAAGGCACGGCCGGCACTCAGTTGTTACCAGTGCACGACGACGGTCGCCCGGCCGATGATTTCGGTCGCCTGGGCGTCGCCCTCAAGGCCAAGGTGTCGAAGACCGAACTGAAGGTCGGCGAATGGATGCCGGTGCTGCCGATTCTGCGTTCCGACGATGGTCGCTCCCTGCCACAGACCTTCCGCGGTGGTCAGATCACTTCCACCGAAATCAGCGGCCTGAGCCTGTATGGCGGACAGTTCCGCGGCAACAGCCCGCGCAATGACGCGAGCATGGAAGACATGTTCATGAACGGCCGTCCGGCCGCCACGTCCGACCGCTTCAACTTCGGCGGCGGCGAATATGCCTTCAACGAGAAACGCACCCAGATCGGCGTCTGGTACGCGGAACTGTCCGACATCTATCAGCAGCAATATTTCAACCTGACCCACAGCCAGCCCATCGGCGACTGGACCCTGGGCGCCAACCTTGGCTACTTCATCGGCAAGGAAAACGGCAGCGCGCTGGCCGGCGACCTGGACAACAAAACCGCCTTCGCCATGCTCTCGGCCAAATACGGCGGCAACACCTTCTATGTCGGCCTGCAAAAAGTCGGCGGCGACGATGCCTGGATGCGCGTCAACGGCACCAGCGGCGGCACCCTGGCCAACGACAGCTACAACTCCAGCTACGACAACGCCAAGGAAAAATCCTGGCAAGTGCGCCACGACTTCAACTTTGCCGCCGTCGGCGTGCCGGGCCTGACCCTGATGAACCGCTACATCAGCGGCGAAAACGTGCACACCGCCACGGTCCACGATGGCAAGGAATGGGGACGTGAAAGTGAACTGGCCTATACCGTCCAGAGCGGTGCGCTGAAGAACCTCAACGTGAAATGGCGCAACTCGTCAATACGTCGTGACTTCAGCACGAACGAGTTCGATGAGAACCGCTTGATCGTCAGCTATCCGATCAGTTTGTTGTAAGGCCAACAGCACAGGGCGCTGCTAATCCCTGTGGGAGCGGGCTTGCTCGCGAAGGCGTCGGCACATTCAACATCTTCATCGACTGTCACACCGCTTTCGCGGGTAAACCCGCTCCCACAGAGGGCTGCGGTGGTCCACGGACTTGTGGCCTGCACAGATTAACCGTGGGAGCGGGCTTGCTCGCGAAGGCGTAGGTACATTCGGCATCATCGCCAGCTGACCCATCGCTTTCGCGAGCAAGCCCGCTCCCACAGGGGATTGGTGGCGGTCTTAAGTTCGGGATTCTATTCCGAGCTCATCCCACACCGACTCGGCCAGGTGGAACGTGGCATTGGCCGCCGGGATGCCACAGTAGATCGCGCTTTGCATGATCACTTCCTTGATCTCGCTGCGGCTCACGCCGTTGTTGGCGGCGGCGCGCAGGTGCAGCTTGAGTTCTTCGTTGCGGTTCATGCCGATCAGCATGGCGATGGTGATCAGGCTGCGAGTGTGGCGCGGCAGGCCCGGGCGGGTCCAGATGTCGCCCCAGGCGTGGCGGGTGATCATCTCCTGGAACTCGCTGTTGAACTCGTTCAAGGCCGTGAGGCTGCGGTCGACATGGGCATCACCCAGCACCGCGCGGCGTACTTGCATGCCTTCGTCGTAACGTTGTTTCTCGTCCACAGAAAACTCCTCAGACACCGAGCAGGAAATCCAGCACTCGCGCGCTGAACGCCGCGCCGGCCTGGACATTGGAAAGGTGAGCGGCACGGAACTCGGCGTACTGCGCCCCGCTGACCCGCTCCTGGATAAAGTGCCCGCCCGCCGGCGGCGTCACGGCGTCTTCAGTGCCCGCTATCACCAGCAGCGGCACACGGATCGAGGACAGTTGCTCACGGAAATCGGCATCGCGCACCGCCGCGCAGTTGGCGGCATAACCCTGGGGCGAGGTGGCGGCGAGCATATCGGTGATTTTTTTGGCCTTTTCTGGATAAGCCTCGGCGAAATCTGGCGTAAACCAACGGGCAATCGAAGCATCGCGCAACGCAACCATCGCCTCCTTGCCATCGCGCAACACGGTTTCGATACGCGGGTTCCACACCGACGGGTCACCGATCTTGGCCGCCGTGTTGCAAACCACCAACTTGTTCAACCGTTCGCCGGCATTGATCCCCAGCCACTGGCCGATCAGCCCCCCCATGGACAAGCCGCAGAAATGCACCTTGTCGAGGTTCAGGGCATCGAGCATCGCCAGCACGTCTCGGCCCAGTTGCTCGATGCTGTACGGGCCTTCGGTCACCAACGATCGGCCATGACCACGCGTGTCAAAACGCAGCACGCGAAAGTGCTCGCTGAACGCCGCAACCTGTTCGTCCCACATATGCAGGTTGGTGCCCAACGAGTTGGAGAGCAGCAGCACCGGGGCGTCCTGCGGCCCGTCGAATGAGTAATGCAGTTCGCCCTCGGCGAGTTTGACGAATCCCACAACCATCTCCTTTCAGGCGTTAAGGGCAAGGTGTTCAGCCACCGCTCGGGCGACCCAGGTCCGGGCCTGGCCGAGATACTGAGCGGGGTCGAGTAATTGATCGAGCTCAGCGGCGGACAACTGCGCGGTCACTTGGGGTTCGTCCCCCAGCACAGCGCGCAAGTGCCGCTGCTCGGCGACGGCGCGCTTGCAGCACTGCTCCAGCAGATGATGGGCAGTGTCGCGTCCGACCCGCTGGGCCAGGACGATGCTCACCGCCTCGGCCAGCACCAGCCCCTGGGTCAGTTCGAGATTTCGCGCCATACGCGCCTCATCCACTTCCAGCCCTTCGACCAGCAACCGCGCCTGGTGCAAGGCGCCGGACACCAGGCAGCAGATCTCCGGCAGGGTTTCCCATTCGGCGTGCCACAGGCCCAGGCTGCGCTCATGTTCCTGGGGCATGGCGCTGAACAGCGTCGACACCAGGCCAGGCACCCGCGTCGCCGTGGCGATCAGCACCGCCGCGCCCACCGGATTGCGCTTGTGGGGCATGGTGGATGAGCCACCCTTGCCCGGCGCCGACGGCTCGAAGACTTCAGCGGCCTCGGTCTGCATCAACAGGCTGATGTCGCGCCCCAGTTTGCCCAGGCTGCCGGCGATCAAGCCCAGCACTGAGCCAAACTCCACCAAGCGATCACGCTGGGTGTGCCACGGTTGTTCCGGCAGGTTCAGTTGCAGCTCGGCGGCCAAGGCTTCGGCGACGGGCAGCGCGTGCTCACCCAACGCGGCGAGCGTCCCGGACGCACCGCCGAATTGCAGCACCAGCAACCGCGGTTTCAGTTCGCTCAAGCGTTGACGACCGCGGGTGATCGCTCCCAGCCACCCGGCGATTTTCATGCCGAGGGTCAGTGGCGTCGCATGCTGCAACCAAGTGCGTCCGGCCAGCGGTGTGGCGGCGTAGCGCTCGGCCTGTCGGGCCAGGGTGACCGCCAGATGTGTCAGCTCACCTTCGATCAGCTCCAGCGCCTGGCGCAGTTGCAGGACCAGACCGCTGTCCATCACGTCCTGGCTGGTAGCGCCCAAATGCACATAACGCTCAGCCTCGGCGTTCTCGCTGGCGATGCGCTTGCCAAGCGCCTTGACCAATGGGATCGCCGAATTGCCCGCGCTGGCAATCGCCTCGCCCAACGCTGAAAAATCATACAGCTGGGCACGACAGGCCTTCTCGATTGGCGCCACCGCCCTCTCGGGAACCAGCCCGACCCGCGCCTCTGCCCGGGCCAGCGCCGCCTCGACGTCGAGCATGGCCTGCACCCGCCCAGCGTCACAGAACACCTCGCGCATATCGCGGGCGGTGAAGTAGGCATCGAACAGCTGATTGCCCGGTCGTTGGCTCATAAACAGTCCTTGATGGCTAACTTAAAGGTCGTGATGCAAATACGCCGGTTGCTTCGGCAGGCGCAGGCTGAACAGGAACGCCACGACCATCATCACCGTGACATACCAGTAGAACGCGTTTTCCATGCCTTGGGCTTTCAGGCTCAGGGCGACGTACTCGGCCGAACCACCGAACACCGCGTTCGCCACCGCGTAAGCCAACCCTACCCCCAGCGCCCGCACTTCGGGTGGAAACATCTCGGCTTTTACCAGACCGCTGATGGAGGTGTAGAAGCTGACGATTGCCAATGCCAGGGTGATCAGGATGAAAGCCAGGAACGGACTGCTGATGCTTTTGAGGGTCAGCAGGATCGGCACCGTACACAACGCCCCCAGAGCACCGAACCAGAGCATGGAATTACGTCGGCCGATCCGGTCGGCGAGCATGCCGAACAACGGCTGCATGCACATATAAAGGAACAGCGCGCCGGTCATAATGTAACTGGCCGTCTTGGCGTGCAGGCCGGCGGTGTTCACCAGGTATTTCTGCATGTAGGTGGTGAAGGTGTAGAAAATCAGCGAACCACCGGCGGTGTAGCCCAGCACTGTGATGAAGGCTGCCTTGTGGTGGCGAAACAGCGCAGCGATGCTGCCGGCGTCCTTGTTCTCACGCATCTCCTTGCTGCTGGTTTCCTTAAGGGAGCGACGCAGGAACAGCGAGATCAACGCCGCCACGGCCCCGACCACGAACGGGATTCGCCAGCCATAAGCGCGCAGTTCGTCTTCGTTGAGAAACTGCTGCAGGATCACCACCAGCGACACCGCCAGCAACTGACCGCCGATCAGCGTCACGTACTGGAACGAGGCAAAGAAACCGCGTTGCCCCTTGAGGGCGACTTCGCTCATGTAAGTGGCGGTGGTGCCGTACTCGCCACCCACTGACAAGCCTTGCAACAAGCGGGCGAACAACAGCAGCACCGGGGCCCAGACGCCGATGTCCTTGTAAGTGGGCAAACAGGCGATGAGCAACGAGCCGAAACACATCATCAGCACCGAAATCATCATCGAATTCTTGCGCCCGTGACGGTCCGCCACCCGGCCGAAGATCCAACCGCCAATGGGGCGCATCAGAAACCCGGCGGCGAACACACCGGCCGTGTTGACCAATTGCACCGTAGGGTTGTCGGACGGGAAGAACGCCGGAGCGAAATAGATCGCGCAGAACGCATAGACGTAGAAGTCGAACCATTCGACCAGGTTGCCGGATGAGGCACCGACAATGGCGAAGATGCGCTTGCTGCGCTCTTCGCCGGTGTAGTGAGTGGTTAGGGTGGTCATGGATTATTCACTCGTTAGGGGCTGACAAAGTCTAGACACAATTTGTAACAGCCCCGTTCCACAGTATCGCCTTGGCTGAGTTGACTCCTTGTGGGAGCGAGCCTGCTCGCGATGAGGCCAGCACATTCAATATCGATGCGACTGACCCACCGCCATCGCGAGCAGGCTCGCTCCCACAGGTTCAGTCATCAATAGTCAAAAAACACCGTCTCGACATCTGTCCCCTGCAACACCACATTCCACTGATACACACCCGATGCATCGGGCTTGGCCACGATTGTGCCGCGACGTTCTTCGGGTACGCAGGCCAGCAGCGGATCGCTCTCGTTGGCTTGCTCGCCATCGAAATAGATGCGCGTCAGCAGATGCTTGACCAGGCCACGGGCGAACACCAGCACCACCAGATGCGGTGCCTGGGTCGTCCCGCCCAGCCCCGGCACGGTACCGGGCTTGATGGTGGTGAAGCGGAAACGCCCTTCGGCGTCCACTGGCACCCGACCGAAGCCTTCGAAGTGCGGGTCCAGGGGTTTGTCCTGCTCATCTTCCGGATGGGCATACTTACCGGCGGCGTTGGCTTGCCAGACTTCCAGCATGGCGTCGTTGACGAACTCGCCGTTGCCGTCGATGACCTGCCCAGTGATTGTCACGCGCTGACCGAGGGTCTGGGCTGCGGTCATGTCTTCGCGATTCAGCCAGGTCAGGCCGATGTGGTAGTAAGGGCCGACGGTGTGGGAGGTAGTGGCGGTAAGCGTCATCTTATTTCTCCATCGGCGTGGCTTCGCGGCCGCGCAAGACGATGTCCCAGCGATAACCGAGGGCGTAGTGGGGAACGGTTTTTTCCAGGTCGAAGCGAGCGATCAGGCGCTCCTTGGCGCTCGTGTCCGGCACGCAGTTATAGATCGGATCGTAGGCCAGCAACGGGTCGCCAGGAAAATACATCTGCGTCACCAGGCGCGTCAGAATACTCGGCCCGAACAACGAGAAATGGATATGCGCCGGGCGCCAGGCATTGTGATGGTTGCCCCACGGGTAGGCGCCGGGCTTGATGGTCTGGAACTGATACCAGCCATCGGCATCGGTGACGGTGCGGCCGGTGCCGGTGAAGTTCGGGTCCAGCGGTGCATCATGTTTGTCGCGGTCATGGTGGTAGCGGCCGGCGGCGTTGGCCTGCCAGATCTCCACCAGAATGCCCGGCACGGGATGGCCGTTCTCGTCCAGCACGCGTCCGTGAATGATGATGCGCTCCCCCAAAGGCTCGCCGGCATGCTGGGCGGTCAGGTCGTTGTCTTTCTCGTGCACGCGGTCGGCGCCTACGGTCGGACCGGTGATTTCCGACAGAGAGTGAGGCAGATGCACCAACGGCTTGGACGGCGAGCGCAGGTTGGTGGACTGGTACGGCGGGTGCAGATACTCCGGCTGGGTGCCCGCTTGAGGGCGACGGTAACCAGGCTTGTCAGTCATGAAAGCATTCCTCGGTTTCTTATTAGTAGAACGACGTGTCAGACGCGTTCGATTGCCAATGCCAGGCCCTGCCCCACGCCGACACACATGGTCGCCAGCCCTTTCCTGCCGCCGGTCTTTTCCAGATGATGCAAGGCGGTCAACACCAGCCGCGCCCCACTCATGCCCAGCGGATGGCCCAGGGCGATGGCGCCGCCGTTCGGGTTGACCTGCGGCGCATCGTCCGCCAGCCCCAGTTCACGCAGCACCGCCAGGCCCTGGCTGGCAAAGGCCTCGTTGAGCTCGATCACGTCGAAGTCGGCGACCGCCAGACCCAGGCGTTCGGTCAACTTGCGCACCGCGGGCACCGGGCCGATGCCCATCACCCGCGGCGCCACGCCAGCGCTGGCCATGCCCAGGACTCTGCCGCGAGGCGTCAAGCCGTGCTTTTTCACCGCTTCGGCCGACGCCAGGATCAACGCCGCCGCCCCGTCGTTCACCCCCGACGCATTGCCGGCGGTAACGGTCTTGTCCGGGCCATTGACCGGCTTGAGCTTGCTCAAGGCTTCCAGCGTGGTGTCGGCACGAGGATGCTCGTCCTGCTCGATCACGGTTTCGCCTTTCTTGTGGGCGATGCGCACCGGGACGATTTCCTCGGCGAAAAATCCCGCCGCCTGGGCCGCCGCCGTGCGCTGCTGGCTGCGCAGGGCGAACGCGTCCTGATCGGCGCGGGACACTGCGTAATCGTCAGCGACGTTGTCGGCGGTCTGCGGCATCGCGTCCACACCGTACTGGGCCTTCATCAACGGATTGATAAAACGCCAGCCGATGGTGGTGTCTTCCAGCTTCATGTTGCGCGAGAACGCCGCATCGGCCTTGCCCATGACGAAGGGCGCGCGGGACATCGATTCCACGCCGCCGGCAATCGCCAGGTCCATTTCACCGCTGGCGATGGCCCGGAACGCCGTACCGATAGCATCCATGCCCGAGGCGCAGAGACGGTTGAGGGTCACGCCGGGAATGCTCTCCGGCAGGCCCGCCAGCAGCAGTGCCATGCGCGCCACGTTGCGGTTGTCTTCGCCGGCCTGGTTGGCGCAGCCGAGAAACACCTCGTCCACGGCGTTCCAGTCCACCGAGGGGTTACGTTCCATCAACGCCTTGATCGGGACGGCCGCCAGGTCATCGGCCCGCACAGCGGACAGTCCGCCGCCAAAGCGGCCGATGGGGGTTCGAATCGCGTCACAGATATAAACGTCGCGCATCAGGCTTCTCCCGGTGCCTGGCCGTGGGCCGCCGCGGTGCGAGCCTCAAGGTCGCGCAAAGCGCGCAGCTCCACTTCGGTCGGTTCGGCGGTGATGTCCACCTGGTCGGCGAAACGGATCGCCCAACCGGTGGCGGCAATGACTTGCTCGCGGGTCACGCCGGGGTGCAGCGACGTGACCACGAATTCATGGGTGCCGGCCTCCGGTTCCATGATGCACAGGTCGGTGATGATGCCCACCGGACCGGCGCCCGGCAGGCCCAGCCGTTTGCGCGAGTCGCCGCCCTCACCGTGACCGACCGAGGTGATGAAATCCAGCTTGTCGACAAACGAACGGGCCGACTGCTTGAGGATGATCAGCACGCTCTTGGCGGACCCGGCGATTTCCGGCGCGCCACCGGCACCTGGCAGGCGAACTTTCGGCTGATGGTAGTCGCCCACCACCGTGGTGTTGATGTTGCCGAAACGGTCGACTTGCGCCGCGCCAAGAAACCCGACGTCGATACGCCCTCCCTGCAACCAATAGCGAAAAATCTCACCGGTCGGCACCACGGTGTCGGCGGTTTCCGCCAGCTCACCGTCACCGATGGACAGCGGCAGGACACTGGGCTTGGCGCCGATCGGACCGGATTCGTAGATCAGCACCACATCCGGCGAGGAGGTCAGCCGCGCCAGGTTGGCCGCTTTCGACGGCAGGCCGATGCCCACGAAGCATACGGCGTTGTTCTTCAAGCGACGGGCCGCCGCGACGGTCATCATTTCGTTGGTGGAATACGTCATTGCTTCGCCTCCGAAGTGGCCGCCAGCCGGGCCTGGAACTCACTGAAATCCCGGGTGCCACGGATGAATTCGTCGATCCAGGCGGTAAACGTCCCACGATCCCGGGCGATGGGGTCCCACGCCTGATAGAAACGGTTGTCACGCTCGGTGTAGCCGTGGGCGTAGGACGGGTGAGCGCCGCCCGGCACATGGCATACGGCGCTCAACGCCCAGGTCGGCAGTACGCAGGCGTTCATCGGTGCATTGAGGTCGTCGACGATTTCTTCCACCGTGACGATGCAGCGTTTGGCGGCCAGGGCGGCTTCCTTCTGCACACCGAGAATGCCCCAGAGCAACACGTTACCCTTGCGGTCGGCTTTCTGAGCGTGGATCACCGTGATATCAGGGCGCACGGAGGGCACGGCGGCCAGGACTTCTGCGGTGAAGGGACAGGTCACGCTTTTGATCAACGGGTTGACCTTCGGCAGGTCGGAACCGGCGTAGGCCCGCAACACCGCGAACGGCAGGCCGGAAGCCCCGGCGACGTAGGCATTGGCCAGGTCGGCGTGGCTGTGCTCTTCGATTTCCATCGGATGCGGCCACTGTTTCTCCACGGCATCGCGCAGCCGGTGCAGCGACCCTACCCCTGGGTTACCGCCCCAGGAAAAAATCAACTTGCGAGCACAGCCGGCGCCGATCAACTGGTCATAGATCAAGTCAGGGGTCATTCGCACCAGCGTCAGGTCTTTCTTGCCCTGACGAATGATTTCATGACCCGCCGCCGTCGGAATCAGATGGGTGAAGCCTTCAAGCGCGACGGTGTCACCGTCATTGACGAACTGCTTCACCGCGTCGTGCAGCGAAAGGATTTCAGCCATGGGGCAGGCTCCGTTTTCCAGTGGACCGACATGAAGAAAAAGGCGCGAGGAGAAGCGCCGGAGTGACTGAAGGTTAAGCTGCGGCAACCGACCGAACAATCCGATAATCGACTGAGTGTTCGGTTATCGAACGGATTGTTGTTTGGCTAACGATTGGTTCAACGACGAACTTCTGTGGGAGCGGGCTTGCTCGCGAAGGCGTAGGCACATTCAACATCTTAGTTGGCTGCCCCACCGCTTTCGCGAGCAAGCCCGCTCCCACAGTGAAGGGGATTTATCAGGGGATTTATGTCACCCGCTCAAGTCGCATCCGCATGGCTGACGATGCCCTTGATCACCACCGCCGTGGTCGCCAATGCCGCCGGGATGACCAGGGCCGTCAGCACCTGCTCGAAATTCCAGCCCAGGCCCAACAAGGTCGCGCCCATCCAGGCGCCCAGGATTGCGCCGAACCGACCGATGCCGAGCATCCAGGACACGCCGGTGGCCCGGCCCTGGGTCGGGTAGAAGCGCGCCGCCAGGGAAGGCATCGCCGATTGCGCGCCGTTGACGCACATGCCCGCCACCAGCACCAGGGTGGCCAGCAAGGTGATGTTGCCCAGGCTCTGCCCCACCGCGTAGGCAAATATCCCGGCCATCAAATAGAAAAGTCCGATCACCTTGTGCGGATTGAACCGATCCATCGCCCAACCCACGCCGACCGCACTCAGCACCCCGCCAAATTGGAACAACGCTCCGATGAAGGCGGCCTGCTCCATGCTTGCGCCACTGTCGCGCATCAGGGTCGGCAACCAACTGGTCAGCAGGTAAACGATCACCAACCCCATGAAATAGGTCAGCCAGAGCAGCAGCGTACCGGCGCTACAGGTGCGGGAGAAAATCACCGCCAGCACATTGCGGGCCTTTACGGTTTTCTGCTCGGGCACGCTGAAGCTCGCCGCCTGAGCGATGGTGACCGGCTCGATCGGTGCCAGGGCCTTGCGCACCTTGTCGGTTCCGCGATTACGCACCAACAGGTAACGCGCCGATTCCGGTAGCCAGAACAGCAACACCACGGCGAGGATCAGCGGCAGGATGCCGCCGATGAGCAGCAGGCTGTGCCAGCCGAAGGCCGGGATCAGCTTGGCCGAAATGAACCCGCCGCCGGCCATGCCCAGGTTGAAGCCACAGAACATGCTGGTGACCAGCAGCGATTTCTTGCGCTCCGGGGTGTATTCAGAAAGTAAGGTGGTGGCGTTGGGCATCCCCGCTCCCAGGCCCAGGCCGGTCAGGAAACGCAGCACCAGCAATTGGTCCACGTTGGTGCTGTAGGCCGACGCCAGGCTGAACGCGCCGAACAGCACGACCGCGCCCACCAATACCACTTTTCGCCCGAAGCGGTCAGCCAACGGCCCGGAGCCCAGAGCGCCGAACACCATGCCGATCAGCGCTGCACTCATCACCGGGCCGAGGCTGGCGCGGTCGATGCCCCAGTCCTGGGAAAGGGCCGGGGCGATGAAGCCCATGGCGGCCGTGTCGAGACCGTCCAGGAAAACAATCAGGAAGCAGAGGATCACCACCCGCCATTGGTAGCGCGAGATCGGCTGGGCATTGATGAAGGATTGCACATCGAGGCAGTTGCCTACGGATATCTGGGGCTGATTCATCGTGTCTCTCATTATTATTGTGTCGGGTCGCCCTTCACCGGCCGAGCGGGTGACCGCGCCGGATGACGCTGCCGCGACATTAATGAGCCCAGACAAATACCGTCAATTCGCCGCAGGCGACTGTGTGCGTTTATCGAACAGCTTAAGTGAAAAGCTGCGCACTCAGGTCGCGACTGGCCGCCAACAAGCCTGGCAGGAAACGCTGTTCCAGCTCTGTACGGCTAACCCGACCGGCGTGGGTACTGACATTCAGCGCCGCCACCACCTGGCCGGATGCGTCGTAGACCGGCACGGCAATCGAACGCAGGCCTTGCTCCAGCTCCTGGTCGACAATGCACCAGCCCTGTTGCCGCACCTGCTGCAGGCATTCAAGCAGGGCTTCGGGTGTGTGCAGGGTCCGACTGGTCTTGGCTTGAAGGTCGGCATGGTCGAGATAGTCACGCAAGGATGCGTCATCCAGGGCGGCCAGGAGAATCCTGCCCATTGAAGTGCAGTAGGCCGGCAGCCGACCGCCGACGGACAAGTCTACGGAGATCAACCGCTGAGTGGTGGCCGAGCGGGCAATGTAGAGAATGTCGTCGCCTTCGAGTGTCGCCATGTTGCAGGCCTCGTGTAGCTGCTCGCTCATGCGGTCCAGGTAGGGCTGGGCGGAAACGGCCAGGGGCGTCGACGACAAGTAGGCATGGCCGAGGGTCAGCACTTTAGGCAGCAGCGAGTAGGTGCGCCCATCGGTCGTGGCATAACCAAGCTTGATCAACGTATGCAGGCAACGCCGGACAGCTGCACGGGGGATCTCGGTGCGATGGCTGATCTGCGCGATGGTCAGGTGCCGCTTGCGCTCCTGGAAGGCCTGGACCACAGCCAGGCCACGGGCCAGGGACGTCATGAAGTCCGGATCACCGGTCAGGGCCTGGATCCGTTTGGCCGGCGAGGCGACGATCGGTGGCGCGACCGAAGAGAAGGCGCTGCGCAATTGGTCGTTCATGTCTGTGCTTCCCCGGAAATGGCAACTATTACATACGCCTACCCGGCAGGCAGACAAGGCTCGACCGGGCAAGAGCGTTCGATTATCGAACCGACGGGCGATAATCGCAATTGACATGCGCCGGCCATGCGTCATCTATCCAGGCCGGATAAAACTTTCGATAGTGAAAGGATTCTATTCGGGACGAGTGCAGACCCCATATTGAACTTGTCGTCTTGAATGGCGTCAGGATACCGTCAGCCGTTGCAATCGTTTGCAATCTAATTGCCATAACTTACATATCCAAACATTGGCTCACACAATAACGATCACTTCAATTTTCCCGATAGTGTTCTTCGAGCGGCTCGCTATAATGCACTTCAGGACGGTACGGCAATCGACCGCTACCGCCCGAGGGTACCAAGGCATATGGATTGCTGGTACCGGAACAGGTATCCGAAGCACCTTCAAGGCCGCTTCCCCTGTATCGGCAACAACACGAAGCCCTGATGCTACGTCAGCTGTCAGCTCTGGTGCCGTGGCCGTCTGCATATCTTATGCAGTGCGTATCACCAGATTCATTTCACTTTATTAGGTAATACTGTGACGAAAGACGAACTGCGCGCGGAACTTGAGCGCCAGGAACAACGTTACAAGGAAGTTTACGGCGGGGAAATCACCACCTACGCCGCCCAACCTGAACCGGAACGCAAACCCTGGCGTAAACGCGCCACTGTTCAGGATCAGGCTTTTACCCAGGAACTACAGAAAATGGAAAAAGAACTCCGGGCCGAAGAGCGATGACACGCCTGGTCTGGTGTTCCTGAGCAACGGTATCCGGCCAATACCCAGGCTGGATACCGATACCGGTAGCCCATCAAGAGCGGGCCGCCGTCTCATGCCATGGTGGGGGATCGCCGACCAGCGATCCGCCTTTCAGATATTTCACACGGTCCTTGGTACCTCACTCAAGCGGCGAGAATCTCCCTGCCCGGCTTGCTTTTCACCCCCGAATCAAGGGGTTGCGCCTCCCACCGAACACCTTGCCCGAAAAGCTTTCCTACAAATTATTTCGCAGAAGAATGCTACCGATGAGCAGGGAGTGCATCGATTTACGAGGTTTTCTGGCATAATCGCGCCCCCTTACGACCGGGTCAGAAAACCTTCATGATCGATTTATTCAGCGGACTGGATGCTTGGGTGCTTGTGAGCCTCTTGCTCGCCCTGGCTTTTGTCCTCGCCTTCGAGTTCATCAACGGCTTTCATGACACCGCTAACGCGGTTGCCACTGTTATCTACACCAAAGCCATGCCGCCCCACCTGGCGGTGTTCTTTTCCGGTGTATTCAATTTCCTCGGCGTGCTGCTGGGTGGCGTGGGCGTGGCTTATGCCATCGTGCACCTGCTGCCGGTAGAACTGCTGATCAATGTGAATACCGGCCACGGCTTGGCCATGGTGTTCTCGCTGCTTGCAGCGGCCATTACCTGGAACCTGGGCACCTGGTACTTTGGTATCCCGGCATCCAGTTCCCATACGTTGATCGGATCCATCCTCGGCGTCGGCCTGGCCAACGCGCTGATCAACGATATTGCGCTGTCCGACGGCGTGAACTGGCAGAAAGCGATCGATATCGGCGCTTCCCTGGTGTTCTCGCCCATGGCTGGCTTCCTGATTGCCGCCCTGGTGCTGATCAGCCTGAAATGGTGGCGTCCGCTGTCCAAGATGCACAAGACGCCGGAACAGCGTCGCAAGATCGACGACAAGAAGCATCCACCGTTCTGGAACCGCCTGGTGCTGGTGATTTCGGCCATGGCCGTCAGCTTCGTACACGGCTCCAACGACGGCCAGAAAGGTATCGGCCTGATCATGCTGGTGCTGATTGGTATCGTTCCGGCGCAGTTCGTCCTTGACCTGAACAGCACCACCTACCAGATCGAACGCACCCGCGACGCAACGCTGCACCTGAGCCAGTTCTACCAGCGCAACAGCGAATCCCTGGGCGAATACCTCGCGCTGGGCAAGAGCGTAAACGGCGACCTGCCCGAAAAATTCCGCTGCAATCCACAGCAGACCGAACCGACCATCAATGCGCTGCTCGATACCCTGAAGGGCGTGGCGGACTATCACTCGCTGCCGTCGGAAAAGCGCATCGAAGTGCGTCGCTACCTGCTCTGCCTGGACGATACGGCGAAGAAAGTGGGCAAGCTCCCTGGTCTGGCCGCGCGTGAGAAAGACGATCTGAACAAACTGCGCAAGGACCTGACCGCCACCACCGAATACGCTCCGTTCTGGGTGATCCTGGCCGTCGCCCTGGCCCTTGGCCTGGGCACCATGGTTGGCTGGAAACGTGTGGTGCTCACCATTGGCGAGAAGATCGGCAAGCAAGGCATGACCTACGCCCAGGGCATGTCGGCGCAGATCACCACCGCCTGCATGATCGGCATGGCGAATATCTTCAGCCTGCCGGTGTCCACCACCCACGTGCTGTCCTCCGGCGTGGCGGGCACCATGGTCGCGAACAAGAGCGGCCTGCAAGGCGGCACGGTACGCAACATCCTGCTGGCCTGGGTGCTGACCCTGCCGGCAACGGTGGGCCTGTCGGCCGCGTTGTTCTGGCTGGCCTCCAAGGCCATCGTCAGCTGATTCCAGCCGCTCACAAAAAAAGGTGCGATCCTGTTGGGTCGCACCTTTTTTATACCGCCGAAAGGGCCAGGCTGAACCTTTGTGGGGCTTGCTCGCGAAAGCGGTGGATCAGTTGGCGAAAATGGGCCAGACATACCACCTTCGCGAGCAAGCCCGCTCCCACAGGGTGTCATGGGTAAAGTGAAATAAAAAAAGGGCGACCGAAGTCGCCCAAAATGCCTTGCGTGCTCGTTGCAGCTGGAAAGGTCTATGGCTTTCTGCGCTTATGTGCGTCTTTCCAGATGAATAATCCAAATACCGCGAAGAATACGAACATGAGGCCGACCGTCAGTATCCCGGCAAACACCACATTATCTAGAAACATGACGGGCCTCCTGATCTTGCCCCTGTGCGATGGGTTCAAGTTAACCATTCAGGCCTGGATAAGAATTGACCGGGGTCAATAACGCTCGCAGCTGAGCGAAAAGGCAGGGAAATAACTGATCTGTGTCAATGGAACGGAGGGGGTCAGCGCTTTTTCGGCTTGTTCCTGGGTTTCTTTGCGGGCTTGCCCAGAGGCATGGCCTGCTCGAAAGCCTGGCGAACTTCATTGAGGCGCTTTTCGTTGAGGTCGTGAACGCGCTTGGCGCGTTCGGCGCTGAGGTCGATCAGCTTGTCGTCTTGGCTCATGGCGTCCGGAATCATGCAGTGGATTGCGAATGCATCCATGATGCTGGGTCTGGGCCGCGTTGACCAGTCTGCCTTCGTCGCAAAACCGAAATCAGATCTGGATATCGACCCATAGCCCCTGACGTGTCTCGCCTTCCACCAGTGGCACCACGGGCACGGTGTTATCGGCATTCAGTTCGGTACCAGGTACCGCCAAATGTTCTTCGGGGTCTTCATCGGCTTCGCGTCGACGCCTGTCGCGCTCTTGCTGGCGACGCTGTTCCTCGCGCAACAACAGCGCGGCTTCTTCCGGATCGCGCTTTTGCAGATCGATGGTCGTTTCATTGGAGCTTTGCTGTACCGGGACCACGGGCGGAATATCCGGTCGCTGACGGATCGGATCCTGTTGAGCGGTAATCGGTACGGCGCTCAAGGGGAGCGTGGGTGGCAACATAACAATCTCCTGTCTTCAGGTTGTCGGCTGCAAGGCAGGCAGCTTGAACCGCCGGTCTGAAACTTGTGACCCGGTTGGCATTAATACAAAACAGACACAAGCTTGTTTGATCACCAAGCCGGATTAAGTTCCATGGAACCGATTGGCCGGAACCTGCCGATACCCAGTCGGTGCGTGCGTATTTCCTTTGGTCTGGGGGATCAATCCGTTAAGATAGCCGGCTTTTTCAAGGCGGGAGTCAGGCAGCATGGCGCAGCAGTATCAACCGGGGCAACGCTGGATCAGTGACAGCGAAGCGGAGTTGGGTTTAGGCACCGTCCTGGCACAGGACGGCCGCTTGTTGACCGTGCTCTATCCGGCCACTGGCGACACTCGCCAGTACGCGCTACGGAATGCGCCCCTCACCCGTGTACGGTTCTCGCCCGGCGATGTGATCACTCATTTCGAAGGCTGGAAAATGACCGTCCGGGAAGTCGACGACGTCGATGGATTGCTGGTCTACCACGGTCTCAACGGGCAGAACGAAGTCGTGACCCTGCCGGAAACCCAGCTGTCGAACTTCATCCAGTTCCGCCTGGCCAGCGACCGCCTGTTCGCCGGCCAGATCGACCCGCTGGCCTGGTTCTCCCTGCGCTACTACACCCTTGAGCACACCAGTCGCCAGTTGCAGTCCCCGCTCTGGGGCCTGGGAGGCGTCCGGGCCCAGCCAATCGCCCACCAGTTGCACATTGCCCGTGAAGTGGCCGACCGGATTGCTCCGCGCGTGCTGTTGGCAGACGAAGTGGGTCTGGGCAAGACCATCGAGGCCGGCCTGGTCATTCACCGCCAACTGCTGTCCGGGCGCGCCAGCCGTGTACTGATCCTGGTGCCGGAAAACCTCCAGCACCAGTGGCTGGTGGAAATGCGCCGGCGTTTCAATCTGCAGGTCGCGTTGTTCGATGAAGAACGTTTCATCGAGAGCGATGCGAGCAACCCGTTCGAAGACACTCAGTTGGCCCTCGTAGCCCTGGAGTGGTTGGTGGAGGACGAAAAGGCCCAGGACGCGCTGTTCGCTGCCGGCTGGGACCTGATGGTGGTCGATGAAGCCCATCACCTGGTATGGCATGAGGATCAGGTCAGCCCGCAATACGCGCTGGTCGAACAGCTGGCCGAGACGATCCCGGGCGTGTTGCTGCTGACCGCGACGCCGGAGCAACTGGGCCAGGATAGCCATTTCGCCCGTCTGCGGCTGCTGGATCCTAACCGTTTCCATGACCTCAAGGCCTTCCGCGCCGAAAGCGAAAACTATCGCCCGGTGGCCGAGGCCGTGCAGGAATTGCTGGACAAGGGCCGCCTGTCGCCCGAAGCCCACCAGACCATCCACGGCTTCCTGGGCAACGAAGGCGAAGCCTTGCTGACCGCCGTCAATGATGGCGATGTCGAAGCCAGTGCCCGCCTGGTGCGCGAACTGCTGGACCGCCACGGCACCGGCCGTGTGCTGTTCCGCAACACCCGCGCCGCGGTGCAGGGCTTCCCGGAACGCAAGCTGCACGCCTATCCGCTGCCATGCCCGGACCAATACCTGGAATTGCCTTTGGGCGATCACGCCGAGCTGTATCCCGAGGTCAGTTTCCAGGCCCAGCCGGACGCCAGTGACGAAGAGCGCTGGTGGCGCTTCGACCCGCGCGTCGAGTGGCTGATCGACACCCTGAAAATGCTCAAGCGCACCAAAGTGCTGGTGATCTGTGCCCACGCCGAAACCGCCATGGACCTGGAAGACGCCCTGCGCGTGCGTTCCGGCATCCCGGCCACGGTGTTCCACGAAGGCATGAGTATCCTGGAACGCGACCGCGCTGCCGCCTATTTCGCCGATGAAGAGTTCGGCGCCCAAGTGCTGATCTGCTCGGAAATCGGCAGCGAAGGCCGCAACTTCCAGTTCGCTCATCACTTGGTACTGTTCGATCTGCCGGCGCACCCGGACCTGCTGGAACAACGTATCGGTCGCCTGGACCGGATTGGCCAGAAACACACCATCGAGCTGCATGCGCCCTATCTGGAAACCAGCCCGCAGGCGCGGCTGTTCCAGTGGTATCACGAAGCCCTGAATGCGTTCCTCAACACCTGCCCGACCGGCAACGCCTTGCAGCATCAGTTCGGCCCGCGCCTGCTGCCGCTGCTGGAAGAAGCCGACGATGGCGAATGGCAAGCGTTGATCGACGAAGCCCGCGCCGAGCGCGAGCGTCTGGAAGCCGAATTGCACACCGGTCGCGACCGCCTGCTGGAACTCAACTCCGGTGGCGCCGGCGAAGGCGATGCACTGGTGGAGGCCATTCTCGAACAGGACGATCAGTTCGCCCTGCCGATCTACATGGAAACCCTGTTCGATGCGTTCGGCATCGACAGCGAGGACCATTCGGACAACGCACTGATCCTCAAGCCGAGCGAAAAAATGCTCGACGCCAGCTTCCCGCTGGGCGACGACGAAGGCGTGACCATCACCTACGATCGCAACCAGGCGCTGTCTCGCGAAGACATGCAATTCATCACCTGGGAGCACCCGATGGTGCAAGGCGGCATGGACCTGGTGCTGTCCGGCTCCATGGGCAACACCGCCGTGGCGTTGATCAAGAACAAGGCCCTCAAGCCAGGGACCGTGTTGCTGGAACTGCTCTATGTGAGTGAGGTGGTTGCCCCGCGCTCGTTGCAATTGGGCCGTTACCTGCCGCCGGCCGCCTTGCGCTGCCTGTTGGATGCCAATGGCAACGACCTGGCTGCCCGGGTTTCGTTCGAAACCCTGAACGACCAGCTCGAAAGCGTACCCCGCGCCAGTGCCAACAAGTTCATCCAGGCCCAGCGTGACCAGCTCACCCCGCGCATCAATGCCGGTGAAGATAAGGTCGCCCCACGTCACGCTGAACGCGTGGCGGAGGCTCAGCGCCGTCTGGCGGCCGACACCGACGAGGAACTGGCGCGCCTGACCGCCCTGCAAGCAGTCAACCCGACCGTGCGCGACAGTGAGCTGGTGGCCTTGCGTCAACAGCGCGAGCAAGGCCTGGCGATGCTGGAGAAGGCCGCGTTGCGGTTGGAAGCGATCCGGGTGCTGGTGGCGGGCTGATTGCCTTGAACTAAACAAGAAGCCCGCAGCGATGCGGGCTTTTTTATGGCGCCATACCCAGCACAAAACCCTGTGGCGAGGGGATTTATCCCCTCGCCACAAAGGACTCCATTCAGCCGACAGGCCTCAAGGGCTGTAATACCCCACCGCCACCAGGAAATGCCCGACCTTCTTCAGGTACGCGTGTTTGTCCTCGACCTTGCCGGTCACCGGGTTCTTCCACCGATATTCATACTCCCCCGCATTATGCTTGGCGATCAGGGCCAGGATCGGCTCCCCCACCGGTTTGCCATCGGGGTCCTTGACCTTGGCAAAGTCGGTATTGATCAACCGCAGATTGGTGCCATGAGCGACATACCGGCGGGTATCGAGGTCGACAATGAACACGTACAGGTCATCCTGCAAGTAGCCGCCCTTGAGGGAGTTGATTGCCGTCAACGTGCTCTTCTCATGCTTCAGCAAGTCGCTTGAAGCCTTGTCCAGCAACGCCCTGGCCTGTTCGGCGGAAGCCCGCGGCAGGTAGTAGCCAACCGCCAGGATCCGCTCGCCGACCCGCTGGAAATACACATGCTTGCGCTCGACCTTGCCATCCGCCCAGTTTTGCCAACGGTACTCGGCTTGCTGAATACCACTGGCTTCGGGGGTCTTCAGGGCGTCCTTGAAGGCCTTGCGCAAATCCGGGCCCAGCACTTCGGAAACGTCTCGCCCGATCAGCGCCGACGATGGCCCGCCGCTGGCGAGCATCACGCCTTGGGTGTCCACCACGAACACATAGCGATCCTGGTCGACGAACTCTCCTTGGCGACTGAAGGCGGCAAACGCCTTGTCGCCGTTGTCGTGGTAGTAAGCCAAGGCCTTTTCCAGCAGCGCCTTGGCTGCCTGGCCATCATCTGGCGCCGCAGCGTGTGCCGATGCCAGCCCCAGCAATAGCATTGCGACCCACCCAGCCGTCCTGCGAAGAAATCCCATGCGCCCGCCCTCGTTCGTTTTGATGTTTCAAGAGCGTAGACGGCGTAGAGGCGATGTAGAAGTATTCAAGGGATTGCTGGTGATCGGGGGCCGTCTTGTTGCCCGCCAGGACGCCTTCGCGAGCAAGCCCGCTCCCACACTGGATTGGCGTACGCGAAGCTTGGCGGGCTTGCTCGCGAAGGCGGCGTCAGGTCACCACCTTCAGCAAGCCTGGAATGACATCCCTGGCGACAAGAGGACTTATTGGCCCCGGGCGCTGAGTTGTTGCTGCAAATGCTGGATCTGCGCCTGCAACGTATTGATGTTGCGGGTGACCTGGCCGCGGAAGGCGTCAAACTCGGCGGTGTTGCTGCCTTTGTCCTGCTGACTCTTGAGCACGATGACATCCTGCTCCAGGCGATCGATGGCGGAGTTGGACGTGGCCCTTTTCAAGGCGGTGATATCGGCACCGATGCTCTTGAGCTGAGCATCCAGGGCGCCACCCTCTCCCTGGTTTTTAAGGGTGGTGACTTCAGTCGCCAGCGCCTTGACCTGGGCCTGGAGCTCTTTGTTGGTGGCTTGCAGCTGTGTGTTGATGTTCTGCTGTTCAGTGCCCTGGGCAATCAGTTGGGCCAGTTCCTTGTCCAGGTCGGCGGACGGACCGAACGTGCCTTGCAGCTGTCTGTATTGTTCCTGCAGTTTGCTCTCGAACAGCCGGGCCTGCTCCTGCAGCTTGTTGTCCAACTGCTTGACCTGCAATTTCAAGGCTTCGCTGTCGCTCATGACATTGGACTGGCCGGCAACCACCTTGCCGGAGATGTCCTGCAAGCGCCCCGCCGCGTCCTCACTGATCCGGGCGAAGCTTTCCTGGGTGGCCACCAACTGCTGTTCCATCAGGGAAATCTGCTGGAAACTCCACCACGCCAGGAAGCCGAGCGCACACAACAATGCGCCGACCAGCGCCCACAGCGGTCCGGTGCTGGGGCTCTTGACCCTGGCCGCCGCAACGGGCGCCGTACGCGCTTGTACGTGGGGCGGGCGGTTGGACAAAAAGTCCTCGTCATCGGGAATGTCGGCCCGCATCCGCAGGCTCGGTACATCATCGAAGTCGTCGTTGGCATCGTTACGCATGGGCATGGGTTCAACCTTTGGGAAACCGGTAATGGCATGATGCGGCGAGTATAACCCCCTCGCCCGCCGCACCGATTGACCCCGAACCCGGCACTCGGTTCATGACGGGCCGATCAGCGGCCTTTCCACCAGCTGCAGAACTCATCGAGAGCCGTCCACAGGCTGACCTGCGGATCGTAATCGAGATAATGCCGGGCCCGGCCGATGTCCAGGGTGAAATGCTTGTTCATGACCTGCATGCCCAAGCGCGATAACGTCGGCTCGGGACGGCCCGGCCATAGTTTGCACAGGCCTTCGTTCAAGGCGGCGACGCTGTAGGCCAATCCGTAGGAACGGTAACGCCGCACTTGTGGAACGTCCATCCGGCGCATCACATAATTAACCACATCCCACAATGGAACCGGTGCGCCGTTGCTGATGTTATAGGCCTTGCCCAGGGCCGAACCGGTGACCAGCAGACTGCTGAGCAAGGCTTCGTTGAGGTTCTGCACGCTGGTGAAGTCCACCTTGTTCAAACCATTGCCGACAATGGCCAACCGCCCCTTGCGCTGCATTTTCAACAGCCGTGGGAAAATGCTCATGTCACCGGCTCCGGTCACGAAGCGCGGCCGCAGGGCCAGAACTTCGAGGCCAAACTCCTGGGCACCGAAGACCTTCTGCTCGGCCAGATACTTGGTTGCCGCGTAAGGATGTCCAAAGCGTTTGGGCACTTGGTCTTCGGTCAACCCAAGGTGATCATGGCCATCAAAATAGATCGACGGCGACGACAAATGGACCAGGCGCCGGACCTTCTGCTTGAGACACGCCTCGACGATATTCTCGGTGAGCTGGACATTACCCTGGTGAAAATCCTGATAACGCCCCCACAGTCCCACCGCGCCAGCGCAATGCACCACGGCCTCGACATCCAGGCAGAGGTCGCGAGCCAGCAGCGGATCGCTCAAGTCGCCGGGTACGAACTGCGCGCCGCGACGCACCAGGTGGTCCACACTCTCGGCCCGGCGTCCGTTGACCCGTACATCCAGGCCCTGCTCCAGGGCGAAACGCGCAAAGCGCCCGCCTATGAAGCCGCTTGCGCCGGTGACCAGAATCTTCATGAATACTCCTAGAAATCAGATTCGAGCTACAAGTCTCAAGCTTCAAGCCAATGGCTTTTAACTTACCGCTTGCAGCGTGCTGCTTGCTGCTGCGATCAATCGCTCGGTCAATAAGCCGAGCAATTGCCCGCCATTGCGCCAATGATGCCAGTACAACGGTACATCGATCGGTTTATCTGCGAACAATTCCACCAACTCGCCCCGAGTCAGTTGTTCACGTACTTGCAGCTCAGGCACCAGCCCCCAGCCAAGCCCGACCTCGGCAAGACGAATGAAGCCTTCCGACGACGGGCAAAGATGATGCTCGAAACCACCTTCCACCCCCAGGGTGGCCAGGTAGCGATGCTGGAGAAAGTCGTCCGGGCCGAATACCAGCGCCGGGGTACGGGCCAATTGATCGGCGCGCACACCGTTGGGGAAATGCCGGGCGATGAACGCCGGGCTGGCCAGCGCCCGGTAGCGCATGGCCCCGAGCAATACGCTACGGGCACCCGCCACCGGACGCTCACTGGCACAGACACACGCCGCCACTTCACCGGCGCGCATGCGCTTGAGGCCGACGGTCTGGTCCTCGACCACCAGATCCATCAGCAAATGGTGCTCGGCGCAAAAATCACCCACCGCCGCCGCCCACCAGGTCGCCAGGCTGTCGGCGTTCAAGGCGATGCGCAAGCGCTCGGGCACTCCCTCTTCATCCAGCGCCGGGACCAGGCTTTGCAAGTCGCGCTCCAGCAGACGCACCTGCTGCACATGGTTGAGCAAACGCCGGCCGATCTCGGTAGGCGCCGGCGGCGTGGCGCGTATCAGCACCGGTTGCCCGACCCGCGCCTCCAACAACTTGATGCGCTGGGAAATGGCCGACTGTGACAGGCCAAGCACTTGGGCGGCCCGCTCGAAACCGGCTTGCTCGACCACCGCCGCCAAAGCGGAAAGCAATTTGTAATCGAACATCAGTTCCTCTAATGAGCAATCAGCAGGATTTGTTTTTCTTATACCGATTCGCACCGGAGAATGCCAACATTCAACACCTCGCGGAGAAGTAATGATGTGGCAAAGCTATGTGAACGGCTTGTTGGTGGCCCTCGGCCTGATCATGGCCATCGGTGCCCAGAATGCTTTTGTTCTGGCCCAGAGCCTGCGTCGCGAACACCATTTGCCGGTGGCCGCCCTGTGTGTCACCTGCGATGCCTTGCTGGTGATGGCCGGGGTCTTCGGGCTGGCGACATTGTTGGCCCAGAGCCCGCTGCTGCTGTCGATCGCCCGGTGGGGCGGCGCGGCGTTCCTGTTCTGGTACGGCAGCCTGGCGGTGCGTCGGGCCTGTTCGAAACAGAGCCTGCAGGAAGGCGGCAAACAAGCCGTGCGCTCGCTACGGGCAGTGTTGCTCAGTGCGTTGGCGGTAACGCTGCTCAACCCTCACGTGTATCTGGACACCGTGTTGCTGATCGGCTCCCTCGGCGCCCAGCAAAGCGTCCCTGGCGCCTACGTCGTGGGGGCGGCCAGTGCTTCGCTGCTATGGTTCTTCACCCTGGCCCTGGGAGCCGCCTGGCTCGCCCCCTGGCTGGCTCGCCCCGCGACCTGGCGGGTTTTGGACGTGCTCGTGGCGGTAATGATGTTCACTGTGGCGGTGCAATTGATCATCTCCGGCTGATTATTGCAAACCGCTCTGGAACCTCTATTCCACACAGTTGTTGCGTGGTTATGCCGCACCCCCGGTGCTATGATCCGGGTCTTGCGCCGCAAGGAGTACAAACTCCCCGGCGCTAGTCCGGCCGCCCGTGATCGGCCTTGCGCTCACCGCAACTGACCTGATTAGGAGAATCACCATGGCTTTCGAATTGCCGCCGCTGCCCTACGCACACGATGCACTGCAGCCGCACATCTCCAAAGAAACTCTGGAATTCCACCACGACAAGCACCACAACACCTACGTCGTGAACCTGAACAACCTGGTGCCAGGCACCGAGTTCGAAGGCAAGACCCTGGAAGAAATCGTCAAGACTTCCTCGGGCGGTATCTTCAATAACGCCGCTCAGGTCTGGAACCACACCTTTTACTGGAACTGCCTGGCCCCTAACGCCGGCGGCGAACCTACCGGTGCTCTGGCCGAAGCCATCAACAAGGCCTTCGGTTCGTTCGACAAGTTCAAGGAAGAGTTCAGCAAGACGTCCATCGGCACCTTCGGTTCCGGCTGGGGCTGGCTGGTGAAAAAAGCCGACGGTTCCCTGGCCCTGGCCAGCACCATCGGCGCCGGCAACCCGCTGACCAGCGGCGACACCCCGCTGCTGACCTGCGATGTCTGGGAACACGCTTACTACATCGACTACCGCAACCTTCGTCCGAAATACGTCGAGGCGTTCTGGAACCTGGTCAACTGGAAATTCGTGGCCGAGCAGTTCGAAGGCAAGACCTTCACCGCCTGATTCGCGCTCCAGCCCAAAAGAACCCGGCATCTGCCGGGTTTTTTTTGCCCTGAGGGAAAGGGCCCGGCTATCGGAACGCTGGAAACGACCTCACGTCCGAATCCCGATAAAAAATCCACCGCGGGCTCAAGTTGCGGCCCCTTCCAACCGACATAAAGACCATAGAGCAATCACTCTGAAAGAACCGTATATCGGCCATGTTCCAGGCGAAACACCTTGTGTTTGATTGTCCCTTTGACTGACATCACAGGATTGCCAATACTCATGGCAACTTGACGCTACCCGCACGGTACAAGGAATCCCTCTTTGAAGCTGGAATTAAAGAACAGCTTGTCTGTGAAGTTGCTCCGGGTCGTGCTCATGTCGGCATTGATCGTCGGCATGATTTTGAGCTGCGCTCAGATCGTGTTCGATGCCTACAAAACCAACCAGGCCGTTTCCAACGACGCCCTGCGAATCCTCGATATGTTCCGCGACCCCTCGACCCAGGCCGTCTACAGCCTCGATCGGGAAATGGGCATGCAGGTCATCGAGGGATTGTTCCAGGACAAGGCCGTACGCATGGCCTCCATCGGTCATCCTCGCGAAACCATGCTCGCGGAAAAGACCCGGCCCCTGCAGAACTCGAAAAGCCGCTGGCTGACCGACCTCATCCTGGACAAAGAACGCACATTCACTACGCAACTGGTAGGTCGTGGCCCCTTCAGCGAATACTACGGCGACCTGAGCATCACCCTCGATACCGCCAGCTACGGCCACAGTTTCATTGTGAGTTCGGTGGTCATCTTCATTTCCGGCATGCTGCGGGCCCTGGCGATGGGCCTGGTGTTGTACCTGGTCTATCACTGGATGCTGACCAAGCCGCTGTCGCGCATCATCGAACACCTGACCGAAATCAACCCCGACCGCCCCAGCGAACACCAGATTCCCCTGCTGCGAGGCCATGAGCAGAACGAGCTGGGCCTCTGGATCAACACGGCCAACCAGTTGCTTTCCTCTATCGAGCGCAACACGCACCTGCGCCACGAAGCGGAAAACAGCCTGCTGAGAATGGCGCAATACGACTTTCTCACCGGCCTGCCCAACCGCCAGCAGCTCCAGCAGCAACTGGACAAGATCCTGGTGGACGCGGGCCGCTTGCAACGCCGGGTAGCGGTGCTGTGCGTGGGCCTGGATGATTTCAAGGGCATCAACGAACAATTCAGCTACCAGACCGGCGACCAGTTGCTACTGGCCCTGGCCGATCGGCTGCGGGCTCACAGCGGGCGCCTGGGGGCATTGGCGCGATTGGGCGGCGATCAGTTCGCCCTGGTCCAGGCCGACATCGAACAGCCTTATGAAGCCGCCGAACTGGCCCAGAGCATCCTCGACGACCTGGAGGCCCCCTTCGCTCTCGACGACCATGACATTCGTCTGCGGGCCACCATCGGCATCACTCTTTTCCCCGAAGATGGCGGCAATACGGAAAAGCTGCTGCAGAAAGCCGAGCAGACCATGACACTGGCCAAGACCCGCTCGCGCAATCGCTACCAGTTCTACATTGCCAGTGTCGACAGCGAAATGCGCCGACGCCGCGAGCTGGAAAAAGACCTGCGCGAGGCCTTGGTCCGCGATCAGTTCACCCTGGCGTACCAGCCACAGATCAGCTACCGCGACCTGCGCGTGGTGGGTACCGAAGCCCTGATCCGCTGGCATCACCCGGAGCACGGCTTCGTGCCACCCGACCTGTTCATTCCCTTGGCCGAGCAGAACGGCACCATCATCGCCATCGGCGAATGGGTACTGGACCAGGCCTGCAAGCAACTGCGCGAATGGCATGACCAGGGCTTCATCGAGCTGCGCATGGCCGTCAACCTGTCGACCGTGCAACTGCATCACACCGAACTGCCCCGGGTGGTGAACAACCTGTTGCAAAGGTACCGCTTGCCGCCTCGCAGCCTGGAACTGGAAGTCACCGAAACCGGCCTGATGGAAGACATCACCACCGCCGCCCAGCACTTGCTGAGCCTGCGCCGTTCCGGTGCGCTGATTGCCATCGATGATTTCGGCACCGGCTATTCGTCCCTGAGTTATCTCAAAAGCCTGCCGCTGGACAAGATCAAGATCGACAAGAGCTTCGTCCAGGACCTGCTCGAAGACGAGGACGACGCGACCATCGTCCGGGCCATCATCCAGTTGGGCAAAAGCCTGGGGATGCAAGTGATCGCCGAAGGGGTCGAGACGGTCGAGCAAGAGGCCTACATCATTTCCGAGGGCTGCCATGAAGGTCAGGGCTACTACTACAGCAAGCCCCTTCCGGCCCGGGAACTGGGGGCTTACCTGAAGCAGGCGCAGCGCAGCAAGGCCCTCATTCTCTGAGGGTTATAAAAAGCGCTGCCGGGGTCTGCGTCTGCCGGGGAATGGAAATGCTTCAAGGCGCAAATCCAGGCTGCAATCTTTCATCTATAGACTAGAAATATTTACAGTCACGCCCTTTACACATAATGCAAATCTTTCGCATTATGTCGCACCTTTTGCGCGCCCTCGCGCCAGTCCCATCCATTACCGAAGCAGGATGTTCGCCATGATTCGTATGCCTCTGGCCTCCGCCAGTCTGCTGGCCATCGCTATTTCCCTCGCCGGTTGCGGCGAAGGCAAGGACAAGGCTGCCGCCCCGCAAGCGCCTGCGCCGGCTGCCAGCACTGCAGCACCGGCCACCCCGGCTGCCAGCGTCAAGGTCGACGAAGCCGCCGCCAAGGCCGTTGTCGCGCATTACGCCGACATTGTCTATGCCGTCTACAGTGATGCCGAATCCACTGCGAAAACCCTGCAGACCGCTGTCGATGCGTTCCTGGCCAAGCCGAACGCCGAGACGCTGAAAGCCGCCAAGGCTGCCTGGGTCGCCGCCCGCGTGCCTTACCTGCAGAGCGAAGTGTTCCGCTTCGGCAACACCATCATCGACGACTGGGAAGGCCAGGTGAACGCATGGCCACTGGACGAAGGCCTGATCGATTATGTCGACAAGTCCTACGAACACGCCTTGGGCAACCCGGGCGCCACCGCCAACATCATTGCCAACACTGAAGTCCAGGTGGGCGAAGACAAGGTCGACGTAAAAGACATCACCCCGGAAAAACTCGCCAGCCTGAACGAGCTGGGCGGTTCCGAGGCCAACGTCGCCACCGGCTACCACGCCATCGAATTCCTGCTGTGGGGCCAGGACCTCAACGGCACCGGCCCGGGTGCCGGCAACCGTCCTGCGTCCGACTACCTGCAAGGCGCGGGTGCCACCGGCGGCCACAACGACCGTCGTCGTGCCTACCTCAAGTCGGTGACCCAACTGCTGGTCAGCGACCTGGAAGAAATGGTCGGCAACTGGAAGCCGAACGTGGCCGACAACTACCGCGCCACCCTGGAAGCCGAGCCTGCCGAAAGCGGCCTGCGTAAAATGCTGTTCGGCATGGGCAGTCTGTCCCTGGGCGAGCTGGCGGGCGAGCGCATGAAGGTGTCCCTGGAAGCCAACTCGCCAGAAGACGAGCAGGACTGCTTCAGCGACAACACCCACTACTCGCACTTCTACGACGCCAAGGGCGTGCGTAACGTGTACCTGGGCGAATACACCCGTGTAGACGGCACCAAGATGACCGGCGCCAGCCTGTCGTCCCTGGTGGCCAAGGCCGATCCGGCTGCGGACACCGCGCTCAAGGCCGACCTGGCCGACACCGAAGCCAAGATCCAGGTCATGGTCGATCACGCCAACAAGGGTGAGCACTACGACCAGCTGATCGCCGCAGGCAATACCGCCGGCAACCAGATCGTCCGCGACGCCATCGCCGCGCTGGTCAAGCAGACCGGTTCGATCGAACAGGCCGCCGGCAAGCTGGGCATCAGCGACCTGAACCCGGACAACGCTGATCACGAGTTCTGATCAACGCTGCTGAATAAAAAGGCGACCTTCGGGTCGCCTTTTTTCTGCCTGGAAAACCGCAACAACTATTGTGGGAGCGAGCCTGCTCGCGATGACGGTGGCACATCCAACATCTCTGCAAGCTGATCCATCGCTATCGCGAGCAAGCTCGCTCCCACCGGGATCTGTGTCAGACAGGAAATCCGGGCACATCCTGCAGTATTTCATCACTGCAATCCCGCCAGCCGTCCTTCGATAAACCGCCGCTCCGGCCATTGCTGCGTCAACTCAAGGGCTCGCTGATAAGCCGCCCTAGCCTCGTCGTTTCGCCCCAGTTGTCGGCAGAATTCTGCCCGCGCTGAGTGCGCAAGGTGATAGTCCAGCAACTCGCCACGCCGCAGGATTGCGTCAATCAGTTCCAGCCCCGCCGCCGGGCCATCGCGCTTGGCCAGGGCGGCAGCACGATTGAGTTCGATCACCGGCGACGGCACGGCGCGCAGCAGCACATCGTATAGCCCGACGATCTGCGGCCAGTCGGTCTCCTGCGGTGTCGGTGCCTCGGCGTGAACAGCCGCAATCGCCGCTTGCAGGCAGTAGGGACCGAATCGACGAGTGTTCAAGGCGGCTTCCACCAAGGTACAGCCTTCGGCAATCAGTTCGGCGTTCCACAAGGATCGGTCCTGTTCATCCAGCAGGACCAGTTCACCGGTATCGGAGGTGCGCGCCGGTCGCCGGGCCTCGTGCAACAGCATCAGAGCCAGCAATCCCATGACCTCCGCCTCAGGCAGCAACTCCATCAACAGGCGCGCCAGGCGTATGGCTTCTCGGGTCAGGTCTTCCCGAGTCAATTCCGCCCCCATCGAGGCCGAATAGCCTTCGTTGAACACCAGATAGATAACCCGCAGGACACTGTCCAGCCGTTCGGGCAGTTCCGAGCGAGAGGGCACCTGGTAGGGAATTTTCGCATCGCGAATCTTCGCTTTGGCCCGCACGATGCGTTGGGCGATGGTCGCTGGCGCTGCGAGGAAAGCCCGGGCGATTTCCTCGGTGGTCAGGTCGCACACCTCCCGCAATGTCAGCGGCACTTGGGCATCCGCCGCCAGCGCCGGGTGACAGCAGGTGAAAATCAGGCGCAGACGGTCATCTTCCAAATCTTCGTCGCTCCAATCGGCCTGTTCCAGCGCTTCGAGCTGGGCGATCAACATCGGTCGCGATGCCGCGAAGCGCGCCCGCCTGCGCAAACGGTCAATCGCCTTGAAGCGTCCCGTGGACACCAGCCATGCCCGAGGGTTGTCTGGCACCCCGTCAAGCTGCCAACGCTCGACCGCAATGAAGAACGCCTCGTGCAGCGCCTCTTCCGCCAGATCGAAGTCCCCCAGCAGGCGAATCAGTGTGGCCAGGATCCGTCGCGAGTCCTGGCGATAGACCTGCTCGACCCGCGTCTTGACCGCTTCGGCCGACATCAGTCGGGCATACCCTGGGTAACCAGTGCTTCGAGCCGATCCAGACTCTGCCCCCATCCTTCATGAAAACCCATGGCCTCGTGCGCCTGGCGGTCCTCTTCACTCCAGTGCAGGGCACGGGCGGTGTAGCGGGTTTTACCGCCCTCGTCATCAAGCACTACCTCGGCGGTCATGAAGGCTTTGCCTGACGGCAGCCAGCCGGGAAGAAATGCATCGGTGAACACCAACCGCTGCGGCGCGACGATTTCCAGAAACACCCCCATGGTCGGGTACTCGCTGCCGTCGGGCGCACGCATCAGTGTGCGGAACTGGCCACCGACCCACAGGTCCATCTCGCACTCCGGCGTGGTCATGCCATGGGGTCCCCACCACTGCGCCAGCAGGGCCGGTTCGGTCCAGGCGCGGAAGATCTTCTGGCGCGGAGCATCGATCAGCCGACTGATGGATAACTCGAAAGAGGCAGGCTTAAGGTTCATGGGCAATGTCCTGTTTGTGATTGTTGTTCAGGGGTTCAGTTGGCGTACCGGCCGGACTTCGACACAGCCGACCCGGGCCGCCGGAATGTTGCCGGCGACCTGGATGGCCTCGTTCAGGTCCTTGGCGTCGATCAGGTAAAAGCCCGCCAGTTGCTCCTTGGTTTCGGCGAACGGGCCGTCGGTGATCGACAGCTTGCCACCACGCATGCGTACCGTGGTGGCGGTCTGCACCGACTCCAGGGCCTCGGCGGCAATCATCCGCCCGCTGCCCTGGACCGACTCGGCGTAGGCCAGGCATTCCGCGTCTTCCGGGCTGTCGGGCGAGTCGTGCAGCGTTTGCTCGTTGCTATACACCAGGCATAAGTACTTCATGGAAAGCTCCGGGATCGAACTGATCAACTATGACGGTAGAACCGTGCGATGGAGAAAAAACCGACGATCAGGGCTGCAGATCGAAGATCGCGGTACCGGCCATCGGGTCGAACGGCGCCGACCAATGCTCATGGACAATCTTCCATTGCCCGGCGACGCGTTGATAGCAAGCCGTGACGCGCATCCAGCAGGCTTGCTCTTCGCCTTTGTCGTTGGTGCCGCCGCAATAGGCCAGCCAATGGGCGAAGGCAATGTTGTCCGCCGGGGTGATCCGGACTTGATGGAAGTCGAACTTGTGCGGGCCGGGGCACATTTCCATGCAGGCCTGCCAATGGGCGCGATAGGCGGTCTTGCCTTTGAATTGCAAGGCCTGGATGGCATCGAACGAAACGATGTCCTCGTCGTAGAGCGCCATGACTTTTTCGACGTCCTTGGCCATGACAGCCTGGCGATAGGTATCGATCAGGGCCTGGATTTCGGTTTCGGTGGCTTGGGTGTTCATGCTGGTTCTCCGCAGGTTTTTGTTGAAGACACTCTTGGTCGCCTGGAGAAACGGCGAATCGACAACCCGAATAAAAATAATTCGCCTGCCTGGAGGCATTGCCCGCCGTGGCGCGTGCAGTCTGGCCGGAAATCCGCGGGCTGGAGCTCTCGGTCGATACCCGTAACGAATCAGCGATCAGCTTGTGTACCCGACTGGGCTGGGTCGACAACGGCGAGGCCTACAAGGGCCTCGTCGGTCATGGGCGGCGGATGGGATTGATCTTCTAGGCTTTGAGCGGTATCCAGACCTCCAGGCTGCCTTCACCGGTCCTGGGATTGAAGTCTTCACTGTAGCGTTCGAACTCCGGTTGATCCGCCGCTTCATGGCCTGATCGAGGCAACCACTCTTTCCAGATATACCGGAATGTTTCCGGCAACGTCTTCAACGGTCCCCGATGCTCGAACACCGCGTAGCGGGCAGGCTGAATCTCGATCCAGCGGTATTGTTCCGGCAAATCGTTCAGGCGGCTGATCTCGACGCCGGCGATGTATTCGAACCCACCCTTGCCATCCGGATTGCAGCACACGCCATAGGTCACTTCACTGACCTGCCCTGGCACATCACCGAGCCAGGGCAAAAACTTTTCCCAGAGCAGCGGAATATCCTGGGCGGTTTCGGGGGTGAAACGAGCGCCAAAACCGGCAATGAGCTGAAAATGTCCCTGTTCAAAGCGTGGCTGGGCTGTGTAATCGCGCTCGTGCTTTTCCATGCGTCAACACTCCGCAAAAACATGAAGTCGGGCTTGGCAGTATAGAAGCCAAACCATGATTGCCAGGCCGTTTCGCTTGTCAGGCGCCGGAAATCACCGGCACGGTGGCGGTGCCTAGAAACTCGTTGTAGCCAGAAATAATCACGTAGAGCGCGAAATAGCAGAAGATCGCAGCGGATGCCCAATACGAATAACGCAATAATTTATCCCCCAACAGCTTGCCGCCCTGGGTCGCCGCCAGGCACAGGCCCGCACACCACAGCAGACCGGCACTCAGGAACCCGCTGAGGAACAGCGCCGAGCTGAGTAGCGTGCCGCCACCTGAACGGGCAATGAGCGTACCGCCCACCGCCGCGAACCAGAGGATCGCGCTGGGCGACGACATGGCCAGGAAAATGCCTCGGAAAAACTCCTGGCGAGAGGAGTTGTCCCGGGCCTCTGACGTCTGGACCAGCACCGCGTCGTGATGAATCGCCGAATGGACCATTTTCGCGGCAAAGTACAGCAACAACCCTGAACCGCCGATCCACAGAACCCAGCGTACCGCCTCGTATTGCAACAATACCGTCATACCGGCCAGTGCCAGCACGGCGTAGATCAGGTCACCCACACATGTCCCCAGGCCCAGGGCAAAACCCTGGAAATAGCCCCGCTGCATGGCCAGGGTGATCATCGCAATGTTGGCCACGCCAATGTCCAGGCATAAGGAAAGGCTCAGCAGGAAACCGCTGGAAAACTCCATTGTTCAGTCCATTCGAAGGGGTACGACGGGTTTAGCGGCGCGCAGTCGACAACCAGCGTCCTGCGACCGGATCGACAGTGTCGTCGAAAATAGTTGTCGGCCGCCACTGGACAATCGCCCCTGCGCGCCCTTATCTTGCGCCGCAGGCCACCACAGTGGCCAACGTCGCTCGGACGGTTCCGGGCGCTCACGTATCTCGAGGCAACAATGGCCGAACAAGGTTCGTCGCGCCGCTTTGCGCGCATCGATCGACTCCCCCCCTACGTATTCAATATCACTGCCGAGCTGAAGATGGCTGCGCGTCGGCGCGGCGAAGACATCATCGACTTGAGCATGGGTAACCCCGACGGCGCCACGCCCCCGCACATCGTGGAAAAACTGGTCACCGTCGCCCAGCGTGAAGACACCCACGGCTATTCCACCTCAAAAGGCATCCCGCGCCTGCGCCGCGCCATTTCGCGCTGGTACAAGGACCGCTATGAAGTGGACATCGACCCCGAAAGCGAAGCTATCGTCACCATCGGCTCCAAGGAGGGCCTGGCCCACCTGATGCTGGCGACCCTGGACCAGGGCGACACGGTGCTGGTGCCCAACCCCAGTTATCCGATCCACATCTACGGTGCGGTGATCGCCGGCGCCCAGGTCCGCTCGGTGCCGCTGGTGCCCGGTGTGGATTTCTTCGACGAACTGGAGCGGGCCATTCGCGGCTCGATTCCCAAGCCGAAGATGATGATCCTGGGCTTCCCGTCCAATCCCACCGCACAATGCGTGGAGCTGGATTTCTTCGAGCGGGTCATCGCCCTGGCCAAGCAATACGATGTGCTGGTGATCCACGACCTGGCCTACGCCGACATCGTCTATGACGGCTGGAAAGCCCCGTCGATCATGCAGGTGCCCGGGGCGAAGGACATCGCGGTGGAGTTCTTCACCCTGTCCAAGAGCTACAACATGGCCGGCTGGCGCATCGGCTTCATGGTCGGCAACCCGGAGCTGGTCAGCGCCCTGGCGCGGATCAAGAGTTACCACGACTACGGCACCTTCACCCCGCTGCAAGTGGCCGCCATCGCCGCGCTCGAAGGCGATCAACAGTGCGTGCGCGACATTGCCGAGCAATACCGCCAGCGCCGCAATGTGCTGGTCAAGGGCCTGCATGAGCTGGGCTGGATGGTGGAAAATCCCAAGGCATCGATGTACGTCTGGGCGAAGATTCCCGAGGCCTATGCCCACCTGGGCTCACTGGAGTTCGCCAAGAAACTGCTGGCCGAAGCCAAGGTCTGCGTCTCGCCGGGTGTAGGGTTCGGGGAGTATGGCGATGATCACGTGCGCTTTGCACTGATCGAGAACCAGGACCGGATCCGCCAGGCGGTGCGCGGGATCCGGGCGATGTTCCGGGCGGATGGGTTGGTGCAAAAAACCAACGCCTGACACAAAACTTTTGGGCAACACCCTTCAAAACTGTGGGAGCGAGCCTGCTCGCGATTGCGGTACGACAATCAACAGAGATGCTGAATGTCATATCGCTATCGCGAGCAGGCTCGCTCCCACATGGGTTATTGCGTTTAGGTCAGACCACCAGCGACAACAGCAGGATAAAGATCAACCCCACCACCGACAGGATGGTCTCCATCGCCGTCCAGGTCTTGAAGGTTTCGGCCACGGTCATATTGAAGTACTGCTTGACCAGCCAGAAGCCTGCGTCGTTGACGTGAGAGAGGATCAGCGAACCGGCACCGGTCGCCAGTACCAGCAGCTCACGGTTAACACCCGGAATCATCCCCACCACCGGCACCACGATACCGGCACCGGTAATGGTCGCCACGGTCGCCGAACCGGTGGCGATACGGATCACTGCCGCCACCAGCCAGGCCAACAGGATCGGCGAGATCTGTGCGCTGACCGCCATGTTGCCGATCACCGTCCCCACGCCGCTGCTCACCAGCATCTGCTTGAAGCCACCACCGGCACCGATGATCAGGATGATCGCGGCGGTCGGCGCGAGGCTCGCGTCCAGCCACTTGAGCATTTGGTTGGAACCAATGCCCTGCTTGTAGCCGAAGGTATACAGCGACAGCAGCAACGCCAGCAGCAGTGCGGAGATCGGGTGACCTATCAGGTCCATGAAGGTACGGAAGAAGTTGCCCTCGGGCAGTGCCACGTCGGCGAACGTCTTGAGCAGCATCAGGAACACTGGCGACAGCACGGTGATCAGGGTGATGCTGAAGCTCGGCAGATCGTCGGAGTTAGTCTCGCGCGCCAGTTGGTCCACCAGCTCCTGGTTCGGATGGCCAGGGATGTGCTTGGCGATGAACGTACCGAAAATTGGCCCGGCAATAATCGCCGTCGGCAGCGCTACGATCAGGCCATAGAGAATAGTCTTGCCGATGTCGGCACCGAATATGCCAATCGCCAGCAGCGGACCCGGGTGCGGCGGCACCAGGCCATGGACGGCGGAAAGACCGGCGAGCAGCGGAATGCCGATCTTGATGATCGAGACACCGGTGCGGCGCGCAACGATGAACACCAGCGGAATCAGCAGCACGAAGCCGATTTCGAAGAACAGCGGAATGCCCACCAGGAACGCGGCGAACATCATGGCCCATTGCACCTTGTCCTTGCCGAAGGCGCGGATCAGGGTCTGGGCGATCTGATCGGCCCCGCCCGACTCGGCCATCATCTTGCCGAGCATCGTGCCCAGCGCCAGGATGATCCCGACAAAGCCCAGCACGCCACCGAAGCCGTCCTGGAAGGCCTTGATGATGGTGCCGATCGGCATGCCGGAGGTCAGGCCGAGGAACGCCGCCGCGATGGTCAACGCGATGAAGGGATGGATCTTGAATTTGGTGATGAGGACGATGAGTCCGATCACCGTGACCACTGCATCCAGCAGCAGGAACGTCTCGTGGGACATGCCAAACATGGGGGGTGTCTCCTGATTTGTTGTTGTTATTGAAGCAGTTATTCGTCAGCTGTCGGGACAGCGCTGTCTTTCTGACGCATTGAAAAAACTCAGCTGGCGAGCTTGAGGCCGTGGGCCAGCCACCAGACGTAAGCCTGACGCGCCAACTCATCGATGCTGTGGCTGGACGCATCCAAAGCCAGCGTCAGGGGCTCGCCGACAGGGGATTCGAGGGTCGCGAACTGGCTGTCGATCAGGGTCGAGGGCATGAAATGGCCCGGACGATGGGACACACGGTCGGCGGCGACTTCGGGGGTCAATTCAAGGAATACGAAACCCAGGCCCGGCAAGGCACTGCGCAGGCGCTCGCGATAACTGTGCTTGAGGGCGGAACAGGTCAACACCGGGCGCTCGCCCGTGGCGTCGACGCGGCGCAGTTCATCGCACAGGCTGTCGAGCCAGCCGGCACGGTCGTCGTCGTTCAAAGGAATACCGGCGCTCATCTTCTGGATGTTGGCCGCGGGGTGGAAAGTGTCGCCTTCGATGGCGGTGGCGCCGCTCAACTGGCATAGGGCCTGGCTGACGCATGTCTTGCCGCAACCGGCAACGCCCATGATGACGAGGGCGGTGATGGGATTGTTCATGTAACACCTCAGCGCGCAGACAGCGCTACCTTTGCGAGTTATGACACCAATGCAAAAGCAGAAGTTGCCGACGCCTTCTTGTCATTTTTGTAGTTGCAGCATGTTCGTTCACGACATCCACGGGCGGAGATCAGGCAAAACCCCGCTCACGTATTTGCAGCCACGTCGAGACAGCGCTACCTTAGTGCCTTGATTTTTGTTTGGCAAGCCGCCCTGATGACTGTCCCTAAAAACGATAAGAATACACGCACCACCGGTCGCCCTACGCTCAACGAAGTCGCACGACTGGCTGGCGTCAGCCCCATCACCGCCTCCCGTGCCCTGCGCGGGGTCAGCACCGTTGCCACCGAGCTGGTGGAAAAAGTCCGCCAGGCCGCCGTGGAACTCAACTACGTGGTCAATCCCGCCGCCCGAGCCCTGGCTTCGGCCCAGAGCCATTCGGTGGTGGTGCTGGTGCCGTCGTTGTCGAACCTGTTGTTCATCGACACCCTGGAAGCCATCCATCGAGTCCTCAGGCCCAAGGGGTTCGAAGTGGTGATCGGTAACTACCACTACTCGCGGGATGAAGAAGAAGACTTGCTGCGCAACTACATGGCCTATCAGCCGCGTGGTTTGCTGCTGACCGGTTTCGACCGCACCGAAAGTGCCCGACGCATGATCGAGGCCAGCAACATTCCCTGTGTGTACATGATGGAGCTGGACCCCGGCGCGGGCCTTAACTGCGTCGGCTTCTCCCAGCTCAAGGCCGGCGAGACAGCCGCCGAACACCTGATTTCCAAGGGGCGCAAACGCCTGGCCTACATCGGCGCACAGTTGGACCAGCGCACCCTGCTGCGTGGCGAAGGCTTTCGTCGGGCGCTGCAAAAAGCCGGTCTCTATGACCCGGACCTGGAGCTGCTGACGCCACGCCCGTCATCGGTGGGCCTGGGCGGCGAGTTGTTCCTTCAGCTGCTGGCCAGTCATCCGGACGTCGACGCGATTTTCTTCGGCAACGACGATCTGGCCCACGGAGCGCTGTTCGAGGCGCTGCGCTGTGGCATCAGGATTCCCGAACAAATATCGGTGCTGGGCTTCAACGACCTGCCCGCCTCGGCCCATATGGTCCCGCGCCTGAGCAGCATCAGCACTCCTCGGGAGGCCATCGGCCAACGCGCCGCCGAGCAGATGCTGACGTTGATGGCCGGCAACCGCATCGCGCAGCCGGTGGTCGACATGGGTTTCGAACTCAAGGTCCGCGAAAGCACCTGAGCACGCAGATTGATGCCAATGCGGTCGAGCCATGCCGCCGGACGGCAAGGGTTGGCCGCCCGACGGCCTGCCTGCATTCGCCAAAGCCCCGTGGTTTGGGGCTTTCCAACGACGGCATGGTAATTGCTCCTGCCCATCGCTCAGCCATTACCTACAGGTGTCCATCATGTTGGTCAGTGCAAAACAGCAAATGATAAATCTGCCGCTCAAGCGTCCCGGGGAAGATCCCACCGCGGAAGCCGCCAGCGGCCTGCAAAACGCCGCCCTGCAGGCGTTGCGCGACAACGTCCAGGCCCAGGCCAGCCAAGTCAAGGAGTCCGCTACCCGCCAGGCCACGCAGCAGGTCAACGCGGCCACCGCCATCAGCGACAACGTCGATGAAGCGTTCGCCAAGACCCGCGTGCAGTTGCAGACCGTCGGCGGCTCCGCAACGGCCGAGTTCAAGGACTACATGAGCAAGACGCCGGAAGAACGCCTGCGCGACAGCATCCTCAAGGAAATGGGCATCACCGAGGAAGAGTACGAGGCGATGCCGCCCGAGAAGCAACTGGCGGTCAGCCAGGAGATTGCCCAGCGTATGCAGGACAAAACGGCAATCGCAAAAGTGGAGAAAGAACAGGAACGCCGCACGGATGCCAAGGAACCGTCCGTGGACACCTTCCTGGCCGCTGTCTGAGCTCGACAGCCCTTCCAAGCTGGGGCCGATGATGCCCCAGCAGCTTCACTTCCGCCCGTTATAATGCCCTTCCCTCTTCGCCTCCGACGCTGACATGCCTGAGATTCACTACACGCTGCTCGACGCGCCACTATGGCCGTTGATGAACAAGTTCTATCGTGCCCACCAATCCTCGATGAAAGCGGTGCGTGACGCGCAGCTGTGGGTGGCGCGCCAGGAGCACATCGTCGCAGCCCTGTGCCTGCGGCCGGTATCGGGTGGACACTGGTTGACCGGTCTGTTCGTCGACCCGGCGTACCGCGAGCAAGGGATCGCCGCCCGACTGATTGCCGAAGCGATCAAAGGTGTGGAGGAACCGGTGTGGTTGTTCTGCCATCCGGACTTGCGCGGTTTCTATGAGCGACGCGGTTTCAGCTTCGACCCCGCCCTGCCCTACGCCATGGCCGAGCGCCTGAGCCGGTATGCCCGCAGCAAGCCGATGATTGCGATGGGGTGGGTGCAAAAAAACCAATGCTGAAGCGCGGCACAGATCCCCTGTGGGAGCGGGCTTGCTCGCGAAAGCGGTATGTTCAGTTACCTCAATGTTGGACAGACCGCCGTCTTCGCGAGCAAGCCCGCTCCCACAGGGGTTATGTGTAGCTGTCCAATTAATCGTCCGCCGCAGGATCCAGATCCGGAAACATCACTTCAGTGAAACCAAACTTGCTGAAATCCTTGATTCGCGACGGGTAAAGGCGCCCGATCAGGTGATCGCATTCATGCTGGACCACCCGCGCGTGGAAACCCGAGGCCATCCGCACGATCGGCTCGCCCTTGGGATCGAAGCCTTCGTAACGGATGTGCTGGTAACGCTCCACCGCACCCCGCAGGCCCGGCACTGACAGACAACCCTCGAAGCCTTCTTCCATCTGCGGCCCCAACGGTGTGATCAGCGGGTTGATCAGAATCGTCTGCGGCACGGCCTCGGCGTCGGGATAGCGCTCGCTGTGTTCGAAGCCGAAGATCACCAGTTGCAGGTCGACGCCGATCTGCGGCGCCGCCAGGCCCACGCCCCCAACGCTCTCCATGGTCTGGAACATATCGTCGATCAATTGCCACAGCTGCGGGCTGTCGAACATATCCGGCGGGACCGGCGGGGCGATACGCAGCAGGCGCTCATCGCCCATTTTCAATATTTCTCGGATCATGGCCGGGCTTCGTCAGTGTGATTGTGGTGAACGGAATGGTCGCGGCCCAGGCCCGACACGTGCTGCTTGTGGTGCTCGCCCGGGTGCTTTTCGCCGGGATCCTTGCCTTCGGCGGCCATATGCTCGATCACCGCATTCATTTCGGCACCGAGCAGCAGCACGGCCGCCGAGATATAGAAGTACAACAACAGTACGATGATCGCGCCGATACTGCCGTACATGGCGTTGTAGTTGGCAAAGGTCTTGACGTAGAAGGCAAAGCCCAAGGAGGCGATGATCCACACAACCACCGCCAGCACCGACCCTGGGGTGATGAAGCGGAACTCCTGCTTGACGTCGGGCATCACGTAGTAGATCAGCGCCACCGCCACCATCAGCAGAATCACAATCACAGGCCAGCGCACGACGGTCCAGACCGTGACGATGAACTCCTCCAGGCCGACCTGGGCCGCAATCCATTCCATCACCTGAGGCCCGAGCACCATCAGCGCCGCCGCGATGAGTAACATGCCGGCGATACCGACCGTGTAGAAAATCGACAATGGAAAACGTTTCCAGGCCGGACGGCCTTCGACCACATCATAAGCGGCGTTCATCGCGCTCATCATCAGCCGCACCCCGGCCGAGGCAGTCCACAACGCAACCACGATCCCCACGGAGAGCAATCCGCCCTTGGATTGCTGGAGCTGGTCGATGACCGGGTTGACCTGTTCCAGGGCCTGGGGCGGCAGCACCAGTTCCGACTGCAGGCGCAGCCACGAGAAAAAGTCCGGCAGATGCAGGAAACCGATCAGCGCGATCAGGAACAGAATGAAGGGAAACAGGGAAAACAGCATCTGGTAGGCCAGTGCCGAGGCATAAGTCGACATCTCGTCGTCGAGGAACTCGGTCACGGTGCGCATCATCACACGATGCAAGGGCAAGCCTTTCAAGGCCGGGAACATCATGAGCGTCTCCTTTCGCCGCAAGAAAGTGGTCGCGTGGCGACTCAAGGGGCGTTTTTTACATCAAGGTAGCCTGTTTGGCGACGCAGGAACAATTGCGCCGTTTTGCCACCGACGTTGAATTGACCGGAAACCCACGGGCCAAGTTTCATTGTTCGCACAAGCGGGGCTTTATGTTTGCCCGGTAACCGTCGAGAATGCCGCACGTATTCAGGCTACGGCCCGAAGCTCCAATCCCGTAGGAACGTTATGAAACTCGATAAAAAGCAGGCCATTGCCCGCAGGAACCAGGAACTGGGCGGCGCCGTACTGGGCGTCAACAACTGCCATTTCAGCGAATTGAACCGTAACCGCAATATCTTCTGGTTCAACATCCCGGTGACACGCCTGGCCGTCGGTCAGTACGAATGGATTCATCTGCTGCTGCACACCCCGGCCACCGACGAGCTGCTGCACCTGAAAGTGCCGACCGTATTCCTGCGGGAAAAAATGGAAGGCCTGGAAGTGCGCAACCAGGGCAAGCGCAAGGCAGCCTTGAGCCTGGAGCTGAGCGCCGACAAGGATTCGTATCTGCAGGATTTGCGGCCCGGTGGTACCAACCTGAATTTTGCGCAGTTCAAGTTGTAACCGGCACCGCCGTGGGAGCAAAGCTTGCTCCCACAGATTGTGGATTGCAGCCTGCCCTACTTCTTCACACCCAGCTTCCTGAGCTCTTCATCGCGCAACTCGCGTCGCAGAATCTTGCCCACGTTGGTAGTCGGCAAGGCATCGCGGAACTCCACCGCCTTGGGCACCTTGTAGCCAGTGACGTTGGCGCGCATGTGCTCCATCACCTGCTCCTTGGTCAGCGTAGCCCCCGGCCGGACGACAATGAAAATCTTGATCGCCTCGCCGGACTTCTCGTCCGGTATGCCGATGGCGGCGCATTGCAGCACACCCGGCAAGGTCGCCAACACGTCTTCCAGTTCATTGGGGTACACGTTGAAGCCCGAGATCAGGATCATGTCTTTCTTGCGATCGACGATGCGCATGTAGCCATCGGGCTGGATCACCGCGATGTCGCCAGTCTTGAGCCAGCCTTCGCTATCGAGGATTTCGTCGGTGGCTTCCTGACGTTGCCAGTAGCCCTTCATGACTTGCGGTCCCTTGATGCACAGCTCGCCGACTTCACCCAGCGGCAGTTCGACGCCTGCGTCGTTGATCACCTTGCACAGCGTCGACGGCACCGGAATGCCGATGGTGCCCACATGAACTTTCTGGATCGGGTTGACGGTGGCCACAGGGCTGGTTTCGGTCATGCCGTAGCCTTCACAGATCGGGCAGCCGGTGACCTCCTTCCAGCGCTCGGCTACCGCCAGTTGCAGGGCCATGCCACCGGACAGAGTGACCTTGAGCGCCGAAAAATCCAGCTTGCGGAAAGCTTCGTTGTTGCAGAGGGCCACGAACAGCGTATTGAGGCCGACGAAACCGCTGAACTTCCACTTGGACAGTTCCTTGACCATCGCCGGAAGATCCCGCGGATTGCTGATCAGGACGTTGTGGTTGCCGATCAGCATCATCGCCATGCAATGAAAGGTGAAGGCATAGATGTGGTACAGCGGCAACGGCGTGATCAACACTTCGCAACCTTCATTGAGGTTGGAGCCCATCAGCGCCTTGCATTGCAACATGTTGGCTACCAGGTTGCGATGGCTCAGCATCGCGCCCTTCGCCACGCCGGTGGTACCGCCGGTATATTGCAGCACCGCCACCTTGTCACTGGACGGGTTGGCCTCAGTCACGGGCTGGCCGTGGCCCTTGCTCAGCACATCGTTGAACTTGACGGCCTTGGGCAGGTGATACGCCGGAACCATCTTCTTCACGTACTTGATCACGCTGTTGATCAGCAGACGCTTGAGCGGCGGCAACAGGTCGGCAACTTCGGTCACGATGACGTGCTTGACGCTCGTCTTGGGCACCACGTTTTCGGCCAGGTGCGCCATGTTCGCCAGGCACACCAGCGCCTTGGCGCCGGAGTCGTTGAACTGATGTTCCATTTCCCGCGCGGTGTACAGCGGGTTGGTGTTGACCACGATAAGACCGGCACGGATCGCACCGAACACGGCCACCGGGTACTGGAGAACGTTGGGCAGTTGCACGGCGATTCGATCACCGGGCTGCAAATCGGTATGCTGTTGCAGATACGCGGCAAAGGCACCGGACAGTTCGTACAGTTCACCGTAGGTGATTGTCTTGCCGAGGTTGCTGAATGCCGGCTTGTTGGCGAAGCGTTGGCAGGATTGCTTCAACACCGCCTGAATATTCGGATACTCGTCTGGATTGATGTCGGCAGCAATCCCAGCTGGGTACTTATCCTTCCAAAAGTCTTCAATCATGGAAGCCCACTCCTCAGCAACGCGAATTCTCACCGCATTTGATGCGATTATTATTGGTGTGTGTTTGTTGGTGAATCTGGCTTGAATGAAGGCCGAGAAGTCACAAAAGCGCGCCGAGAGTAGCAGCTTTGCCAAGGGTCGACTAGAGCCAAAATAGGCCTCCATAGTCACCAATACGACTCAAGAATATTCAGTGGTCATTTTTAGAGTAAAAATTCTAAGCCCTGTCAATTTCCTCTGAATACATCAAAACTGTGGGAGCGAGCCTGCTCGCGATAGCGGTGTTTCGGTCACCTCTACAATGACTGACCTTCCGCTAGCGCGAGCAGGCTCGCTCCCACAGGGTTTGGTTTTTACTGAAGCACTGCCCGGGTCTCAGGCGATATCCCGCAACTCCCGCCGCAGGATCTTGCCCACCGGTGTCATAGGCAGCGACTCGCGCAAGACGATGTGCTTGGGAATCTTGTAGCCAGTGAAGTTCTCCTTGCAGTAGGCCTTGAGTTCTTCGAGGCTTACGCCCGCCTCGCGAGCCACCACGAACAGCTTCACCGCCTCCCCCGAACGCTCGTCCGGTACACCGATCACCGCGCAGTTGGCAACCTTCGGGTGAGCCATGACCACGTCTTCGATTTCGTTGGGGTACACGTTGAAACCCGAGACGATGATCATGTCTTTCTTGCGGTCGACGATGCGCACGAAACCGTCCGGGTCGATCACGGCGATGTCGCCAGATTTGAACCAACCCTCGCTGTCCAGTACTTCAGCGGTGGCTTCAGGCTTGTTCCAGTAGCCCTTCATGATCTGCGGCCCCTTGATGCACAGCTCGCCGCGCTCGCCCAAGGGTTGCTCGACGCCGTCGTCGTTGACCACTTTCATGAGCGTCCCCGGCACCGGCAGCCCTACCGTACCCAGTCGGGACTTCTGGCCATAGGGATTGGTGCAGGCCACGGGTGAGGTTTCGGTCAGGCCATAGCCTTCGGTGATACGGCAGCCGGTCAACTGTTCCCAGCGATCAGCGGTGGCCTTGACCAGGGCGGTGCCACCGGAGTTGGTGAGCTTGAGGCTGGAGAAATCCAGGGTCTTGAAATCGGGATGGTCCATCAACGCCACGAACAGCGTGTTGAGCCCCAGCAACGCCGAGAAACGCCAGTTCTTCAACTCCTTGATGAAGCCGCCGATGTCCCTTGGGTTGGTGATCAGCACGTTGTGGTTGCCGGTGACCATCATGCACATGCAATTCGCTGTAAAGGCGTAGATGTGGTACAGCGGCAACGGCGCGATCATCACTTCCTGGCCTTCGCGCAACAGTGGATGACCGTCGTCGCCGAACTGCCCCAGGCACGCCCGGGCCTGTTGCATGTTGGCCACCAGGTTGCCGTGAGTCAGCATCGCGCCCTTCGCCAGCCCGGTCGTACCGCCAGTGTATTGCAGCACCGCGATGTCATCGAGGCTGACGCTCAATGGCCGCAGCGCCTGGCCGCGCCCCAGGCGCAAAGCGCTCTTGAAGGAAATGGCCTGGGGCAGCGAATAGTCCGGGACCATCTTCTTGACCTTGCGCACCACGGTGTTGACCAGCCAACCCTTGGCGGTGGGCATCAGGTCGCCCATCTTCGCTTCGATCAGGTATTGCAGGTCCGTGTCGGGCAGCACTTCCTGGACCTTGCTGCCGAACAGGTTCATGTAAACCAGCGCCCGGGCACCGGAATCCTTGAACTGGTGACGCATCTCCCGTGGGGTGTACAGCGGGTTGGTGTTGACCACGATCAGCCCGGCGCGCATGGCCCCGAATACGGCGATCGGGTATTGCAGGACATTGGGCATCTGCACCGCGATGCGATCGCCGGGGGCCAGGTCGGTGTGGGCTTGCAGATAGCCGGCGAACGCCGCGCTGTAGCGCTCCAGCTCGGCATAGGTCAGCGTCACGCCCATGTTGCTGAACGCCGGGCGATCGGCGAATTTCTTGCAGGAACGCTCGAACACCTCGATGACCGACTTATAGGCCCCGACGTCAATGTCGGAGGGCACGCCGGCCGGGCGTTTGTCATTCCAGAAATCAGGCTGCATTGTTTTTGTCCTCTTTACCTGAACTGTCCCGGGCCGCCTCCGAGCTGTGCGAGAAGCGGAGCTCTTGGGACACTAGCAGCTCTGGCCAATCAGGCAAATACGGCAATTTGTGTCATATATTGTGTGAATCTTGCTGCCTACGCATGGCCTGATCAGGCGGAACGCAGCGGATGGGCTATACAATGCAGCAACGGCGCGCATGCTCCCCTGCAAAGGAATCGTCATGATTCATGAAACGTTCTGGCTGACCACGACCGACCACAGCCGCCTGTTCGTCAATCAGTGGCTGCCCGAAAACGCCCCCCGGGCAGTGATCATGGTGGCCCATGGGATGGCCGAACACAGTGGCCGCTACGCACGCCTGGCCCAGGCGCTGTGCAACGAAGGTTATGGCGTCCTCGCCCCGGACTTGCGCGGCCACGGCCGCACCGCCGAGGGCGCGATCCTGGGCCATTACGCCGACCATGACGGCTGGGCCAAAGTGGTGGGTGACCTGGCCAGTCTCAATCAGCACATCGGCCAGCAACATCCCGAGACCCCCATCCTGCTGCTGGGGCACAGTATGGGCAGCTATATCGCCCAGGCTTATCTGCTGCATCACAGTGCAAGCCTGCATGGAGCGATTCTCAGCGGTTCCAATTTTCAACCGGTGGCGCTTTATCGCGCCGCTCGCCAGATCGCCCGTTTCGAACGCTGGCGCCAGGGGGCCGCCGGGCGCAGCGCCTTGATCGAGTGGCTGTCGTTCGGCAGTTTCAACAAGGCATTCAAACCAACGCGTACGGCCTTCGATTGGCTCAGTCGTGACCCGGCCGAAGTGGACAAATACGTTCAGGACCCGCTGTGCGGCTTTCGTTGCACCAACCAGCTATGGGTGGATCTGCTCGGCGGATTGCAGCAAATCAGCAAAGCGTCCAATCTCGCCCAGATCGATCCGGGCCTGCCGCTGATGGTCATTGGCGGCGAATGTGATCCGGTGAGCGAAGGCAAGCGTCTCAAGGATCTGGCCGATGCCCTGCGCGACGCCGGCAACCGGCACTTGCAATTGAAGATTTACCCGCAGGCCCGGCACGAATTGTTCAACGAAACCAACCGCGATGAGGTGACGACCGACGTGCTGGCCTGGATCGCCCAGGCGTTGAGCCACAAACGGCCGCCACGAAGCGAGTAATTTCCTGGCGCAGCCCGCTGGCTGCGTTTTTCCTTTTTACCCGTCACAGGATTTGAGACAAATGACCCAGGTTACCAACATCCCTTACGAAGCCCTCGAAGTGGGCCAGACTGCCAGCTACAGCAAGACCGTCGAAGAGCGTGACATCCAGCTGTTCGCCGCGATGTCGGGCGACCACAACCCGGTGCACCTGGACGCCGAGTTCGCGGCGGCGAGCATGTTCAAGGAACGCATCGCCCACGGCATGTTCAGCGGTGCACTGATCAGCGCGGCGGTGGCTTGCGAATTGCCTGGGCCGGGCACCATCTACATCGGCCAGCAGATGAGCTTCCAGAAGCCGGTGAAAATCGGCGACACCCTGACCGTGCGCCTGGAAATCCTGGAAAAGCTGCCGAAGTTCCGCGTGCGCATCGCCACCCGCGTGTTCAACCAGCGCGACGAGCTGGTGGTCGACGGCGAGGCCGAAATCCTCGCACCGCGCAAGCAACAGACCGTGACCTTGCCGACTTTGCCGGCGATCAGCATCGGCTGAGCGGCCCTATCTCTGGTGTGACATCTACCTGTGGCGAGGGGATTTATCCCCGCTGGGCGGCGAAGCGGCCCCAAAACAGTCAACTCAATCTGTCTGGCACACCGAGGTAACAGGCTCTAGGGCTGCTTTGCAGCCCAACGGGGATAAATCCCCTCGCCACAATTATCTCAGTGCCAGAGCTATCGAGTCCCACCTCCCTCCTGCACCTGCACACTGGCGGTCATCCCCGCACTCAGGCTGACCCCGTCCGGCACCTTGTCCAGCTTGATCCGCACTGGAATCCGCTGGGCCAGGCGCACCCAGTTGAAGGTCGGCTCAACCTCGGCCAGCAACTGGGTATCGGGGTTGGTGTTGCGGTCGGTGATGCCGCGGCTGATGCTTTCCACGTGCCCCTCCAGCGCATGGTCGGCGCTCATCAACCAGACCTTGACCGGATCGCCCACGCGGATCCTCGGCAATTTGGTTTCTTCGAAATAGGCCTGCACATAAAACGTCGAGTCGTCGATCAGCGCCATGACCGGCTGCCCGGCGTTCACGTAGTTGCCTTCGGCCAACCGCAGGTTGGTGATGTGGCCGCTGCGTGGGGCCAGCACCTGGCTGCGGGCCAGGTTGAGCTCGGCAACCTTGGCTTCGGCCTGGGCTTCGCGCAGTTCGCCCCGGGCGATGCCCGCATTGATCTGGGCGTTCTCCCGCAGCTCGGCGCTGATGGCCTGGGGTCCAAGGGCGGCGCGGCGACTGGCTTCGTGTTCGCGCAGGCTCAGTTGCTGCTGGCGGGTCTGGACCACCGCCCGGGCCTTTTCCACCGCCGCCTCGAAACGCTCGCGGTCAATGCTCAATAAAAGGTCGCCCGCCTTGACCTGCTGGTTGTCCACAGCCTTGAGCTCGCGCACCCAGCCCGATACGTCAGGGGCAATCACCACCACGTCGGCGCGGATCCGCGCATCCCGGGTCCAGGGGGTGAGCATGTAGTACTGCCACAGATGAAAGCCGGCGAAGATGGCCACCGCCACCACGCTCAACGTGACGGCGACGCGTACGGAGGTCCGCATATTCAACTCCTTATAACGGCCCGAGGACCACAGTTATGACAGTCAGGACGCAGACGTACAGGGCGCAGTCGAACAACGCCTCATGCCATATCCAGCGCCCGGCCGGCACGAGGCTGAGCAACAGGCGCAAGGCACCGGTCACCAGCAGAGCCAGCACGACATAAATCAGAAACGGGCTGAGCAGCACCCCGCCGATCGACCATTCACGCAAGCCCATGGCTGTGCTCCCGTCGTTCAGGTTCGTGCTGGCGGCACCAGGCACGCCAGCTGTTTTGCAATTGCACCACCGCCCCCTGGGCCAGCTTCAACGCATCGCCCGGCGGCTGCGCCGACAGCACCTTCAGGAACTCGGCGCTCGCCGGAGCCAACGCCTCGGCCTGCTCACCGACAGGGCCACGTTGGAGCACCCGCTCCAACGCGTCGAAATAGCGCTCCTGCGCCAAGTGATCGGGCACTTGGGCAACGGCCAGGCTCAGGCGCAGGTGCAACAACTCATCACCGATGTCCAGGCCCAACAACCCATCATCCCAACGGCTGCGTGCCGGTACCGGCAACTCGGGATAATGCCGCGCCAGTTGCAGCAAGCGGTCGGCCATGCGTCCACCGAACCAGCTTTCGGCGCCGCGCAGGTTGCGATGGGTCAGGCGCACCAGGTCGTCGAGCGTCGCCGCCAGGAGTCGACGGCTGTGCCAGGCAGGATCGCGCAGGATCAGCAGATTGAACGCCAGCACCGCCGCCCCCACGCCGATCATCATGGCCTGGGCATTATTGAAGAACGCGGCAACGTCGTACTTCATGGTATTGAGCGGCGACACCAGCACGATAAAGTGCAGAACGAACGAGGTGGCCGTGGCGAAAATCGGCGGCTTGGCCATGCCCAGCGCCCCCAAAAACAGCGGCACGCCCATGGCCATGCAGAGCATCGCGAAACTGCTCCATTGCGGCAGCACGATCTCGCCGACCACGAAGGCCGTCGGCACGGCCAGCAGGATGCCCCGCAGGAAACTCAGGCCGATCTGCGCACCGTTTTCGCGACTGGCAAACAGGCTGCACACCACGCAGGTGAGCAGCAGCGCACCCGATGCGGCGGGCCAGGCCGTCGCCAGCCAGAAACAGCTCACGGCGAGAAACGCCAGGGCGCTGCGGGCGCCGAACACCATCGCCAGGGACAGGTCACGGTGCGGCGTGAGGGTACGTGGCGGATCCGCCGCCTCCCTGCCCTCCTGCACCGCCGACAGCGCAGCGCAGGCAGCCAGGGCGGTATCGAGCAACAAGGCGAAGCGGGCCAGGCAATAACTTTGCGCCGAGCTGATGTCAGGATCATGGGAGGCGTCCAACACCCTGGGCCGCAAGGCGTGCAGCGTTGCGCTGTCGGCGGCGAGGGCGTGTTGCACGTCATCCATCCAGGGCTTCAAGGCCTCGGCTTCCTGCGGCTCGAGCTGCTTCCATTGCCGGCGCACCGAACGGGATATGCGCAACAGCATCAGCAGCTTCTGGCTCAAGCCGCTGATGGCCCGGGCACGCTGCCGGCCGAGGCGGCCTTCGAACCAGGCATGTTCACGCTGGGCGTCCACGGCGACGATTTTGCCGAGGATTTCCAACAAGCCTTTTCGCGCCTGGGCGTCACCGGCCAAGGTAGCACGGGCGGCCTGCATCCCACTTTGCCAGGCGGCACGAGCCTGATCCGCCAGTTGCCGCTCGACCCGTAACGGCCACAGCAAGGCGCTGGCCGCCGTCGCACAGACAATGCCCAGGCTGATCTCGGTGCAGCGCGCCACCGCTTGGTCGAACACGGTCAACGGATGGGAAATGGCCGGCAGGGCAATGATCGCCACCGTGTATCCAGCCAGTACGAAGGAATAAGACCAAGCGCTGCGCAGCAACGTGGAGCAGGCCGTGCACAGCCCTAGCCATAGCGCCAGCGCCAGAAGGAACAACCATGGCGCCTGGGCGAACAGGCCCATGAACACCACTGACATGACCGTTCCTACCAAGGTGCCGAGCAAACGCGCCAAGCCCTTCTGCACCACCATCCCGGACAAGGGTTGAGCCACGATGAACGCGGTCATCAGCGCCCATGACGGCTGCTCCAGACCCCAGCGCAGAGCCAGCCATAGCGCCAGCCCACCACCGAGTACGGTTTTGATGGCGAACTGCACAGCGAGGCGGTCGGGGGCAAACAAGGCCTGCAAAGTAATGGGCACGCAAGAAACTCTTCAAGGATTGCAGTAACAATAGTCGCAACGACAAATGCAGGGACAGCGCAATTATTAGCTAGCTATCTACTTGAGTCCATAGCCAATTACCCCAAGATCGAGCAACACACTTTTACGTTTCCGGAGGCAAACGCCGTGCGCAATCGCAACCACAAAAAAACGCCAGACTGGCTGGCGTTTTTTTGGACAACAGGCGTACTCAGCTGGCTTTAGCCCGATTACGCAAGGCCTTGACCTGATCATGGTTGCGTTGCACGCCGTGATACTGACGCTCTACCAGATCACGAATGCCGACCAGATTGTGCTTGTTGATCTTTTCAAGCGCTTCCTGATAGGCCTTCTTCGCATGGTCTTCGCCACGCTCGGCCTCGTTGAGCACCGCCTCTTCATCCTTGCCGGTGAACATCGACTTCACATCGACCCAACGGCGGTGCAAGTCACCGGCTACGCTGGTGGAGGTTTCCGGATCTCCGCCCAGGGAGCGAACAGCGGCTTGAAGCTCAGACGCGGCAGTGGCGCAATCGGCGGCGCGCTGAACGAACAGAGCCTTGAGTTCAGGGTGCTTGATGTCTTCAGCACAGGTCTTGAAACCTTCCTGACCGTCCTTGCTGGTCTGGATCAGGTCGTTGAGGACGGAGATGGCTTCTTTGTTCATATCGGTCATTTTTCAGTTCCTTTGCTGGTGAATAAAAAACCTGCAAGGAACGTTGCATCGGCCATGCCAGATTAAATCGAAATAAAAAATCATTAAAAATCAAATAATTAATTCGTAACAAGCAAACTGTATCCGCGTTATTTGCATGATCTGTCATTTGGCCTGCATGCAGAATGCCTGTATTTTTCAAGGCTGTTGAATCAAGACATTTGCCATGAATCCGGAAACCCTCGAACTGCTGGTGACGCGCCAGATGCCCTTTGGCAAATACAAGGGCAGAATCCTGGCCGACCTGCCCGGTCCATACCTCAACTGGTTCGCCCGCGAAGGCTTCCCGCACGGGGAACTGGGGGGTTTGCTGGCATTGATGCAGGAAATCGATCACAACGGTCTGTCCGATCTGCTCGATCCCCTGCGCCTGAAACACGGCAAACCCAAGCCCCGTCCCTGATTGAGCCTCACCATGCCCGAGAATACGCTGCGCGCCCACGATGAAGCTTTCTGGCAGACCTTTGTCGGCCGCTACGATGTTGACCCCGATGGGCCGCTGAATCTGGAGAACGGCTACTTCGGCCGCATGTCGCGAACGGTCGTGGAGGAATACCAGCGCAACATCGAATTCATCAACCGCAGCAACTCGGTCTATGTGCGCCAGCACTTCGACCGTGAACATGGCGAAGCGATTCGCCGCCAGGTCGCGGAGCTGATCGATGTCGCCCCGCAAACCGTGGCGCTGGTCCGTAGCGCGGTCGACGCCCTCCACTCCCTGATCCGCAACTATAACGGCCTGGTGCCAGGCGATCAGATCCTGATATGCGACCTGGAATACCCATCGGTCAGGGACGCCATGCGTTGGCTGGCTCGCCAGCGTGGGGTGGAAGTGATCGAGCTGGTCCACCAGCACCCTGCCAGTTTCGAAAGCCTGGTGGGGACCTATCGCGAAGCGCTCATCCGCTACCCTCGCCTGAAGCTGATGACGCTGACCTACGTCAACCACCTGACCGGGCTGGTCATGCCGGTCCAGGCCATTGCCGAAACGGCGCGGGAATTCGGCGTCGACATCATTCTCGACGGCGCCCATGCCCTGGGGCAGATCGACTTCGATCTGAAGAAGCTGGGAATCCCGTTCGCCGGCTTCAATCTGCAGAAATGGATCGGCGGCCCGCTGGCCCTCGGGTTTCTGTACATCGACCCGCAGCGGCTGGCCGACATCGACCCGGATATGGGCGATGCCAGTCATCCGTTGAACGACATTCGCTCCCGCACACCCCACAGCACGCCCAACATCCCGGCGTTGATGACCCTGCCCCTGGTCTTCGAAGAGCACTGTGCCCTGGGGGGCGCCCCGGCCAAGGGCGCACGGCTCGCCTACTTGCGTGATTTGTGGGTGAGTGCCGTGCGTGACCTACCGGGCATCGAGGTGATGACGCCGGATGATCGGCGACTCTACTGCGGCATCACTTCCATGCGCTTTACCGCTCGGACAGACCAGCAGGCGATGGCCGATCGATTGCTCAACGATTACGGGATCTTCACGGTGGTACGCAACACCCATGTTGGACCCTGCATCCGTATCACGCCGGGGTTGATCACGCTGGCCAGCGACATCGAGCGGCTGACCCAGGCCCTGTTCGAGCTCAGCCATATATAACGACTCGCGCCGCCTTCTGTGGCGAGGGGATTTATCCCCACTGGACTGCGGAGCAGGCCCGAAAGGGAGTGGGGCCGCTGCGCGACCCAGCGGGGATAAATCCCCTCGCCACAGGAGGCTGTGTCTAGTCAGAAAATCAGGGCAAAAAAAAACGGCGCGCCGACCAAGCGCACCGTAAAGCCGTAGATACACCCAACGAAATTCGGTCAGATTCAGTCCAGCAGCGCCAGGGCCTCGGCGGTGCATTCCTGGATGCGGGCCCAGTCGCCGTTCTTGATCCATTCGGGATCGAGCATCCAGCTACCGCCCACGCACATCACGTTCTTCAACGCCATGTAGCTCTTGATATTGGCCGGGCCAACGCCGCCGGTAGGGCAGAACTTCACTTCGCCGAACGGACCACCCAGCGCTTTGAGGGCCGCAACGCCGCCGCTGACTTCCGCCGGGAACAACTTGAAGCGGCGATAGCCCAGGCCATAGCCTTCCATGATGCCGGATGCGTTGCTGATGCCCGGCAGCAACGGGATCGGGCTCTGGACACTGGCCTCAAGCAGATCGCGGGTGATGCCCGGGGTGACGATGAACTGCGAACCAGCGGCCTCGGCAGCGGCCAGCATGTGACGGTCGAGCACGGTGCCAGCGCCGGTCACCAGCTCCGGGCGCTGCTCGCGCAGCACTTGAATGGCCTTGAGGCCATACTGGGAACGCAAGGTCACTTCCAGCGCCGTCAGGCCACCGGCGGCCAACGCATCGGCCAGCGGCAGGATGTCCTGTTCACGGGCAATGGTGATCACCGGCAGGATCCGCGCCTTGGCGCAGAGGTTGTCGATCAGGGTAACTTTGTCCGCCATGGAAACGGTCGGGGATGGGTTTTTCATAGCGGCTGATCCTAGGTTCATGGGCACCAGTAAATCTCTAACGTAGGTTGCAAAAACGCACGGATCGGCATCTCGGCGACATTGTCACCAGCCACCGCGGCGTTCAGGGTGGTCAACTTCGATTGACCGGAAATCGACAGCACCTTGTGCTTCGCCGAAGCCAGCAAGGCACGGCTCATCGTCAGGCGCTGGTGCGGCACGGTCGGCGCCAGCATCGGCCAGCAACGACGAGTCCCCTGGGCATCCAGGGCTTCGGCCAGGTTCGGGCTGTCGGGAAACAGCGAGGCGGTGTGCCCGTCATCGCCCATGCCCAGGACCAGCACGTCGATGGGCGGAAACTCGGCCAGCAAGCGATCCGCCTGTTCGGCAGCCGCCTCCAGGTTGGCGCTGGCGCTGTAGAGACTCAGGAACTGAGCCTTGGCTGCGGCCCCCTGCAACAGGTAACGCTTGAGCAAGCCGGCGTTGCTGTCGGCGTGCTCAACCGGTACCCAACGCTCGTCGGCCAGGCTCACTACCACTTTCGACCAATCCAGCGCCTGCTTGGCCAGGCTCTGGAAAAACGCCACCGGGCTACGACCGCCGGAGACCACCAGGGTCGCCGCACCACGTGTTTCAATCGCTTCGCGCAATTGCTCGGCCACTTTCAACGCCAGCCCTTCGGCCAACAGCACCGGGCTCTTGAATTCAAGGGCGCTGACGCCCTGGGGCAGTTTCAGTTCAGATATCGCCATACCATGACCTCCCGTCCCGCGTGATCAGTGCGATGGAGCTCATCGGCCCCCAGGACCCGGCCGCATACGGCTTGGGCGCGTCACCGGACTTCTTCCATCCGGCGATCAACTGGTCACACCACGTCCACGCGGCTTCGATTTCATCTTTACGGACAAACAGGTTCTGATTGCCGTTCATGACTTCCAGCAACAGCCGCTCATACGCATCGGGAATCCGTGCGCTGCGCCAGGTGTCGGAAAAATTGAGTTGCAACGGACCGCTGCGCAATTGCATGCCCTTGTCCAGACCTTGCTCCTTGGTCATCACCCGCAGGGAAATCCCTTCGTCCGGTTGCAGGCGGATGATCAGTTTGTTGCTGATCTGCAAACGCTGCTCCGGCGCGAAGATGTAGTGGGACGGTTCCTTGAAGTGGATGACGATCTGCGACAGCTTCTGCGGCATGCGCTTGCCGGTACGCAGGTAGAACGGAACGCCGGCCCAGCGCCAGTTACGAATGTCGGCGCGCAGGGCGACGAAGGTTTCGGTGTCGCTCTGGGTATTGGAATTGGGTTCTTCGAGATAGCCAGGCACCGCCTTGCCCTCGCTGTGGCCAGCGATGTACTGGCCGCGCACCACCTGGGTGGTCAGGCCTTCCGGACTGATGGGCGCCAGGGCCTTGAGCACCTTGACCTTCTCGTCACGGATGCTGTCGGCGGACAGGTCGGCCGGCGGGTCCATGGCGATCAGGCACAACAGCTGCAACAGGTGATTCTGGATCATGTCCCGCAGTTGACCGGCCTTGTCGAAATAGCCCCAGCGGCCTTCGATGCCGACTTTCTCGGCCACGGTGATTTCCACGTGGGAAATGTAATTCTGGTTCCACTGGGTTTCGAACAGGCTGTTGGCGAACCGCAGCGCGATCAGGTTCTGTACGGTTTCCTTGCCCAGGTAGTGGTCGATGCGATAGGTGCGGTTCTCCGGGAAAAACTGCGCCACGGCATCGTTGACCTTGCGCGACGATTCCAGGTCCGAGCCGATGGGTTTTTCCAGCACGACACGGGTGTTTTCGCTCAGACCGACCTTCGCCAGGTTCTCGCAGATCGCGCCGTACACCGCTGCCGGCGTGGCGAAATAGGCGATGACCTGCTGGGCGGAACCGGCCTGCTCGGCCAGGGCGACGTAATCGTCAGCCTTGAGGAAATCCACATGCAGGTAGGTCAATCGTGCCATGAAGCGCTCGACGACGGTTTCGCTCAGGTCCTTGTCGCCAACGTAGCGGCGCAACTCAGTGCCGATGAACGCCAGATGCTGCTGCTCGCTACCCGGTTCCCGCGCCAGGGCGAGGATCCGCGTGTCCTCGTGCAGCAGGCCCGCCGCATCGAGTTGGTAGAGGGCAGGAAACAGCTTGCGCAAGGCCAGATCGCCCAGCGCGCCGAACAAGGCAAAGGTGCACGGTTCAACCGTAATCGGAGGCATGATGTTTGTTCTTTTATCAAGTTAAGCTACAAATACCTTTTTTCAAGGCATCACTCAAGGAAAAATGTAGTAATAACCACAACATTTTCCGAAAATATTGATTCCGAGTGGTGGTCCGCCGGAGCCAACAGTAGGATAGGCCACCACAAAGGGTCGTATCAAAGACCCGTCTTTTCTAGGAATCTTTTATGGACCGCGTGCGAAATCTCCTGGAGCAGATCCAGAGTCGCCTTGAAGACCTCAACAAGGCCGAGCGCAAGGTGGCCGAGGTGATCCTGCTCAACCCACAGCAGGCCACTCGCTTCAGCATCGCCGCCCTCGCCCAGGCCGCGTCGGTGAGCGAACCCACGGTAAACCGTTTCTGCCGCTCGTTCGGCGTCAGCGGCTACCCGGAACTCAAACTGCAGCTGGCGCAAAGCCTGGCCAGCGGCGCTGCTTATGTCAGTCGTGCAGTAGAAGCCGACGACAATCCGCAAGCCTATACCCAGAAAATATTCGGCAGTGCCATTGCCTCGTTGGACAGCGCCTGCCAGGCACTCGATCCAAATTTGATCAGCCGTGCCGTGGACCTGTTGATCCAGGCCCGGCAGATCCACTTCTTCGGCCTCGGTGCCTCGGCCCCGGTGGCTCTGGACGCCCAGCACAAGTTTTTCCGCTTCAACCTGGCGGTAACCGCCCATGCCGACGTGCTGATGCAGCGCATGATCGCGTCGGTGGCCCACACCGGCGAGTTGTTCGTGATCATTTCCTACACCGGTCGTACCCGTGAGCTGGTGGAAGTGGCTCGCATCGCCCGGGAAAACGGCGCTTCGGTGCTGGGCCTGACCGCCGAAAACTCCCCCCTGGCCAAGGCCAGCACCCTGAGCCTGAACATTCCGTTGCCCGAGGACACCGATATCTACATGCCGATGACTTCTCGGATCATCCAGCTCACCGTGCTGGATGTACTCGCCACCGGCATGACCCTGCGCCGTGGCGTGGATTTCCAGCCGCATCTGCGCAAGATCAAGGAAAGCCTGAATGCGAGCCGGTATCCGGTGGGGGATGAGTTCAACTGAACCTGCTCGCGATAGGGCCAGCAGCAACACTGACAACCTGCCTAAGCCCCCGCCCACGCCTGCAAGCTCAAATGCGCCCGCTCCCCCGGCGCCAGGCACAGGCTGTCCGTGCCGCCACTGGCCGCCTCGACGCACACGAACTCGTTGACCTCATCCCAGCTCACCCCCAGCAACGGTCGGGCGCCGGGATGCCACACCACCGTGTCGGTACCGTCGCCTGTGTCGATGCACAATTGGCGCTGCCAGGCACGGTCCTTGAGCTGCAATTCCCCTTCGTGCTGGAACACCCGCTGACAGCCGCCCTCGACTCGTAATTCGCCTTCCTGCCGACAAACCGCACGGTTCAAATGGTCGTAACCCTGCGCGCCCTCGAGCCCAGACAGCGCTACCTCGCCAACGTCACCAATACGCCAATAAGCGTGCAACGCCTGGCTCAATTGACAGGGCAGGCTGTCCTGATGCTCGGTGCTCAAGCGCAATTCCATGCGTTCGCCCAAGTCTGCATGCAGGTCGACTTGCCAATCGCACAGCTGTAACTGCCAGTGCAGGTGCACGCCGTCGTCGTCGCTGCGGCTGTCCATCAGCTTCCAATCGATCAAACGCGCCCAACCATGGGATGGCCAGGCGTTCTCGCTCGGATGGCGGCCATACCAGGGCCAGCACACCGGGACTCCGCCCCGTATCGCGCCGACGTGCGGCCATTTGGACGCGCACCACAGCCACGGTTTCTGGCCACGAGGCTGGAAATGCAGCAACTGCGCACCCTGGCGACTGAACACCGCCTGGCACAGCGGATGATCGATCACCAGCACATCGCGCTGCCGATAGCGCTCCCACGCAAACACCGGGCGCTCGCGCAAGGATTTGAAAAAGCGTTGTAGCGGATGCTCATGCATGGGCCACGGTCCTGGAAATCATTGAACTCTCAATTGGGTGAAACACGCTGTTGTGGCGAGGGGATTTATCCCAGCTGGGCTGCGAAGCGGCCCCCAACCAGTAACCTGATGCGCTGAGTTGCCATTTTCAGGGCCGCTGCGCGCCCCAGCGGGGATAAGTCCCCTCGCCACAGGGTTCTGTTCCGGCCAGCCACTTCACAAAAAAAAGCGGACAGCCTTGGCCGTCCGCAAATATGCGCACATAGAGAGGAGCTTATCGCAACAGCGTTAGAACACCGACTGAATTTTCAGGCCGGCCACCAGCGCGTTGTCCACTTCATCCACACCGCCTGGATGGGTGATGTATTGCAGGTTGGGACGCACGGTCAGCCAGTTGGTCACGTGGACACCATAGTTGAGCTCGTAGTTGTACTCGGTGTCGCGCAGCGGAGCGAACAGTGGGTTCTCGTAGTCGCTCACACCGTTGGCCGCGTTGGTCAGCTCGGCGTTTTTCTTCACGTCATCGTTGACATGGATGCGGGAGAAACCGATGCCGATGTCATCCTTCGGACGAGCGTCGAACGGGCCCTTGTACACGAACATCAGCGACTGGTAGTTGTCGACGATGTTGGTGTCCTTGTCGTGGAACGTCGCGTTGGCCGCGATGTTCAGACCGCGAGACGCATCGCCGTTGTGGGTGGTGAGTTGCTGCTGCGCCACGAACCAGTAGCCGTGCTTGCTGCTGTGGCTGCGATAGGCGTTACCTGTGGTCGCGGCGTCATCACCGTTGTCGTCTTCGCGGACGTCATCGGCATCAGCCGTACTCTTGTAGTAACCGACACGGTATTCGCCCGGCAGGTTGTTGACCTTCGGCGACCAGACCAGCTCGACCGGGATCACGGTGCCCTTGGTGCCACTGCCGCTGAGTTTGAAGCCGTTGCCGTGTTCCAGCTGCGAAGGGTTCTGGTTGTACGCACCGATCTGCGCGTAGAACTCTGGCGTGAGGTTGTACTTCACGCGGATCGCGGCCTGGCTGACCGGCCAGTTGTACCAGATGTTGGTCGCCCAGTTACCCACTTGGGAACCGCAGAAGGCCAGGTTCTGGAATTCGCAGGGGAAGGTGTTGAAATCTTCGCCTTCGCCGAAGTAACCGGCCTTGACGTCCAGCTTGCCGTCGAGGAACTGGTGCTTGATCCACAGTTGGGTCAGGCGAACCATGTGGCCACGGCCATAGACTTCCTGGGAGGAGCTGAGGGTGCCGGCACGCGGGTCGCCGACACGATCGTTGGAGATGTTCTGACCGTTACGATTGGTGAGCTGGATCTTGGCCTGGGTGTTGTCCCAGCCCCACAGCTTCTGCAGGTCCAAAGCCACGCCCAGACCGAACTGGTCGGAATAACGCGCAGTCTTGTCGTTGTTGTAGCCCCCGTGCAGGTTGCCGCCCACTTCGCCGACGTAGTCAGCCTTGATGTCGATGCCCTGTTCGATCAGCTCGGTGCGCTTACCACCCCAATCGCCCGTCATCCACTTCGAATCGGCGCTGAACGCTTCGTCAGCCTGTGCGCTACCCACCAGCATCATCGCCGCAACGGCTGACAACTGGCAGATAAGCTGGGCGTTGTTTTTCTTCTTCATCCCTACATTCCTCGTCTTTATTGTTATTGACTGTTTTTATTTTTTCTAACGCGGTTTACAACGATTGCGGTGGACGGTTTCCCACCCACCGCATACTTCTTTGGGGGAGCGAGCCTGCTCGCCCCCACATTTGTTCTTCACCGACCTTTGAACTGCGCCACGTTCGGCGCTCGCCCTTCGGCTTGCGCCTGACCAGCCGCTCCTAGACGCTCACCGGTCTTCGCATCAAATAGTAATACTTTTTGAGGATCAAACTGAAGCGTCATTGTTTCCCCGGCCTGCGGAGCCACGTCCGGAGCCAGGCGGCAGCAAACCTTGGTGTCATTTAGACTGACAAATACCAGGGTGTCCGGGCCGGTGGGCTCGGTGACCTGGACTTCGGCGCGAATGGTCGGCAGGCCATTCGGTTCGCTACCCGCCAGCGCGATCTGCTCCGGACGCAAGCCCAGGATCACTTCGCGATCCTCCAGACCGACGTCCTGCATGCCCAGCGGCAGCTCGCAACGGGCCTGGCCGCTGTCGAGCAAAGCCAGCAGGCGACCGTCCTTGCGTTGCAGGCGCAACGGGATGAAGTTCATCGGCGGCGAACCGATGAAACTCGCCACGAACTGGTTGGCCGGGTTGTTGTAGATCTCCTTCGGCGTGCCGAACTGCTGGATGATCCCGTCCTTCATCACCGCCACCTTGTCGCCCAGGGTCATGGCTTCGATCTGGTCGTGGGTGACGTAGACCGTGGTGGTCTTGAGGCGCTGGTGCATCAGTTTCATTTCGGTGCGCATCTCGACCCGCAGCTTGGCGTCGAGGTTGGACAGCGGTTCGTCGAACAGGTAGATCTTCGGTCGCCGCGCCAGTGCGCGGCCCATGGCCACGCGCTGTTGCTGGCCGCCGGAGAGCTGGCCGGGCTTGCGGTTGAGCAGGTGTTCGATCTGCAACAGCTTGGCGACCCGGGCCACTTCTTCGTCAATGGCCGATTGGGGCATCTTGCGGATCTTCAGGCCGAATTCGATGTTCTCGCGCACGCTCATGGTCGGGTACAGCGCATAGGACTGGAACACCATGGCGATATCGCGATCTTTGGGACTCATGCCGCTGACATCCTGGTCGCCGATCATGATCGCGCCGCCAGTAATGGTTTCCAGGCCGGCGATGCAGTTCATCAGGGTCGACTTGCCGCAACCCGAAGGGCCGACAAGAATCAGGAACTCACCGTCCTTGATGGACAGTTCGATGTTCTTCAGGGTGTCGGGCAGGCCGGCGCCGTAGGTCTTGTTTACATTGCGAAGTTCGAGCGTTGCCATGATTACCCCTTGACCGCGCCGGCCGTCAGCCCGCGCACGAAATACTTGCCTGCGACCACATAGACCAGCAGGGTCGGCAGCCCGGCGATCATCGCCGCCGCCATGTCCACGTTATATTCCTTGGCCCCGGTGCTGGTGTTGACCAGGTTGTTCAGCGCCACCGTGATGGGCTGCGAATCGCCGCTGGAGAACACCACGCCGAACAGGAAGTCGTTCCAGATCTGCGTGAACTGCCAGATCAGGCAGACCATGATGATCGGCGTCGACATCGGCAGGATGATCCTGCGGAAGATCGTGAAAAAGCCCGCACCGTCCAGGCGCGCCGCCTTCACCAGCGCATCGGGAATGCTGACGTAGTAGTTACGGAAGAACAGCGTGGTGAACGCCAGGCCATACACCACGTGTACGATCACCAGGCCGGTGGTGGTGCTGGCCAGCCCCATCTTGCCGAGGGTGAACGAGGCCGGCAGCAGCACGGTCTGGAACGGCAGGAAGCAGCCGAACAGCAACAGGCCGAAGAACAGCTGCGAACCACGGAAACGCCACATCGACAGCACGTAGCCATTCAACGCACCGATGGCGGTGGAGATCAGCACCGCCGGAACGGTGATCATGATCGAGTTCCAGAAGTAACCGTTCACCGTGGCCCAGGCCTTGGCCCAGCCGATGCCACTGACCACGGTCGGCCAGCTGAGCAGGTTGCCGGTGCTGATGTCTTCCGGCGTCTTGAAGCTGGTCAGCAACATGACCACCAGCGGCACCAGATAAAGCAGTACGGCAAGGATCAGCACGGCATGGATCGCGATGCGACTCAGGCTGATACCCGGTTTGGCGACGAGACTAGTCATGGCGCTTGGTCCTCAGCTCGGAATACAGGTAAGGCACGATGATCGCGAGGATCGCACCGAGCATCAGGATCGCACTGGCCGAGCCCATGCCCATCTGGCCACGACTGAAGGTGAACGAATACATGAACATGGCGGGCAGGTCGGACGAGTAGCCGGGGCCACCGGCCGTCATCGCCGCCACCAGGTCGAAACTCTTGATGGCGATGTGCGCCAGGATCATCACGGCGCTGAAGAACACCGGACGCAGGCTCGGCAGCACCACTTTCCAGTAGATCGTGGGCATGCTCGCACCATCGATCTGCGCTGCGCGGATGATCGACTGGTCGACACCCCGCAGGCCGGCAAGGAACATCGCCATGATGAAACCCGAGGCTTGCCACACGGCCGCGATCACCAGGCAATACACCACGCGGTCCGGGTCGATCAGCCAATCCAGGCGAAAGCCTTCCCAACCCCAGTCACGCAGCAGCTTGTCCAGGCCCATGCCTGGGTTGAGCAGCCATTTCCAGGCAGTACCGGTGACGATCATCGAGAGCGCCATCGGGTACAGGTAGATGGTGCGGATAAAACCTTCGCGGCGGATGCGCTGATCGAGCAATACCGCCAGCAACACACCAATGACCAGCGTGATGCCGATGAACAGTCCGCCGAACACGGCCAGGTTCTTGCTCGCCACCCACCAGCGGTCGTTATCGAACAGCCGCGCATATTGCGCCAGGCCGACCCATTTGTAGGTCGGAAGAAAAGTCGAGTTGGTGAACGACAGGAGAAACGTCCACAGGATGTAGCCGTAAAAGCCCACCAGGACGATGAACATGCTGGGCGCCAGCACCAGTTTTGGCAGCCAGCGTTGCAGTGCATCGAACGGCGAGGCTTTGCTGAACACAGCAACAGAACTCATGGGAAAATCCAGTACAAAGATAGATTAGGGGCAGCTACAAGCCGCAAGCTGCGAGCTAAAACACACCCTTGCAGCTTGTAGCTTGTAGCTTGCAACTGCTCTTATTTGGCCGACTGAACCGCCGCGCCGAGTTTCCTGGCGGCGTCGGCCGGATCAGCTTTCGGGTCATTGATGTAGTTGGTCACCACGTCAAAGAACGCACCCTGTACGGCCAGCGTGGTCGCCATGTTGTGCGCCATGCTCGGTTGCAGGCCTCCGGTCTGGGCGTCCGCCAGGAAGTCCTTGGCCGCGGTCTGGGCACAGGAGTCGAACCCGTACTTGGCCATGTCCTTGAGCATGTCGTTACGCACCGGGATCGAACCCTTGTTGATGCTGAAGACCTTCTGGAAGTTTTCACCCAGGACGACCTTGGCGATATCTTCCTGACCGGCCGAAGTGCCCTTGTCCTTCTGCTTGAACACTGCCAGGGAGTCGATGTTGTAGGTGAAGGCCTTGTCGGTGCCCGGGAAGGCTACGCATTCGTAATCCTTGCCGGCGACTTTCTTGGCAGCGGTCCACTCGCTCTTGGCCCAGTCACCCATGATCTGCATGCCGGCCTTGCCGTTGATGACCTTGGCCGCTTCCAGGTTCCAGTCCTGGCCCTTGCCATCGACGTCCATGTAGGTCGCGACTTTCTTCAGTTCGGTCAGTGCCTTGACCATTTCCGGTCCGGTCAGGGCCTTGTTGTCCAGGTCGACCAGGGCCTTTTTGTAACCGTCGGCGCCCATGACCGACAGCACCACGGCTTCGAATACAGTGCTGTCCTGCCAAGGCTGGCCGCCGTGGGCCAGAGGAATGAAGCCCGCAGCCTTGAGCTTGTCGCCGGCGGCGTAGAATTCCTGGAGGGTGGTCGGCGCTTTGTCGATGCCGGCCTTCTTGAAGACTTCAGGGTTGATCCACAGCCAGTTGACGCGGTGGATGTTCACCGGCACGGCTACGTAATCCCCCTCATACTTGACGGTGTCGGAGACTTTCTTGTCGAGCAGCGAATCCCACTTCTCTTGCTTGGCAACGTCCTTCAGGACGTCGCTGTCGAGCAGGCCAGTGGATGCCCACTCCTGAATGTCCGGACCTTTGATCTGGGCAACGCCTGGCGGGTTGCCGGCCACCGCGCGGCTTTTCAGCACGGTCATGGCCGTGGCGCCACCGCCACCTGCGACGGCACCGTCTTTCCAGGTGAAGCCGTCTTTCTCGACTTGGGCCTTCAGGACATCTACAGCCGCCTTCTCACCGCCCGAGGTCCACCAATGCACCACTTCGACCGTCCCTTTCGAGTCGGCGGCAAAAGCACTGAGGGGGAACAACGTGGCAATGGAAACAGCAACGGCGAGGCGATTGATCGCGTTCATCTGAGTACCTTTCTTGTTGTTATGCATGCAAGTCTGGTGCTTGCGCTGCATGGATTCTAATCAGGGGAAATCCCCTCGCAGGTAACGAAGGGATGCGTCTATGTCACGACATGGTTACACAGCGACCAGGCTGGAATACTCCGCCAGGGCCGACGCCATGCTGGGCGCCAGGGGCAGTCGCGGAATCAGCACCGCCTGCCAGGCGTGATACAGGTCCGGCTTACCCGGCCAGATATCGGCGCTTGGGCGGTTCTGAGGATCGAGCTCGTGGTGCCAGCTGCCGTTGCAACGGTCGATGAAATGGCGCTCACAAAACTCCCAGAAGCATCGGTACCAGGTCTCGTATTGGGCTTCATCGGTACGCTTGAGCAGCGCACTGGCAGCGGCGGCCGCTTCGGCATGCACCCAATGCAACCGATGGCGGACCACCGCGCGATTATCCCAGTCCAGCGTGTAGACAATGCCGGGCGCACCATCGACCTCCCAGCCGTGGCGACAGTTCCGTTCGAAGAGTTTTTGCGCGTCCTGGACCAGCCAACCCGGGGTCAGCATGCCGATCCGCACCCGCGCCGCTTCGAGATGCAACAGCAGGCGCGCCCACTCGAAACCATGGCCCGGCGTGGTGCCGTAGGGCCGGAAGCCGTCGGCGGGGTTGTCGTGGTTGTATTCGCGCAGCGGCTGCCAGTCGCGGTCGAAATGCTCCACCACCAGGTAGTCGTTGGCGGCGGCATGGCCATGGATCACACGCTCAACGATACGCAGCGCACGGGCCAGCCAGCGGGGGTCGTCAGTGGCATCGGCCAGTGCGAGGAAGGCCTCGGTGGCGTGCATGTTGCTGTTGGCGCCGCGATAGGCTTCTTCGTCACGCCAGTCACGGGAAAAGGATTCGCGCAGGGCGCCCTCCTCCTCGCTCCAGAAATGCTCGTCGATGACCCGCACGGCTTCCTCCAGCAGCGCCTGGGCGCCGGGACGCCGGGCCACCACCGCTGAACTGGCGGCCAGGGCCACGAACGCATGGAGATAAGCGGCTTTGCCGGCGTTGTCCTCGGTGGGTTGCGCAGTGGCGAACCAACCGCCGTACTCGGCGTCCCGCAGCGGGCCGCTGAGGGCTTCGATGCCGTGATCCACCAGCTCGGCGAATCCTGGCAGGCCCTGGATGTGGGCCATGGCGAAGCTGTGGGTCATGCGTGCGGTGTTCATGGTTTCGGCCTGGGCCCCGGCCGGCAGGCGTCCCAGCTCGTCAAGGTTGCCGAAGCCGACCGGCAGCCTCGACGCCCTGGCGAAGGCCAGCAGCCGCAAGCCTTCGGCGGCGAGCCATTGCTGGTGGGCAGGAGCGTTCAGCCAACTGCTGAAAGCCGGTTGGAAGGTGTCCATCGGGAATACCTTTTTTGTTGTTTTGACGCAGGGAGTCTAAACAAGGGGGGGCGGTGGGCAGGTAACGAAAGGGGAGCGTTATGTCACCGTCTTGTGACATTTACCTGAGAAGAGTGGTGAGGCTACTAATGTCATCGCGAGCAGGCTCGCGATGAAGATAACGCGGTGTGATTAATCAGCACTACGCGGCAACTGCAACGTCACCCGCAGTCCCCCTTCACGCAGATTCTGCAAGCTCACTTCGCCACCATGGCTGTGAGCGATATTGCGAGCGATGCCCAGGCCCAGACCGTAGCCCTGCTGTTGCCCGGCCAGGCGGAAGTGTGGTTCGAAGACTTGTTCCAGACGCTGCTCCGGTACACCCGGCCCCTCGTCGTCGACGTGCAGGATGAATGCGGTTTCATCGTCATCGATGTGCAGGTGAGCGTTCTGCCCGTATTTCAGCGCGTTGTCGATCAGGTTGCCAATGCAGCGCTTGAGGGCCAGCGGCTTGCCGGGATACGGCGCCAGCGCCCGGCCATCCAGGGTAACGCGACCGTTGCCGTTGGGTGCCACGTAAGGCTCCACCAGACAATCGAGTACATGGTTCAGATCCACCGGTTCGATGTTCTCGTGGATATCGGTGTCCTTCACACACTGCAGCGCCCCCTTGACCAGCAGTTCCAGCTCATCCAGGTCACGACCGAACTTGGCTTGCAGATTCTCGTCCTCCAGCAGTTCGACCCGCAGCCGCAGGCGCGTGATGGGTGTCCGCAAGTCGTGGGAAATGGCGCTGAACAATTGGCTGCGTTCGGTCAGGTAACGGCTGATGCGTTCTCGCATGGCATTGAAAGCCCGCCCCACCTCCACCACTTCGCTGCCGCCGCCCTCGGGCACCGGCTCCACTTCAGCGCCCAACGACATGTTCCGCGCCGCCCGGGCCAGGCGCTTGAGAGGCCGGCTCTGCCAATGCACCAGCAAGCCGATGAACAACAGCAACAGACTGCTGGTGAGCACGATAAAGCCGACCTGCTGCTTGGGCAGGTCCTGCTCTTCGAGACTGGTGTAGGGTTCGGGGAGCAGTGAAGCGATGTACAGCCACTCACCCGGCGCCATCTGAATTTGCGTGACCAGTACCGGCGGGTTCACCGGCTCAAGGGTCAGGGCGTAATGAGCCCATGAACGGGGCAACTCATCGAGCTTGAGTCCGCCGTTGAAGATCCGCAGGTCTTCGGGGCTGACGAACTTGACGGAGATATCGGCGTTATTGCCCAGGGAACGTCGCAGCACCTCGTCCACCGCCTGGAGCACCGCCAGTTTACGCGGTGTAACGGGCAGGACATCCATGCCCAGGGGTTTGTCGTTGAGCGTGACGACAAACCGCGTTCCGCCCATGCTGCGCAACTGGTCCAGCACCAGCGGCCGGTACGCGACCGGCAACGAACGCAAATAACTGACACTGGCGGTCATCGAATGAGCAAGGCTGCGGGCGCTGGTCACCAGGCCCTCAAGCTGCGTGGCGCGCAGTTGTGACACCCAGATCAGGCTGGACAAGGTTTGGGCGAACAACACCACCAACAGCGTCAGCAGCAGCATCCGTCCCAACAACGAACGGGGCACCGGCAGCCGTCGGGCGAGTTTCCGCAGCCAGTCAGTGACCATTGCTGGCAACCACATTGGCCGCCAATTGATAACCGCTGCCGCGCACCGTACGGATCAGCCGTGGCGGTTTGTCGGTATCCCGCAGACGCTGGCGCAGCCGACTGACCGCCATGTCGACGATCCGGTCCAGCGGCATCAACTCCCGGCCGCGGGTCGCGTTGCCGATGGTGTCGCGGTCGAGGATTTCCTGAGGGTGATCGAGGAACAACTTGAGCAGGGCAAAATCGGCACCGGAAAGAATCACCTCTTCCCCGTCGGCGTGAAACAGCCGATGGCTGACCATGTCCAGCCGCCACTCGTCGAAGGCCAGCACTTCGCTTCCCCCACGCTCCTGTCCGAACTGAGCCCGGCGCAGCAAGGCCTTGATGCGCGCCTGGAGTTCCCGCGGGCTGAACGGCTTGCCCAGGTAGTCATCGGCCCCCAGCTCCAGGCCGATGACGCGGTCGGCTTCGTCGGAGCTGGCGGTGAGCATGATGATTGGCACATGGGCCTGGCGCGGGTGCTGGCGAACCCAACGGCACAGACTGAAACCGTCCTCGTCGGGCAGCATCACATCGAGGATCACCAGGTCGCTCGGCGCTTCGTTCAGCGCCTGGCGAAACCCGGCTCCATCGGGGGTGGTCCGCACCTGGAATCCCGCACGGCTGAGGTAAGTGTCCAGCAGCTCGCGAATCTCCTGGTCATCGTCGACCAACAAAATCGATTTGTTCACTGAACTCACGGGGCCTCATCCTTGTTGTTTGGGTTGGGGCGGATTATGCCTGATGAGCCGGATCTATAAACACCGCAACCCCCTTGTGGGAGCGGGCTTGCTCGCGAATGCGGCGTGTCAGCCGACGAAAATGTTGAATGAAACACCGCTTTCGCGAGCAAGCCCGCTCCCACAGGGGATTTGCATTTCAAATCTTAAACTTGTGCCGACTGCTCCAACGCCACCCCCGCCCCCATCAGGCCGGAATACGGCGCCGTCACCAGCCAGACCGGAATCCCCTTGAAGTAATCGCTCATGCAGCCCTTGTCGGCAAAGCAACGGGCGAAACCGCTTTCGAGGAAGAAATCGGCAAACCGCGGCACGACGCCGCCGACGATGTAGACACCGCCTCGCCCGCCCACCGTCAGCACGTTGTTGCCGGCCACACGGCCCAGCCAGCGACAGAACTGCTCGAGCACTTCCAGGGCGATGGGATCGCCCGCCAGGCCGGCGGCGGTGATGGATTCCGGAGTATCGAGCACCGGCTCATGGCCGTCCACCGCGCAGATCGCCCGATAGACCCTGGGTAAACCGCTGCCGCTCAAGGCTGTTTCGGCGCTGACATGGCCGATCTCGTCGTAGATGTGTTGCCAGAGCTGGGTCTCGCGCGGGCTGCTCATTGGCAGGTCGACGTGACCGCCCTCCCCCGGCAGCGCGGCGAAACGACCTTCGCCCAGATCCAGCAGCGTGCCGACGCCCAGCCCGGTGCCCGGACCGATCACCACGGCCGGTCGCATCGGCTCCGGTGTACCCTCGCACACGACCCGGTATTCATCGGGACGCAGGCGAGTCATGCCCAGGGCCATGGCCGAGAAGTCGTTGACCAGCAACAGCTTCTCCACCTGCAAGGTTTCGCAGAACGCGAGATTGCTCAGGCGCCAGTGGTTGTTGGTGAAACGAAACGTGTCACCGCCCACGGGGCCGGCGACCGACAGGCACACCGAGCCAATGGAACCCGGCCCCATGCCCATGCCGCTCAGGTACACCTTGATGGCATCTTCGGGACAGGCGTAATCCGCCGTTGCCAGCACCTGGATGTTTTTCAGGTTATGGTTCTTCCACAACGCGAAACGTGCGTTGGTCCCACCGATGTCACCGACCAAAGCCAGTTTCAATTAAGCGTCTCCAGGGCAGAAGTGAAGGCGCTGGCGCCCTGCTCTGCCGAGCTGAACGCCATGCGCATGAAACCGAACAGCTCGCGACCGGTACCGATGTTGTTGCCCAACAGGCCCTTGGCAGGTTCGCGTGCGGCGAATTCCTCGGCGTCCACCTTCAGTTCCAGGGTGCCTTTGACGCCATCGACGCGGATGATATCCCCCTCCTGCACCCGAGCCAACGCGCCACCGACATAGGCTTCAGGGCTGACGTGGATCGCCGCCGGGATTTTCCCCGATGCACCGGACATCCGCCCGTCGGTTACCAGCGCCACCTTGAACCCGCGATCCTGCAGCACACCCAGGAACGGCGTCATCTTGTGCAGTTCCGGCATGCCATTGGAACGCGGGCCCTGGAAGCGCATGACCGCGACAAAATCCTTTTCCAGCAGTCCGGCCTTGAACGCATCCGCCAGGTCCTGTTGATCCTGGAACACCATGGCCGGCGCTTCGACGATCTGGTTTTCCAGGGCCACCGCCGAGACTTTCATCACGCCGCGCCCCAGGTTGCCTTCCATTACGCGCAGGCCACCTTCGGGAGAGAACGCCCGAGCCACCGGACGCAGGATATTTTCATCGAGGCTTTCAATCGGACCATCTCGCCACACCAGCTTGCCATCCTCCAGGAACGGCTCTTGGGTATAGCGGCTCAGGCCGCGGCCGAGCACGGTGTTGACATCCTCATGGAGCAGACCGGCTTCCAGCAGTTCGCGGATCAGGAACGACATACCGCCCGCCGCCTGGAAGTGGTTGATGTCGGCCTTGCCGTTCGGGTAGACGTGGCTCAGGGTCGGCACCACCTCGGAGAGGTCGGCCATGTCCTGCCAGGTCAGCTGGATACCTGCCGCCATAGCGATGGCCGGCATGTGTAGCGTGTGGTTGGTGGAACCGCCGGTGGCGTGCAGCGCAACGATGGAGTTGACCAGCGCCCGCTCGTCGACGATTTCGCCGATGGGCATGAAGTTACCGCTTTGCTTGGTCAGGCGCGTCACCTGGAACGCCGCTTCGCGGGTCAGCGCATCGCGCAATGGGGTGTTCGGGTTGACGAACGAAGCGCCCGGCAAATGCAGGCCCATCACTTCCATCAGCAACTGGTTGGTGTTGGCGGTGCCGTAGAAGGTGCAGGTGCCGGGGCTGTGGTAGGACTTCATCTCCGATTCCAGCAGCTCTTCGCGGGTGGCCTTGCCTTCGGCGTAGCGCTGGCGCACGTCGGCTTTTTCCTTGTTGGAAATGCCCGAGACCATCGGCCCGCCGGGCACGAAGATCGTCGGCAAGTGGCCGAAGCGCAGCGCGCCCATCATCAGGCCCGGCACGATCTTGTCGCAGATGCCAAGCATCAGCGCACCGTCGAACATGTTGTGGGACAGCGCCACCGCCGTAGACAGGGCAATCACTTCGCGGCTCGGCAGACTCAATTCCATCCCCGCTTCGCCCTGGGTCACGCCATCGCACATGGCTGGCGTACCGCCCGCGAACTGGCCGACCGAGCCGATCTCGCGCAGGGCCTTCTTGATCTGTTCCGGAAAGGTTTCGTAGGGCTGGTGGGCCGACAGCATGTCGTTGTAGGAAGACACGATGGCGATGTTGGCGGCGTTCATCATCCGCAAGTGGTGCTTGTCTTCACTGCCGCAACCGGCCACACCGTGGGCGAAGTTGGCGCACTGCAACTTGCCGCGCATCGGCCCGTCGCTGGCTGCACCGCGAATCAATGCAAGGTAAGCCTCGCGCGTGGCGCGGCTGCGGGCGATAAGCCGTTCGGTGACCTCAAGTACGCGGGGATGCATGTGTAGAACTCCAGGCTAACGGGTGTGGCGACCTGATTGTCTATGCTGGTCAAAAACCCCCGACGCATTGGCCGACGGACGGTTGATGACCACTTCGGACCAGTTGATTCAGGTCACTCGTTGTAGATAAAACAAAATATTGCCATCAAAAAGGCTTGTTTTCTATTTTTATGCGAATAATCTTGTAATTCCAACAACAAATCGACGGCGGCGCAGTTAATGACTCTTCGAATCGCAATCAATGGTTTTGGCCGCATCGGCCGCAACGTCCTCCGTGCACTGTATACCCAAGGCTACCGCCGCGACTTGCAGATCGTCGCGATCAACGACCTGGGCGACAGTGCAATCAATGCTCATCTGCTCAAGTACGACACCGTCCACGGCACATTCGATGCCGATGTACAGCACGATCATGAAAGCCTGACGGTCAATGGCGACCGCATTTCGGTCAGCGCCATCCGCAACCCGGCCGAACTGCCCTGGGCCGCCGAAAAGATCGACGTGGTGTTCGAATGCACCGGCCTGTTCACCGACCGCGCCAAGGCCGCCGCGCACATCAGCGCCGGCGCCCGCAAGGTGATCATCTCGGCCCCGGCCAAGGGTGCCGACGCCACCGTGGTGTATGGGGTGAACCACGACATCCTGCGCCAGTCCCACCAGATCATTTCCAACGCGTCGTGCACCACCAACTGCCTGGCCCCGGTGGCCCAGGTGCTGCACCGCGAGTTGGGCATCGAAAGCGGCCTGATGACCACCATCCATGCCTACACCAACGACCAGAACCTGACCGACGTCTACCACAGCGACCCGTACCGCGCCCGTTCGGCTACCCAGAACATGATCCCTAGCAAGACCGGCGCCGCCGAAGCGGTGGGCCTGGTGCTGCCGGAACTGGCAGGCAAACTGACCGGCATGGCCGTACGCGTACCGGTGATCAACGTGTCCCTGGTGGACCTGACCGTGCAGCTCAAGCGCGATACGTCCGCCGACGAAGTCAACGCCCTGCTGCGCCAGGCCAGCCAGCATTCCAAGATCCTTGGCTATAACACCCTGCCGCTGGTTTCCAGCGACTTCAACCACAACCCGCTGTCGTCGATCTTCGACGCCAACCACACCAAGGTCAGCGGCAAGCTGCTCAAAGTACTGGCCTGGTACGACAACGAGTGGGGCTTCTCCAACCGCATGCTGGATAACTGCCTGGCGTTGTGTAACGCCGAGTAAACCACGAACACGACTGAGCCGTTCTGTGGGAGCGGGCTTGCTCGCGAAGAGGGTGGGCCAGGCAACAAGGATGTTGAATGTGAAATCGCTTTCGCGAGCAAGCCCGCTCCCACAGGATTCAGGAGCCCCTTGATTCGAGGCTTGACCATTTACCTGGATGAGAAGCATTATCATTCAGGTAAACCGAATCGGGCCCTACCGTGAGTCAATCGCGCTTTCATCATGTCTTCCTCGCCCAGCGCACGCCGCTACTGCGCACCCTGGAGCGAATGGTCAACAACCCCAGCACTGCCGAAGACCTGCTTCAGGAAACGTACCTGCGGGTCACCCGTGCGTTGAACGAACATACGGTCGATCATCTCGAACCCTTCGTCTTCCAGACCGCACGCAATCTGGCGCTGGACCATTTGCGCGCCCGGCGCATCCAGTCCCGGACGCTGCTGGAAGATGTGCCGGTGGAAGTCGTGAACAATGTGGTCGCTCCCCAGGGCAGCGCCGAAGATGCCGCTCACGCCGGGCAGATGCTCGAACGGCTCAACGCCAGCCTGCAAGCGCTGAGTCCGCGCCAGCAGCAAATCTTCATTCTCAGCCGCCTGCAGGGTCACGGTTACCAGGACATCGCCGAACGGTTGGGGGTGTCACTGAGCACCGTGCAAAAGGAACTGAAGCTGATCATGGCGATCTGTATCGGCGTGGCCGAGCGCCACACCGGCTGCTAGCTGCAAGCCGCAAGCCCCAAGCGGTAAACTGCGCCACTTGCCGCCCACGACGAGGCCTTATCGTGACAGACCCTCACCGCCCCCCTGAGCCGACGACATCCCTGGACACCGCCCATGCCATGGAGCAGGCGCTGGACTGGCTGATCCTGCTGGAGAACCCCAGCCAGGAGCAGACCCGGCAATTCCAGGACTGGTTGGCGGCCGATCCGCGCCATGGCGAAGCGTTTGTCAGGGCACAGACCATCTGGGACGGCCCGCAGGTACTGGAAAGTGCGCGCCAGTTGCAGGCCCGGCCCAAGGTCACCGCGCTATCACGTTTGCGTAGCCACTGGAAGCCGCTGGCGACTGCGGCCGTGCTGTTCCTGGGTCTGTTCAATTTCAGCGACCTGCCCTTGCGCTTCCAGGCCGATCACCTCACCGTGGTCGGCGAACGCCAGCGCCTGCAGTTGGAGGATGGCTCCAAAGTCCTGCTCAACACCGACTCGGCCTTCTCCAGTACGTTCAACGGACAACGGCACATGGCCCGGTTGTACAAGGGCGAAGCGTTCTTCGAGGTACCGGGCAATCACAACCGGCCCCTGGAAATCGAAGCCGGCCCGGTCATCGCCAGTGTCAGCGACACTGCATTCGCGATGCGCTATCTCGACGGCGTCACCCAAGTCCAGGTGCAACGCGGCGATGTGGAATTGCGGGCCAACCGCAACGACACCCATGTACGACTCTCGGCCGGAGAAAGCATCCGCATCGGCCCCAACGGCTTCGATCGCCCGGCAAGGCTCGATGCCGGCACCGACCTGGCGTGGGTCCAGGGACGGCTGGTATTCGAAAATCGACCGCTGGAGCAGGTTTTGGCCGAACTGCAGCGCTACTACCCCGGCTGGATCATCAATCGCAACGAGCAGTTGGCCCATATCACGGTGACCGGCAATTACCGCCTCGACCAGCCGCTGGACGTGGTTCGCTCGCTGGCCCACATCACCTCGGCGCGGGTCCAGGAGTTTCCAGCCCTGGTCATCCTGAACTGAATGAGAATTATTTTTACTCGATAAGCCTCGCTCGTTCGTCTCGTTATAGCCAATGCAATTGATTCGCATCCAGCGGATGCGATCTGCACCTATAACAGATGCGACACGGAGCGCTATCGATGTCCTCTCGCCTTACTTGCCGGTTCCTCGCCCCTACCCGCACGTTGTCATTGCTGACCGCCGCCATCCTGATGGCCGGCAGCGTCCCGGCCGCCCTGGCCGCCACCGCCGTACAATCGTCTACGCACAACATGGGCGACTACACCTTCGCCATCGCCCAGCAACCGCTGGTTTCGGCCCTGAATGCCTTTACCGCGGTCACGGGTTGGCAGGTGGGTCTGTCGGCCGAACTGGCCGAAGGCGTCGCCTCGCCCGGCGTGAACGGTTCGCTGTCGCCGGAAAAAGCCCTGGAACGCCTGTTGGTGGGGACCAACCTCGGCTATCGCAAACTGAGCAGCCACAACGTTGTCCTGGAAAAGAACGACACCGGCAGTGTGCTGAACCTGGAACAGGTGACCATCAGCGCCACCCGCCAGGAACAAGCCATCACCCGCGTCCCCAGCACCGTCACGGTCCATGATCGCCAGGCGCTGGATCGCCAGAACGTCAACACCATCAAGGACCTGGTGCGTTACGAACCCGGTGTTTCAGTGGGGGGCGCCGGCCAGCGCGGCGGTATCAGCGGCTACAACATCCGCGGCATCGACGGTAACCGGATCCTGACCCAGGTCGACGGCGTGGAAATTCCCGACAGTTTCTTCAACGGCCCCTACGCCAAGACCCAGCGCAACTATGTCGATCCGGAAATCGTCAAGCGCGTGGAAATCCTTCGCGGCCCAGCCTCGGTGCTGTACGGCAGCAATGCCATCGGCGGTGCCGTCAGTTACTTCACCCTGGATCCGGACGATATCATCAAGCCAGGCAGCGACGTCGGCGCCCGGCTGAAAACCGGCTACAGCTCCGCCGACGAGAGCTGGCTCAAGTCCGCCACCGTCGCCGGCCGCAGCGGTGCCTTCGATGGCCTGCTGCATTACAGCCAGCGCGACGGTCATGAAACCGAATCCTACGGCAGCCATAACGGCACCGGCCTGGACCGCACAGCGGCCAACCCGGAAGACGTACGCGCCAACAATGTGCTGGCCAAGCTCGGCTGGAATTACAACGATGATTCGCGCCTGGGACTGGTGTACGAAAAGTACAAGGATGACCGCGACAGCGATCTGAAAAGCGCCTATGGCGGCCCCTACAGCAACGGTCGACCGACCATTCCCGTGTCCATGCTGCCCGGCGGCATGTACCAGTGGCGCACCGGCAACGACACCATCACCCGTGAACGTTTCGGCCTGGAACACCGCTTCGCCCTCGACAGCCTGCTGGCCGATAACATCAAGTGGAGCCTGAATCACCAGATCGCCAAGACCGACCAGAGCACCACCGAATTCTACTTCCCGCTCAGCCGCCAGGTACTGCGCACCCGAGACACGCTCTACGAGGAGAAACAGTGGGTCTTCGACGCGCAGTTGGACAAAACCTTCAGCCTCGCCGACACCGACCATGCCCTGACCTACGGCACCACGATCAAGCACCAGAAAGTCACCGGCTCGCGCAGCGGCAACGGCGTGTGCCTGGCGGTCGGCGCAGGTTGCCCCTTTGTCGGGGCCATCAGCGCCCGTGACGTGCTGGCCAAAGCCAGCGACTTCCCGGACCCGACCATCGACACCTACAGCCTGTTCGCCCAGGACCAGGTCCGTTGGGACAAATGGACCTTCACCCCGGGCCTGCGCTACGACTACACCCGACTCAAGCCGCACCTCACCGAGGCCTTCCTCAACACCGTGGACCCCACCAGTGGCGGCGAAGTGAGCGACACGAACAAGACCTGGCATCGCGTCTCGCCCAAGTTCGGCCTGACCTACGCCTTCACCGATCAGTACACCTGGTACGGCCAGTACGCCGAAGGGTTCCGCACCCCGACCGCCAAGGCCCTGTACGGGCGCTTCGACAACCCCGGTGCCGGCTACAGCGTGAAACCCAATCCCGACCTGGAGCCGGAAAAAAGCAAAAGCTACGAGACCGGCCTGCGGGGCCGTTTCGACGCCGGCTCGTTCGACCTGGCCGTCTTCTACAACAAGTACCGCGACTTCATCAACGAAGATGCGGTCACCCCGGGGGCCAACCAAGTGACCTTCCAGAGCAACAACATCAAGCACGCCACCATCAAGGGCGCCGAGGTCAGAGGGCGCCTGGACCTGGATCTATTCGGTGCGCCCCAGGGCCTGTATACCCAGGGTTCGGTGGCCTACGCCTACGGGCGCAACGACGACACCGGTCAGCCGATCAACAGCGTCAACCCGCTGACCGGCGTGTTCGGCCTGGGTTATGACCAGGACGACTACGGCACCTTGCTGAGCTGGACCCTGGTCAGGAAGAAAAACCGTGTCGACGACAGCAACTTCAATTCGCCCGACGGCATCAACAGCCAGTTCAAGACACCGGGCTTCGGCATCCTCGACCTGACCGGGTTCTACAAGGTGACCCACGACGTCACGCTCAGTGGCGGGCTCTACAACCTGACCGACAAGAAATATTGGCTGTGGGACGACGTACGCGGCTACGACAGCGTCGGCGAAGCATCGGTGCTGAACCCCGCCAACCTCGATCGCCTGACCGCGCCTGGGCGCAATTTCGCGGTGAATCTGATCTGGGACATCTGACCCGGTCACTGCGCCAGACAAATCCTTTGCAGGCGTAAAAGCTTGCGCCTGCAAAGGAACCGAATGCCTGTTTTCATCAAAGGAATATTCATGAGTACCCAACGTTCCCAACGCCTGAACCAGATCACCCACGAACCGCACAGCAAGCTCGATGCCCTGGTCAAGGCCCACGCGCCGTTCGAAACGCCGGCCAGCTTCGCTCGCTTCGTCGTCGCCCAGTACCTGTTCCAGTCGGAACTGGTGGCTCTGTACAACGACCCGGAGCTGTCTGCCCTGATTCCCGACCTGCCGGCCCGCTGCCGTGCCGAAGCGGCCAAGGCCGATCTGGTGGACCTGGACACTGAAGTGCCGGCGGCAGTGCCCGGCGCCGTGAAGAACCCGACCCAGGCCGAGGCCCTGGGCTGGTTGTTCGTGTCCGAGGGTTCCAAGCTTGGCGCTGCGTTCCTGATCAAACGCGCCGTTGCCCTGGGCATGAGCGAAACCTTCGGCGCCCGCCACCTCGCCGAACCGGCGGGCGGTCGCGCCGAAGGCTGGAAAACCTTCACCCGGATTCTCGACGGGCTGGCATTGACCGAACAGCAGGAAGCCGAGGCGGACAAAGGTGCGCTGGATGCCTTCAACCGGTTTACCGTGTTGCTGGAGCACGCCTACGCAACTGAACTGGCCTGAACGATCAACGCATTCCACTGTGGGAGCGAGCCTGCTCGCGATAGCGATGTAGGGGACAACGTCGATGGGCTGGTCCACCGCATCGCGAGCAAGCTTTGCTCCAACGGGCCCGCTCCCACAGCGGAACGCGGTACCTGAAACACCACGCCCGCCCTCGCAAAGCATTTTGATCTATGCTCGAGCCCACGTTCCGGAGGGCCTTCGATGACAGACCTGCTTACATCCATGCAAGCCGCACTCGGGTTGCCGACAACGCCGATTCCCTTCACCGCCGAAGGCGCCCTGCCCTCCGCGTTCGACGTCACCGGACTCGCCTGCGCCAGCATCGCCGTTGCCGGTCAGGCCACAGCCGAACTCATCCAACAGCAAACCGGCCGCCTGCCGCCGGTTGAAGTCGACCGGCGCCTGGCCTCGTTCTGGTTCTCCACTTCCCTGCGCCCCATTGGCTGGAGCGTGCCGCCGATGTGGGACCCGGTGGCCGGCGACTATGCCACCGCCGATGGCTGGATTCGCCTGCACACCAATGCACCGCATCATCGTCTTGCCGCGGAAAAAGTCCTCGGCGCTTGCCGTGATCGCGACGACATGGCGAGCAAAGTGGCCGGCTGGAACAAGCTCGAACTGGAACAGGCCGTGGTGGACGCTGGTGGCTGCGCCGCCGAAATGCGCTCGTGGCCGGCCTGGCAGGCGCATCCCCAGGGCATGGCGGTGAACGCCGAGCCGCTGGTGCATTTGGCTGAATCCGTCGACCCACGACCTGGACTCTGGCTCGGTTCCGTGGCGCGACCACTGGCGGGCCTCAAGGTGCTGGACCTGACACGGGTGTTGGCCGGTCCCATTGCCAGTCGTTTTCTCGCAGGCCTGGGGGCCGATGTGCTGCGCATCGATCCGCCCACCTGGAACGAACCCGGCGTGGTGCCGGAAGTCACCCTCGGCAAACGCTGTGCTCGCCTCGACTTGCATCGACCTGACGACCGAACCACGTTCGAGGCGCTGCTGAGCGATGCCGACATCCTCCTCCACGGCTACCGTGCCGATGCCCTGGAACGTCTGGGCTACAGCGCCGAAGCCCGCCGGCAGATGGCGCCGGGCCTGATCGATGTCAGCCTCAATGCCTACGGCTGGAGTGGCCCGTGGCAGCACCGTCGTGGCTTCGACAGCCTGGTGCAGATGAGCAGCGGCATTGCCGAAGCCGGCATGGGCTGGAAACCATCGGACAAACCGACGCCGCTGCCAGTACAGGCCCTGGACCATGGCACCGGCTACCTTATGGCGGCCAGCGCCATTGTGCTGTTGTCCCGACGCCTGGAGAAGGGCCACGGTGGGTCGGCACGCCTGTCGCTGGCACGGACGGCGAAGCTGTTGATCGAGCACGGCCCCGGCATCAGCACGACGCTGCCTGCCGAGACGCCCGACGATCAGGGCCTGCTGGTGGAACAGACGCCCTGGGGCCCGGCCCATCGGTTGCAGGTGCCCCTGAAGATAACCGGTTCGCCATTGCAGTGGGCCTATGGGGCGAGCGAGCTCGGCGCCCATAGAGCCCACTGGTAATCTGCCCCCTCCTGATCTGGATCAGCTAACCCGACGGCGAATCAACCTAGGCTGTGACTCTCTTCTGCAGCATTGGAGTCTCGCCATGTCTGACACCCCCGGAAAACTCCGACTCGGCGCCCTGGTCGCGCTGGTCGTCGGCTCCATGATCGGCGGCGGGATCTTCTCCCTGCCGCAGAACATGGCCGCCAGCGCCGATGTCGGCGCCATTCTCATTGGCTGGGCAATCACCGCAGTGGGCATGTTGACCCTCGCGTTCGTGTTCCAGACCCTGGCCAATCGCAAGCCCGATCTGGACGGCGGTGTCTACGCCTACGCCAAGGCCGGATTCGGCGACTACATGGGTTTCTCATCGGCGTGGGGCTACTGGATCAGCGCCTGGCTGGGCAACGTCGGCTACTTCGTGTTGCTGTTCAGCACCCTGGGCTACTTCTTCCCGATCTTTGGCGAGGGCAATACCGTCGCAGCAGTGATCGGTGCGTCGGTGCTGCTGTGGGCCGTGCACTGGCTGGTCTTGCGAGGGATCAAGGAAGCGGCGTTCATCAACCTGGTGACCACCGTCGCCAAGGTTGTGCCGTTGCTGCTGTTCGTACTGATCGCGCTGTTCGCGTTCCGTCTCGATATCTTCACCGCCGATATCTGGGGCGTGAACAACCCGGACCTGGGCAGCGTGATGAACCAGGTGCGCAAGATGATGCTGGTCACCGTCTGGGTGTTCATCGGCATTGAAGGCGCGAGTATTTTTTCCGCCCGCGCCGAGAAACGCACGGACGTGGGCAAGGCCACGGTGATCGGGTTCATTACCGTGCTGTTGTTCCTGGTGCTGGTGAACGTCTTGTCGCTGGGGATCATGACTCAGCCGGAACTGGCGAAGCTGCAGAACCCGTCCATGGCGGCCGTGCTGGAGCACGTGGTGGGCCACTGGGGCGCGGTGCTGATCAGCGTCGGCCTGATCATCTCGCTGCTCGGCGCGCTGCTGTCCTGGGTGCTGCTATGCGCCGAGATCATGTTCGCCGCGGCCAAGGACCACACCATGCCCGCCTTCCTGCGGCGCGAGAACGCCAACCATGTGCCGGCCAACGCCCTGTGGCTGACCAACGCGATGGTCCAGCTGTTCCTGATCATCACCCTGTTCTCGGCCAGCACCTACTTGTCGCTGATCTATCTCGCCACTTCGATGATCCTGGTGCCCTACCTGTGGTCGGCCGCGTATGCGTTGTTGCTGGCGGTGCGTGGCGAAACCTACGAAAACACCCCGGCCGAGCGCCGCAAAGACCTGCTTATCGGTGCCATCGCCCTGCTCTATGCCGTGTGGCTGCTGTACGCCGGCGGACTCAAGTACCTGTTGCTGTCAGCCCTGCTCTATGCCCCTGGCGTAATCCTGTTCGCCAAGGCCCGGCACGAAGTGGGCAAACCGGTCTTCACCTCGATGGAAAAGCTGATTTTCGCCGCAGTAGTCGCCGGTGCCCTGATCGCTGCCTACGGGCTGTATGACGGTTTCCTGACCCTGTAACTGGCTGCCTGCATTATTTGGAGGAAAATGTAATGACCACGGAAAAAGTGAAGTACGGCGTTCATTCCGAAGCCGGCAAGCTGCGCAAAGTCATGGTGTGCTCCCCAGGCCTGGCCCATCAGCGCTTGACGCCGAACAACTGTGACGAACTGCTGTTCGACGATGTGATCTGGGTCAACCAGGCCAAGCGCGACCATTTCGACTTCGTTACCAAGATGCGTGAGCGTGACATCGACGTTCTGGAAATGCACAACCTGCTGACCGACATCGTCGCCATCCCGGACGCACTGGACTGGATCCTGCAACGCAAGATCACGCCAAACTCGGTAGGCCTGGGCCTGGTCCACGAAGTCGATGCGTGGCTCCGTAGCCTGGAGCCGCGCCACATCGCCGAATACCTGATCGGCGGTGTTTCGGCCGATGACCTGCCGGACAGTTTCGGCGGCAAGACCCTGCAGATGTTCCGCGACTTCCTTGGCCACTCCAGCTTCATCCTGCCGCCGCTGCCCAACACCCAGTTCACCCGCGACACCACGTGCTGGATCTATGGCGGTGTGACGCTCAACCCGATGTACTGGCCGGCGCGTCGCCAGGAAACCCTGCTGGCAACTGCCATCTACAAGTTCCACCCCGAGTTCACCGACGCCGACTTCCAGATCTGGTACGGCAACCCGGACCTGGACCACGGCAGCGCCACCCTGGAGGGCGGCGACGTGATGCCCATCGGCAACGGCGTGGTGCTGATCGGCATGGGTGAGCGCTCATCGCGCCAGGCCATCGGCCAACTGGCGCTGAACCTGTTCCAGCACAAGGCCGTGGAGCGGGTGATTGTCGCCGGTTTGCCGAAGTCTCGCGCGGCCATGCACCTGGACACCGTGTTCAGCTTTTGCGACCGCGACCTGGTGACGATTTTCCCGGAAGTGGTCAGCCAGATCGTCGCCTTCTCCCTGCGCCCCGATGAGAGCAAGCCCGGCGGCATCGACGTGCGCCGTGAGGAAGGCAGCTTCCTCGACACTGTGGCGGCAGCCCTCAAGTTGCCCGCATTGCGCGTGGTGGAAACCGGCGGCAACAGCTTCGCCGCCGAACGCGAACAATGGGACGACGGCAACAATGTGGTGGCCCTGGAACCGGGAGTGGTGATCGGCTACGACCGCAACACCTACACCAACACCTTGCTGCGCAAGGCCGGGGTGGAAGTCATCACCATCAGCGCCAGCGAGCTGGGACGGGGCCGCGGCGGCGGCCATTGCATGACCTGCCCGATCATTCGCGACCCGATCGACTACTGACTTTTGAGCCTGGGCCGGTGTTGACCGAACACCGCCCAGGGGATTACCGAAACCCAAGGAGATCCATCATGGCGTTCAACATCCACAACCGTAACCTGCTCAGCCTCGAACACCACACCCCACGCGAACTGCGCTACTTGCTGGACCTGTCCCGCGACCTCAAGCGGGCCAAGTACACCGGCACCGAACAGCAGCACCTCAAGGGCAACAACATTGCGCTGATCTTCGAGAAAACCTCGACCCGTACCCGCTGCGCTTTCGAAGTGGCCGCCTATGACCAGGGCGCGAACGTCACTTACATCGACCCCAACTCCTCGCAGATCGGCCACAAGGAGAGCATGAAGGACACCGCCCGCGTGCTGGGGCGCATGTACGACGCCATCGAATACCGGGGCTTCAAGCAAGAAATCGTCGAAGAACTGGCGAAGTTCGCCGGCGTGCCGGTGTTCAACGGCCTGACCGATGAATATCACCCGACGCAAATGATCGCCGACGTGCTGACCATGCGCGAGCATGCCGATAAGCCAATCCACGAAATCAGCTATGCGTACCTGGGCGATGCACGGAACAACATGGGCAACTCGCTGCTGCTGATCGGCGCCAAACTGGGCATGGACGTGCGTATCTGCGCGCCGAAAGCCCTGTGGCCCCATGACGACCTGGTGCAACGCTGCCATCAGTACGCCGAGGAAAGCGGCGCGCGCATCACCCTGACCGAAGACCCGAAAGCGGCGGTCAAGGGCGTGGACTTCATCCACACTGACGTCTGGGTGTCCATGGGTGAGCCGGTCGAAGCCTGGGCCGAACGGATCGAGCAATTGCTGCCCTACCAGGTCAACGCCCAACTGATGAAAGCCACCGGCAACCCACGCACGAAGTTCATGCACTGCCTGCCAGCGTTCCATAACAGTGATACCAAAATCGGCAAGCAGATCGCCGAGCAGTACCCACACCTGGCCAACGGCATAGAGGTCACCGACGACGTGTTCGAATCACCGGCCTGCATCGCCTTCGAGCAAGCGGAAAACCGCATGCACACCATCAAGGCGATCCTGGTGTCGACGTTGGCGGATCTCTGAACCCACCACCGTCCATTGTGGGAGCGAACCTGCTCGCGATGCGGCATGTCAGGCGACGTTCCCGGTGACTGACACACCGCCATCGCGAGCAGGCTCGCTCCCACAGGAAATCGAGTCGTTTCTGACCTCTTTGTAGAAGGACCACACCATGCGCATCGTCGTTGCCCTGGGCGGAAACGCCCTCCTGCGTCGGGGTGAGCCCATGACCGCAGACAATCAACGCAGCAATATCCGCACCGCCACCGAACAGATCGCCAAGATCCACCCCGGCAACCAGCTGGTCATCGCCCATGGCAACGGCCCGCAGGTCGGCCTTTTGTCGTTGCAGGCGGCGGCCTACACCTCGGTGACGCCTTATCCGCTGGACGTGCTGGGGGCCGAAACCGAAGGCATGATCGGCTACATCATCGAGCAGGAACTGGGCAACCTGCTGGACTTCGAAGTTCCGTTCGCGACCCTGCTGACCCAGGTGGAAGTGGACGCCAGTGACCCGGCCTTCCAGAACCCGACCAAACCCATCGGCCCGGTCTACAGCCAGGAACAGGCACAGAAACTGGCCGCCGAAAAAGGCTGGGCCATCGCTCCGGACGGTGACAAGTTCCGGCGGGTGGTTGCCAGCCCGCGCCCCAAGCGCATCTTTGAAATCCGTCCGATCAAGTGGCTGCTGGAAAAGGGCAGCATCGTGATCTGTGCCGGCGGCGGTGGCATCCCGACAATGTACGACGCCAACGGCAAGCTGCAAGGAGTCGAAGCGGTGATCGACAAAGACCTCTGTTCGGCACTGCTGGCCGAACAGCTGGAAAGCGATCTGCTGGTGATTGCCACGGACGTCAACGCCGCGTTCGTCGACTTCGGCAAGCCAACCCAGAAAGCCATCGTCCGGGCCCATCCCGACGAAATGGACAAGCTCGGTTTCGCCGCCGGCTCCATGGGACCGAAGGTGCAGGCTGCCTGCGAGTTTGCACGCAACACTGGCAAGGTCGCGGTGATCGGTTCACTCTCGGACATCGACGCCATCGTCCAGGGCTCCGCCGGCACCCGTATCAGCACGGCGACACCCGGCATCGCTTATCGATAACAGGAAACTTGCGGGGCAGATCCAGGGTCTGCCCTTCTCCAGGCTTTCAAAGGAGAGACGTTTATGGCCATGTTCCAACCCGGTCACCTGCACATGGAACGCCATGCGCTGAACAAGGACGATTTCAGCTACAACCTGTGCATCGATTATGAAGTGGCGCAGGATCCCAAGGAGGGCGAAGGCATGTCGTTCCGCTTGCACGGCACGGTCGAGGACAAGACCGTGGACGAGACGTTCTTCCTCGCCAAGGACCTGGCCTTCGACTTCGCCCGCCACGCCACGCGCATCGCCCAGACATATGGCCTGCCCAAGCACGCCAGCATCGGCTCGATGCACAAGTATTACGATGAAATGTTCGAAGACGTGCGCAAACAACTGGATGTGAAACCGGGGGATCCGGTGCGGCCTGAACATTTGGCGTAGCCCACTTGAAGGTCACGCCGAGCCCTGTGGGAGCGAGCCTGCTCGCGATAGCGGTGTGTCAGTCACCGGGGATGTTGCCTGGCACACCGCTATCGCGAGCAGGCTCGCTCCCACAAGGGGGGATATCAGTGTTCTGAATATCGGATTACATCCCGTGCTGTTCGAGTGGCAACTCCCCCGCGCTGACCTATGCTCAACGTAGTACCCCCGGGTATTCGTTCAGAGGTCACCGCCATGAACATCAGAACAAAAAGGCGCTTCGCCATTTTCATCACCTGCGCTGCCACGCTTGCGCTCTATGGCACCGCGGCCTACCGGGTCGAACAGGCCAGGCAACAGCCCCGCGAATACGCCAGCTGCAACCTGGAACGCTGTATCCCCCACAACGCGACCCTGAACGCCCTGCGCTGAAGCGGGTTCAGTCGTCCTGCTGATCGGTCTTGAGCCGGTCGCGGAAGGCCTTGGGTGAAATACCGACCCGCCGGCGGAACAGGCGGGTGAAGTTGGTCGGGTCGGAGAACCCGAGCATCTCTGAAATCTCGTAGATGGTCAGCCCGGTATAGGTCAACAGCCGCTTGGCTTCCAGCAATTGGCGCTCATGCATGATCTGCAACGCCGGTTGCCCCGCCAGCTCGCGGCAGGTGCCATTGAGGTGCGACACCGAAATGCCCAGGCGATGAGCCAGGTCCTCGACCTTGACGTGCTGGCGATAGGTTTCCTCCACCAACTGGATGAAGCCGTTGAGGTATTCCCGGGCGCGCTGTGGACGCTGGGCCTTGGTGCGCCGCTGCATCACCTGGCGGCTGACCCAGACCATGATCACGCTGACCAGCGCGTGCATGAGCATTTCCCGGGCCGGTTGATGCCCCAAGTACTCGTCCTGCAAGGCACTGAACAGGCTGTTGAGGTATTCGGCGTTTTCCCCGGCCGGGTAGCTGTCGGCCTGGGCCAGGATATTGACCGAATGCCCCAGCTGCGCCTGCAAGTGCGTCACCAGCGGCGCCGCCAGGGTCACCACGTAACCCTCCACATCCTCGGAAAAACGAAAACCGTGCACCGACAGTGGCGGCAGGATCTGCACGGTGGGCGGGCTGAGCAGCGTGCGTTGACCCTCGATTTCCAGCTCCGCTTGTCCCTGGTACACAAACAGCAATTGGCAGAGATCGGCATGCCTGTGCGGTTTGATTTCCCACTGGTGCTCGCGGCTGCGCTTGGAAATGGTTTCGCAATGCAGAAGATCCGGCGTCGGCCAATCCTGGCTTTCACCGTAGAGTTTGAACACCGGGATCGAAGGCAGGTCGGTTTTCTTCATAACGAGGATCGGCCTCGGGTTGCGGGCGATAATCGCACCGATTGGCAGAAAGTACAGGAATCGGCTCAGTTTTCCCCTTCAATCGACAGGTCTGCAAGCAAAAAATGCACGGACCAATCATCACCGACCTGGTCGCGTGCTTCGTGAGAGTCATAACAACAATGAGAACCCTCAAGACCCAAGTCGCCATTATCGGCGCCGGCCCCTCTGGGCTGCTGCTTGGCCAGCTATTGCACAATGCCGGAATCGACACGTTGATCCTCGAACGCCAGGCCCCGGATTACGTCCTGAGCCGCATCCGTGCCGGGGTGCTGGAGCAAGGCATGGCCGAACTCCTGCGCAAGGCCGGCGTCGGCCACCGCATGGACGTCGAGGGCCTGCCCCATGACGGTTTTGAACTGGCACTCAACGGTCGTCGGGTGCACATCGACCTCAAGGGCCTGACCGGCGGCAAACACGTGATGGTCTACGGCCAGACCGAGGTGACCCGCGACCTGATGGCCGCGCGCGAAGCGGCTGGCGGCCGCACGCTGTATCAGGTCGACAAGGCCCAGCCCCACGACATCCAGACCGACCACCCCTTCGTTACCTTCGAGCATCAAGAGCAAACCTGGCGCCTGGAGTGTGACTACATCGCCGGTTGCGACGGTTTTCACGGCGTTACCCGGCAGTCGATCCCGGCAGAAGACCTCAAGGTCTTCGAGCGGGTCTACCCGTTCGGCTGGCTCGGTATCCTGGCCGACACGCCACCGGTCCATGAGGAGCTGGTCTACGCCCGCCACGAACGCGGTTTTGCCCTGTGCAGCATGCGCTCCAGGACCCGCACCCGCTACTACTTGCAAGTGCCCGCCGAGGAACAGACAGCGGACTGGCCGGACGACCGTTTCTGGGCCGAACTCAAGCGCCGCCTGCCCAGCGACCTGGCCGAAGCGCTGGTGACCGGCCCCTCCATCGAAAAAAGCATCGCGCCACTGCGCAGCTTCGTGGTCGAACCCATGCAACACGGGCGCCTGTTCCTGGTGGGCGACGCCGCTCACATCGTCCCGCCCACGGGCGCCAAGGGGCTGAACCTGGCGGCCAGCGATGTCAGCACGCTGTTCGACATCCTGCTCAAGGTCTATCGCGAGGGGCGCGTGGACCTGCTGCGGCAGTATTCGCCTATCTGCCTGCGCCGGGTCTGGAAAGCCGAGCGTTTTTCCTGGTGGATGACCTCGATGCTCCATCGTTTCGACGACGACGCCTTCGGCCAGCGTATCAGCGAAGCGGAGCTGGAATACTTCGTCGACTCCGAAGCCGGGCGAAAAACCATCGCGGAAAACTACGTCGGGCTTCCTTACGAGGCTATCGAATAGCCGCCTATCGATCTACACTGCGGGCTCCGTCCCCGGCGTGATGCCCGCAGGTTTACCTTGAATCAGCTCAACACCGCCCAAGCCCAACAGCCCGCCATTCGCAGCGTCCTGATCGCACTGATGCTGGCGATTTTCCTGGGTGCCCTGGACCAGACCATCGTCGCCGTCTCGATGCCGGCCATTTCCGCCCAGTTCAAGGACCTCAGCCTGCTGGCCTGGGTGATCTCCGGCTACATGGTCGCCATGACCGTGGCGGTACCGATCTACGGCAAGCTTGGTGACCTCTATGGACGGCGCCCGCTGATGCTGTTCGGCATGGGCCTGTTCACCCTGGCCTCGCTCTTCTGCGGGCTGGCGCAGAGCATGGAGCAACTGGTACTGGCGCGGATCGTCCAGGGCATCGGCGCCGGCGGCATGATTTCCGTCAGCCAGGCAATCATCGGCGACATCGTGCCGCCCCGCGAGCGGGGTCGCTATCAGGGCTATTTCAGCAGTATGTACGCGGTCGCCAGCGTCGCCGGGCCGGTGCTGGGCGGCTACATGACCGAGTACCTGTCGTGGCGCTGGGTGTTCTGGATCAACCTGCCGCTGGGCCTGGGTGCCTGGCTGGTGGCCCGGCGCACCCTGGTCGGGCTGACGGTGCCACAGCGCACGCCGATCATCGACTACCTGGGTACCGTGCTCCTGATCATCGGCCTGACCGCGTTGCTGCTGGGGATAACTCAAATCGGCCAGGGATACGCCTGGCATAGCCAGGACGTGCTGGCGTTGCTGGGTTGTGCGGTGGTGGCACTGGCAGTCTTCGTCTGGCATGAGCGCCGGGCAAAGGAGCCCCTGCTGCCAATGCACTTGTTCGTCAACCGCAGCGCGGTGCTGTGCTGGTGCACCGTTTTCTTCACCAGTTTCCAGGCGATTTCCCTGACCGTGCTGGTGCCGTTGCGCTTTCAGAGCGTGACCGGTGCCGGCGCCGACAGCGCAGCGTTGCACCTGTTGCCGCTGGCGATGGGGCTGCCCATGGGCGCGTATTTCGCGGGGCGGCGCACATCGGTCACGGGCCGTTACAAACCGATGATCCTCAGCGGCGCCCTGCTCTTTCCTTTCGCCATTCTCGGCATGGCCTTCACACCACCCGGTGCGTTCTGGCTCAGCAGCCTGTTCATGCTGCTCGGCGGCATCGCATCCGGCATGCAGTTCCCCACCTCGCTGGTGGGCTCGCAGAATTCAGTGCAACAACAAGACATCGGCGTCGCCACCAGCACCACCAACCTGTTCCGCTCCCTGGGCGGCGCGGTGGGCGTGGCGCTGATGTCGGCGTTACTGCTGGCGTTGCTACAGGACTCCAGCTTTGCCCAGCTCAGCGGTTCGGCGCTGCTGAGCGAAGGGCACTCGGGCAACGCCCTGTTGGACGGCCTGAACGCCGCTCCGGGCGAGGCGCAAAACACCTTGCGCCAGGAGTTGCAGAGCACGTTCCGGCACCTGCTGCTGATCAGCGCGGCGGTATCGCTGCTGGGACTGGCGGCCGCGGTGGCGATGCCCAATCAATTGCTACGTGGGCGGGATGAGAAAGAGCGATAAATACAAATCCGCGGTTTGCACCGAACCTGTGGCGAGGGGATTTATCCCCGCTGGGCTGCGCAGCAGCCCCCAAAAAAAGCATGCAATCCACCTGACACACCGCGACATTGGTTTTAGGGCTGCTTCGCAGCCCAGCGGGGATAAATCCCCTCGCCACAGGGGGGGGTGCAGGGCCTACTTCTTGTGTGCGGCTTTATGCTGTCGCCGCTGTGCCCACCGGGTCGACCACCCCACTCATCCCCTCTTTCATGCGCTTGGCATCACGGGCGAAACAACGCGACGCCAGGAACAGGAACAGCATGGTCATGAACAACGCCACCGGGATCAGGTACATCGCATCATGCAAGCCGATGGCCTTGAAGGCCTCGGTCATCTGGTCAACGCCGGCCGCGGCCATGGCGGTGCGGGCGAAATAATCCGACAAGCCACCGACCACCACCGGCCCCAGGCCACCGCCGAGCAGGTACAAGCCGGCGAAGAACAGCGCCATCGCTGTCGCCCGCAAGCGCGGTTCCACCACGTCCTGGATCGCGGTGTAAACACAGGTATAGAAGGTGTACGCAAACAGCCAACCGACGCTGAACACCGCGACGAACACGCCGATCTCAATGCGTCCGGCGTGCAGCGCCCACGCCGTGGTGAGCGTGGAGACCACCAGACTGAACGCCGCGAACAACAGGCGCCCGTTGGGCACCCGTTGATGAATCTTGTCGGCGATCCACCCCCCCAGGGTCAATCCGAACAGCCCGGTCACGCCGACCATGATCCCCGTGGCAACGGCGGCCTCATGCAATGGCATCAGGAAATAGCGCTGCAGCATCGGCACCAGGAAGGAGTTGCAGGCATAGGTAGCAAAGTTGAAGCACAACCCCGCCAGCACCAGCCACAAGAACGTAGGAATCGCCAGTACCCGGCGAATCGGCCGGTCGATTTTTTCCTGGGACACCTGCACGGTTTCCGCCGCGCCGCGCTTGGGCTCCTTGATGAAAAACATGAACACCGCCACCACCAACCCCGGCACCGCGGCGATAAAGAACGGGGCCCGCCAACTGTCGAAGGCCTTGACCATCGCCCCGATGGTGAAGAAGGCCAGCAGCAGCCCGATCGGCAACCCCAGCATGAAGATGCCCATGGCCCGCGCCCGACGGTGGGCCGGGAACAAGTCGCCGATTAATGAGTTGGCTGCTGGTGCATAGCTGGCCTCACCAATCCCCACCCCCATGCGCACCACCAGGAATGCCCAGAAGCTGCCCACCAGGCCATTGACCGCCGTCAGCCCGCTCCAGGTCGCCAGCCCCCAACCCATCAACCGGCTGCGTGAACCGGTATCGGCCATGCGCCCCAGCGGCAGACCAGCGATGGCGTAGACGATGGTGAAAGCTGTGCCGATGATGCCGATCTGGAAGTCGCTGAGGCTCCACTCCATGCGAATCGGCTCGATGATGATGGCCGGGATGGTGCGGTCGAAGAAATTGAACAGGTTGGCCAGGAACAACAGGAACAGAATGCGCCAGGCATTCGCCGCTTGGGTCGAGTTCTGCATGGGTCCGTCTCTTTATTGTTATGGGGCAACGGCGAGGCATCCGGGCCCTGAATCTGCAATCTAGATAGCGCAGCGCGGACTGTCTCCAATCATTCGCCCCGCTGATATCCGGCCATGGCGCACGGCGTGTTTGTTGATGCCGATCAACTGACTGTAACAATTGCTATCATTTTGCCGTCTCCCGATTAAAGAACGTCCCTCGGTGGCCGATTCAACATGAATAGATTCACTCGAGCGCTATCAGGCGGCAGCCCTGAAGACTCGGGCCGACCTTCGCGCCGACCAGGACGCGAGCTCCCATCAGCGATGGTTCGATAACAACGATTGTCGAGCCGACCAGCTCAGGCATACGCGCACCATGACCTCAAAAAAAACCACCACTGCGTTATCCGATCTGACTCTGAGCCCGGCCGCCAACGGCCCTGAAACCTCAAAGTCCCCGGGTGGCCTGCGCGCCCTGTCGTCCCAACAGTACCTGTACTTCACCGAAACCAACACCGACCGGATCCTCGATAACCTCGACGGCCTGCGTGACACCGTGTTCCCGCGCCCTCCGCATCTGGTGGACGAGGAAAGCGAACGCGACCAGCAGGAATTCCCGTCGGTGTGCCTGATCGGCCTGGGTCGATGCGGCTCAAACATTGCCCTGGATGTGGCGGAGCTGGTGTACAACGCCCGCAAGTTCTACCTCAACGAATTCAACGCCGAGGACAAGGGCTACAACGACAAGGGCTACCGGCCTGCGCAGTGGATCCGCAACAATCTGCGCCTGGGCACAGGCAAGGCGACCAAGCCGGTGTTCCTGGTGGAGCCTCTGGTCATGCTCGGCGACCTGGACAAGGACATCGCCGGGCGCATCCGCTTCTCGCGCAAGGGCGAAAAAAGCGGCTTCCTGCGTGACTACAGCAAAATGAAAATCATGGACCTGTCGGAGGTTCATGCCGGGGGTGCCGGTAACGCCCCCATCCTGGGCCAATACCTGGCCAAGATCATCCTGAACAAGGACACCCAGCGCTTTTCCAGCCCTGACTGGAAAATGATCCACTCGTACCTGATCGACAGCTGCGGCATCAAGGCCAACCAGTCGCGCCTGTACTTCTCGATCTTCAGCGCCGGCGGCGGTACCGGTTCGGGCATGGCTTCGGAGTTCGGCCTGGCCCAGCAGTACTCCTACATGAACAAGACGTTCGACACCAAGCCGATGGACGAGCACGACAGCAAGAGCGGCCACTCTTTCGTCTTCGAGCCGATCTTCACCAGCGGCATTTGCGTGCTGCCGAACATTTCCGATCATCGCAGCGAAATGTCCGAGGCATTGCACATCAACGCCGGACGTTTGCTGTGCAAATATCTCTCGGAAGAATGGGATTTCTCGTACAACTTCGCCAATGAAGACAGCAGCGAAGCCAGCGTCATGGGCCGTATCCGTCCCTGGAACGCCATGATGCTGATTTCCAACGACATCATGCGCTACGCCGAAGAAAGCGATGACGGCAACATCCAGAACATCGATGTCAATGCCATGGAGAAGCACGCCAACCAGTACATCTCCCAGCAGATCTTCAACATCCTGACGGCCCAGGCCGTGACCACCGACTACGACCAGAACTATTTCCGTCGCGCCGGTATCGACATCGGCGAAACCATCCGCCTGGATGCCAACGACCTGTTCATGAGCCTGGCCGGCCCGGTGGCGATCGCCTACGCCGAATCCGTCGTTCCGGAAACCCCGGCGCCCAGCAACGACAAGTTCAAGGTGTTCGATAAAGAGCCGCCACGCCTGAACATCGACGACCTGTTCTTCCGCTCCATCGATCTACCGCATTTCAACAAGGTGACCCAGGCCATCGAAGGCATCAGCCTGCTGCCGATCGAATCCAAGCGCTACCGCGCCTCGCTGGAGCAGTACAAGAACTCCGGCTACGATGCCGCGGCCCTGCACGACCTGCATTTCTTCAAGAACTGCTCGTCGGTGGTCTCCATCGTCTCGCTGCCCAAGGACTACAAGCTGTCCTATATGGACCTGAACCGGCTCAAGACCCACCTCAACAGCCTGTTCCCCAACACCACCCTCAAGCGCTATGCCCTGGTGATCGGCGCCTCGGCCAACCTGTCGCTGACCACCCTGATCGCCAAGAGCCCCTGCCTGTCGGATGATTTCCTGACGCTGATCGTGGCCTTCATCAAACGCTGCTTTGCCCGCAACCCGTATCGCTTCGACGACACCCTGGACAACTCGATCCTGGACTTCATCATCAATGAGCAGTTCGATGAAGAGCGGATCGATGAGCTGCTCAACGAATTCGAGAACCCGGCGAAGATCCTCGACACCAACTGGTATGCGATCAAGCCGATGTACGAAAAGAAATATCGCGAGCTGATCAGCGACAAGGAGAAGTTCGTTTCGATCAACGATATCCGCCTGTCCCGGGACTGCGTGAAGAAGGCCATCAAGTACCTGCGCGAGATCTACCGGCACCGCATCGGCAAGACCAAGGTTATTTCCCTTAATAACCATACTGGGCGGACTTACTGAGCCAGGCTTGGTATCGCATCGCCCCGAATCGCGAGCAGGCTCGCTCCCACATTTGACCGTGTTTCTTCCTGATGGACGCGGTCCCTGTGGGAGCGAGCCTGCTCGCGATAGCGATCTCGAATCCGTAAGCATTACAACATTCAGAAACAATTAAGCAGCCCACCGGCTGCTCCATAAACTGTTCCCGTTACGTATACGTCACCCTCCCCTGTGGCGTTTCACCACGGCACGGCGCCATCACGCTACTCAGCTACACACTTCCTCTCACTCAACAAGCGCACTTATTTGGTGCATCGATCATTTCGACGCCCTCTCCTGGATCAGGATCCAAGGGGAAACCACCACTGCCCAAAGCAGCGGATCGCGCTCCACGAAATCCAATGCCCGCGTTTCAGACAGCTTGGCGACATGCCCGGCGGCCAGCCAGGCAGCGACTTTATCCCCTTCGTCCTGAGCCACGGCCTCGGCGGCAGCGATCAAATCCAGTGCCGGGTCGACCCACAATAGGGCACCCTTGGCGAAGAACGGTTCCAGCTCCTTCCAGGTGATGGAAGCCGTTTCACCAAGCAGCTTGGCATAGAGGGTGCTAGGTTCTTGATTCATGGGCACTGTCCGGAAAAGAAATCGGCGCGAATGATAACGTCGGTGGTCCGGCAGAAAAACCCGGTAGCAACAGGAGTCACCATTGAATAGAAGCAGCATTGCCAGGGATTGCCGATTAGACCGGACACCGCCCGCCGCTTTTCTGTCTTTTTATTTCAATAAAGCGACACCCTCTGATTTTGTCCCCAAGTGCCAGCTTCCCTTGCCAACAACGGGCGCTCTACACTGTACCGGTACAGTTGCCGGGGGCATTTTCCGTGGGGATATCCAGCATATCTGACCCGGTTCTGCCGCTGCGGCGCCAGGACTATAAAAACTACAACAGCATGAGTGGAGCACTATGACTAAGGCTACTAAGCAGATTTCCAAACTGTTTGCCGCTATGGTTCTGGCCGGGGTTGCCAGCCATTCGTTCGCCGCCGACACCATCACGATCGGCATCGCCGGTCCGAAGACCGGTCCGGTCACCCAATATGGCGACATGCAATTCGTTGGCGCTAAACAAGCCGTCAAGGACATCAACGCCAAGGGCGGCGTCGATGGCAAGATGCTCGAAGTCAAGGAATACGATGACGCCTGCGACCCTAAGCAGGCCGTCGCCGTGGCGAACAAAGTGGTCAACGATGGCGTCAAGTTCGTCGTCGGCCACCTGTGCTCCAGCTCCACCCAGCCAGCTTCGGACATCTACGAAGACGAAGGCGTGATCATGATCACCCCGGCCGCCACCAGCCCGGACATTACCGCCCGTGGCTACAAGATGATCTTCCGCACCATCGGTCTGGACAGCGCCCAGGGCCCTGCCGCCGGCAACTACATTGCCGACCACGTCAAACCGAAAGTCGTGGCTGTCCTGCACGACAAGCAGCAGTACGGTGAAGGCATCGCCAGCGCCGTGAAGAAAACCCTCGAAGCCAAAGGCGTGAAAGTGGCCGTGTTCGAAGGCCTGAACGCCGGCGACAAGGACTTCTCCTCGATCATCCAGCGCCTCAAGCAGAACAATGTCGACTTCGTCTACTACGGCGGCTACCACCCTGAACTGGGCCTGATTCTGCGTCAGTCCAAGGAAAAGGGCCTGAAAGCCAAGTTCATGGGGCCTGAAGGTGTCGGTAACGACTCCATTTCGCAGATCGCCCAGGACGCTTCCGAAGGCCTGCTGGTGACCCTGCCGAAGTCCTTCGATGCCGACCCGGCGAACAAGGCCGTCGTCGACGCCATCAAGGCCGACGGCAAGGATCCAAGCGGTCCGTTCGTGTTCCCGGCCTACTCCGCGGTCCAACTGATCGCCGAAGGCATCAAGGCCGCCAAGAGCGACGACACCGCCAAGGTCGCCGAAACCATCCACAAAGGCACCTTCAAGACGCCGACCGGCGACCTGTCGTTCGACGAGAAGGGCGACCTGAAGGACTTCAAGTTCGTGGTTTACGAATGGCATTTCAACAAGCCGAAAACTGAAGTCTCCCCTCAGTAAGCCAGGCATTACTGGTCAACAAGCCCACTGTGCAAGCAGTGGGCTTTGTTTTACGAGGTTTATGGGCCAGGCACCCGCGATCCGGGCGCTGGTTCACCTGAAAATCTTAAAACCGTCACCAGCGGTTCGCTGGCAAACGCTTGGAGCAAATGTGATCAGAGAACACAGCACCGGGCCGGAACATGACTCCACCAGTGAAATGCGTATCGGGTTTTTAGGAGCGCTGTAATGCCTGAGATCTATCATTTTTTCCAACAGCTGGTTAATGGCCTGACCATTGGCAGCACCTATGCCTTGATAGCCATTGGCTACACAATGGTTTACGGCATCATTGGAATGATTAACTTCGCCCATGGCGAGGTCTACATGATCGGTTCCTACGTGGCCTTCATCGCCCTTGCCGGGCTGGCCATGATGGGTATCGATTCACTGCCGCTGTTGATGACCGCCGCCTTCGTGGCATCGATCATCGTAACCAGTGCCTACGGCTACAGTATCGAACGCGTTGCCTATCGTCCCTTGCGTAACAGCAACCGGTTGATCCCGCTGATTTCCGCCATCGGCATGTCGATTTTCCTGCAGAACACCGTATTGCTGTCCCAGGATTCCAAAGACAAATCGATTCCCAACCTGATCCCGGGGAGCTTCTCCTTCGGCCCGGGCGGCGCCGAAGAAGTCCTGGTGTCCTACATGCAGATCCTGGTGTTCGTCGTGACCCTGGTCGCCATGCTCGGGCTGACCCTGTTCATCTCCCGTTCCCGCCTTGGCCGCGCCTGTCGCGCCTGCGCCGAGGACATCAAGATGGCCAACCTGCTGGGCATCAACACCAACAACATCATCGCCCTCACCTTCGTCATCGGGGCCGCGCTGGCGGCTGTCGCCGCGGTACTGCTGAGCATGCAGTACGGCGTGATCAACCCGAACGCCGGTTTCCTGGTAGGCCTGAAGGCCTTTACCGCGGCGGTACTGGGTGGCATCGGCAGCATTCCGGGCGCGATGCTCGGCGGGCTGGTGCTTGGGGTAGCCGAAGCGTTCGGCGCCGATATCTTTGGCGACCAGTACAAGGACGTCGTGGCGTTCGGTCTCCTGGTCCTGGTCCTGTTGTTCCGGCCGACCGGCATCCTGGGCCGTCCGGAGGTTGAGAAAGTATGAACAAATATCTTAAACAGGCGCTGTTCAGCGCCGCGCTGGTCTGGGCCGTTGCGTTCCCCGTGCTGGGCCTCAAGCTGAGCATCGTCGGGGTCAACCTCGAAGTACACGGCACCGGTCCCCTGACACTGGGCGTGATTGCCCTGTGTTCGGTACTGATGTTCCTGCGGGTGCTGTTCAGCCAACAGGTCGGTACCCTATTCCGCTCCAATCGCGGACCGCTGGTTTCGCCCAAGGTCAGCCAGTTCCTGACTCTGCCACGCACCCAGCGCCAGATCATCGTCGGCCTGATCGTGGTTGCCCTGGTCTGGCCGTTCTTCGGCTCCCGGGGCGCGGTGGACATCGCCACGCTGATCCTGATCTATGTCCTGCTGGGACTGGGCCTGAACATCGTGGTCGGCCTGGCCGGGCTGCTGGACCTGGGCTACGTGGGTTTCTACGCAGTCGGTGCCTACAGCTACGCGCTGCTGTCCCACTACTTCGGCCTGAGCTTCTGGATCTGCCTGCCCATCGCCGGGATGATGGCGGCCACCTTCGGTTTCCTGCTGGGCTTCCCGGTGCTGCGGCTGCGGGGTGACTACCTGGCCATCGTGACCCTGGGCTTCGGCGAGATCATCCGCTTGTTCCTGCGCAACCTCACCGACCTCACCGGCGGTCCCAACGGTATCAGCAACATCCCCAAGCCGACGTTCTTCGGCCTGAGCTTCGACCGTACAGCGGCCGAAGGCATGCGGACCTTCCACGAGTTCTTCGGGCTGACTTACAACCCGGTGAGCAAGGTAGTGTTCCTCTACCTGGTCGCACTGCTGCTGGCCCTGGCTGCGCTGTTCGTTATCAACCGCCTGCTGCGCATGCCCATCGGTCGTGCGTGGGAAGCGTTGCGCGAAGACGAAATCGCCTGCCGTGCACTGGGTCTCAATCCGACCGTGATCAAGTTGTCGGCCTTTACCCTCGGCGCCGCCTTCGCCGGTTTCGCCGGCAGCTTCTTCGCTGCCCGCCAGGGCCTGGTGACGCCGGAATCCTTCACCTTCATCGAGTCGGCGATCATCCTCGCCATCGTCGTGCTGGGCGGGATGGGCTCGCAGTTGGGTGTGATCCTGGCCGCGATCGTGATGATCCTGCTGCCTGAAATGATGCGTGAATTCAGCGAATACCGCATGTTGATGTTCGGCGCCTTGATGGTGCTGATGATGATCTGGCGTCCTCAAGGTCTGCTGCCTATGCAACGCCCCGAACTCAAACTACGAGCGGAGCCGCACAAATGAGCCGCGAGATCCTCAAAGTCGAAAATCTGAGCATGCGCTTCGGCGGCCTGCTGGCGGTCAATGGCGTGGCCCTGACCGTGAAAGAAAAACAGGTCGTGGCACTGATCGGGCCGAACGGCGCGGGCAAGACCACCGTGTTCAACTGCCTGACCGGCTTCTATCAGCCCACAGGCGGCACCATCCTGCTCGATGGCGCACCGATCCAGGGCCTGCCGGGCCACAAGATCGCCCTCAAGGGCGTGGTGCGCACCTTCCAGAACGTGCGGCTGTTCAAGGACATGACGGCGATCGAGAACCTGTTGATCGCCCAGCACCGTCACTTGAACACCAACTTCTTTGCCGGCCTGTTCAAGACCCCGTCGTTCCGCAAGAGCGAGCGCGAGGCGATGGAGTACGCCGAGTATTGGCTGGAAAAGGTCAATCTCAAGGAATTCGCCAACCGTACCGCCGGCACCCTGGCCTACGGTCAGCAGCGTCGCCTGGAAATCGCCCGCTGCATGATGACCCGCCCGCGGATCCTCATGCTCGACGAACCGGCCGCCGGCCTGAACCCGAAGGAAACCGAAGACCTGAAAGCCCTGATCGGCGTGTTGCGTGAGGAGCACAATGTCACGGTACTGCTGATCGAGCACGACATGAAGCTGGTCATGAGCATTTCCGACCATATCGTCGTGATCAACCAGGGCACGCCCCTGGCCGACGGTACGCCGGAGCAGATCCGCGACAATCCTGAAGTGATCAAAGCCTACCTGGGGGAAGCGTAAATGCTGCAGTTCGAAAACGTTTCCACTTTCTACGGCAAGATCCAGGCCCTGCACAGCGTCAACGTGGAAGTCCGCCAGGGCGAAATCGTAACGCTGATCGGTGCCAACGGCGCCGGCAAGTCCACTCTGCTGATGACGCTCTGCGGTTCGCCCCGGGCCCACAGCGGCAGCATCCGCTACATGGGTGAGGAACTGGTAGGCCAGGACTCGTCGCATATCATGCGCAAGAGCATCGCCGTCGTACCGGAAGGCCGTCGGGTATTTGCCCGGCTGACTGTGGAAGAAAACCTCGCCATGGGCGGATTCTTCACCGACAAGGGCGACTATCAGGAACAGATGGACAAGGTGCTACACCTTTTCCCACGCCTGAAAGAGCGCTTTACCCAGCGAGGCGGCACCATGTCCGGCGGCGAACAGCAAATGCTCGCCATCGGCCGTGCGCTGATGAGCAAACCCAAGCTGCTGCTGCTCGACGAGCCGTCCCTGGGCCTGGCGCCGATCATCATCCAGCAGATCTTCGACATCATCGAACAGCTGCGCAAGGACGGCGTGACGGTGTTCCTGGTCGAGCAGAACGCCAACCAGGCGCTGAAAATCGCTGACCGTGCCTACGTGCTGGAAAACGGCCGGGTGGTGATGCAAGGCACCGGTGAAGCGCTGCTGACCGATCCGAAGGTACGAGAGGCGTATCTGGGCGGTTGAGTTCGTGTTTGATGAAGGCCACTTTGTGGGAGCGAGCCTGCTCGCTCCCACATCGTTTTTATGCAGCGCTGGCTAAAGGCGATCCAAGGCCTCGCCGCTGCGTTTGAACCAGTCAATCAAGTAGTCGGCCAGCACTTGGGTGCGCTTGGGCAACCCACCCTGATACGGGTGTACCAGGTACATCGGCATGCGTCGGGTCTGAAAATCCCGTAGGAGCCAGCGCAGGCGTCCATCAGCCAATTCTTCATTAAGCAGGTACGAGGGCAGCCGGGCGATTCCGGCACCGGCCAGGGTGGCTTTTTTCAACAGACTGTAGTGATTGCTGGCAAACGGTCCGGACACCCGGACACGTAGCAATTCATGCCGCTGGTGATACAGCCATTCTTCCCGGCCGCTGTAGTGGCTGTTGAGCAGGCAACGGTGTTCGGCAAGCGCCTGGGGCGTTTGGGGTTCGCCGTATTGATCGAGATAGGCCGGGCTGGCGCAGGTCATTTCATGCCAGGCCAGCAATGGTCGCGCCACCAGCCGTTCATCGATGGCGGCGTCGGAACGGATCGCCAGATCGAAGCCTTCCCGGGACAGGTCGCGGTAGCCGTTGCTCAGTTCCAGTTCGATCTGCACGTTGGGATAGGCGCGGGCAAACTCCGTGAGCAATCCGTCAAAGAACGTTTCTCCCAGCGAAACCGGAACCGTCATACGCACCGGCCCGGAAATTTCGTCCTTCAGCCGGGCCAACGCCTGACGCGCCCTCTCCACTTGGATCAACAGTGCCTGAGCTTGGGGGAGCAAGGCCGCTCCTGCCGCCGTCAGGCACAGGCGGCGCGTGGTGCGTTGCAGCAATACGACCGAAAACGCTTCTCCAACAGACTGATGCGCTTGGACAACTGGCCCTTGCTGCACCCCAATTGCTGGGCCGCCGCCGTAAAACTACCCGCCTCGATCAACACCGCGAATGCCGCCAGGTCATCCATCTCGCTCATCGGATTGTTTCCAATTGAAAACCAAAGGTTGCCTATTAGCACGATTATCGCCGGAAAGATTCCCTCTAGACTGAAAACTCGTTCAATTCATTGAGGATCCGCCATGAAAATTCTGTTGATCGGCGCCAACGGCACCATCGGCTCGGCCATCGATAACGAACTGTCGCCGCGTCACGAAATCGTCCGCATCGGCCGCCACAGCGGTGACCTGCACGTGGACATCAGCGACAGCGCCTCGATCCGCGCCCTGTTCGAGAAAACCGGGCGCTTCGATGCACTGGTCTGCGCTGCCGGGAGTGTCACGTTCGCGCCGCTGGGCGACATGACCGAAGAAAGCTTCGCCCTGGGTTTGAAAGACAAACTGATGGGCCAGGTCAATTTGCTGCTGATCGGCCGGGAATTCGCCAATGACGGTGCCTCCTTTACCTTCACCAGTGGCGTGCTCAGCCATGACCCGATCAAGAGCGGCGCCTCGGCGGCCTTGGTCAACGGCGCCCTGGACAGTTTCGTCCGCGCAGCAGCCATCGAGTTGCCGAGGGGCTTGCGAGTCAACTCGGTAAGCCCGAACGTGCTGCTGGAGTCCATGGACAAGTACGCTCCCTATTTCCGCGGCTACAAACCGGTGGCCGCCGCCGATGTCGCATTGGCCTACGCCAAGAGCGTCGAAGGCCTGCAAACCGGCCAGACCTTTCACGTCGGTTAAATAAGAGCTCGCCTACGGGTTGTGGTGTAGGACCAGTCTGAGTAACGTGGCGGCACCTGTCTGGAGACCCAATGATGCGTGCCGCCCGTTCCGTTCTGTTTGTCGCCCTCCTACCGCTTTTCGCTGGCTGCCAGTTGCTCGACGGTCCCCGTCAGAGCGCATCTCACGCTGGCCAGACGCGCATGCAGGGCGAGCTCACGGCAGCCGATGGCAAGCTGGTTTTCCAACCGTGCCAGGAACAGCGTCGCTACCTCGTCAACGACAGTGGCGCTACCAGCGTGCTGCAACAAGCCGCGACCCTGGCCAATGACCAGGGCAAGCTGTTTGCCGATATGCGAGGCCCTATTGTCTCCAGCGCAGCGGCTGGTACGGACAGCCAGTTGAACGTAGAGCAACTGTATCGCCTGGAACGTTCGAGCACGGCGTGCGATGACGAGAACTTCAAGCGGCTGGTCCTGCGCGCCGCCGGCCATGGCCCCGAGTGGAGCCTCAACGCCAGCGGCAAGGGCATGGTCCTGGAGCGTGAAGGCCAGCCGACACTGGCGGTGCCCTACCTTGAAGAGCAATTGGGTGATGGCCGCTTCAACCTCAGCACCGAAGCCAACGGCCAGAAAGTCGAACTTTGGGTCGCGCCGCAACGCTGCATCGATCCCCTCACCGGAAGCGTCCAGCACATGAGCGCCGAAATCCGGGTCAACGGCCAGGTCCAGCGCGGCTGCGCCTACTTCGGTGGTGCCCGCGACGACTGATTCGACGAGCAACCGTTTTAACCTCACGGGCGTTGCGGATTGCAGCTTATAATCGCCGGTTTGAACGCCCTGGCGCAGTTGTGCGCCCCGCGAACCGGATCCCGTCATGTTACGAATCACCGAACTCAAGCTGCCGATCGATCATCCCGAAGAAGACCTGCGCGCTGCCATCGTGCAGCGCCTGGGTATCACCAACGATGATCTGCTCGACTTCACCCTGTTCAAGCGCAGCTACGACGCGCGCAAGAAATCCTCCGAACTGTGCTTCATCTACACCCTCGACCTGACGGTGCGCGATGAGGCCGGCCTGCTGCGCAAGTTCGCCGATGACCGTAACGTCAACGAAGCACCGGATGTCAGCTACAAAATGGTCGGCCAGGCACCGGCAGACCTGAGCGAGCGGCCGATTGTGGTGGGTTTCGGCCCATGCGGGATCTTCGCAGCGCTGTTGCTGGCGCAGATGGGTTTCAAGCCGATCATCCTCGAGCGCGGGCCTGAAGTCCGCCAGCGCACCAAGGACACCTGGGGCCTGTGGCGCAAAAGCGTGCTCAACCCTGAATCCAACGTGCAATTCGGCGAAGGTGGCGCGGGGACGTTCTCCGATGGCAAGCTTTACAGCCAGATCAAGGACCCGAAGTTCCTCGGTCGCAAAGTGCTGCACGAGTTCGTCAAGGCCGGCGCGCCGGAAGAAATCCTGTACGTCAGTAAGCCGCATATCGGTACGTTCCGCCTGACAGGCGTTGTGGAAAACATGCGCGAGCAGATTCGCGCCTTGGGCGGCGAAGTACGCTTCCAGCAGCGAGTAACCGACGTCCTGATCGAAGACGGCCAACTGGTCGGCGTGGAACTGGCCAGCGGCGAACGGCTTTACTCCCGGCACGTCATCCTGGCCTTGGGCCACAGCGCCCGCGACACGTTCCGCATGCTCCACAGCCGTGGCGTGTACATGGAAGCCAAGCCGTTCTCGGTGGGTTTCCGCATTGAACACCCGCAGTCGCTGATCGACAGTGCGCGCCTGGGTAAATACGCCGGCCATCCGAAACTCGGCGCCGCCGACTACAAACTGGTGCACCACGCCAGGAACGGTCGTTCGGTGTACAGCTTCTGCATGTGCCCGGGCGGGACCGTGGTGGCGGCCACCTCCGAGCCAAATCGCGTCGTCACCAACGGCATGAGCCAGTATTCGCGCAATGAGCGCAATGCCAACTCCGGCATCGTTGTCGGCATCACCCCGGAAGTGGACTACCCCGGCGGACCGCTGGCCGGGATCGAACTCCAGGAACGCCTGGAATCCCACGCATTCGTGCTCGGCGGCAGCAACTACGAGGCCCCGGCGCAATTGGTGGGCGACTTCATTGCCGGCAAACCGTCCACCGCCCTGGGCAGCGTCGAGCCATCCTACAAGCCAGGGGTTTCGCTGGGTGACCTGGCGCTGGCCCTGCCGGACTTCGCCATCGAAGCCATCCGCGAAGCCCTGCCGGCGTTCGAGAAACAGATTCGCGGCTATTCGCTGCATGACGCCGTATTGACCGGCATCGAAACCCGCACTTCGTCCCCGCTGCGCATTACTCGCAACGAATCGTTGCAGAGCCTGAACGTCAAGGGCCTGTTCCCGGCGGGTGAAGGCGCCGGTTATGCAGGCGGGATCCTGTCGGCAGGCGTGGACGGGATCCGGATTGCCGAGGCGGTGGCGCGGGATCTTCTCGGCCTCAAGGCCTGACTCCCCCTTGTGGGAGCGAGCTTGCTCGCTCCCACAAGGGAACTCCAGCGCCTCGTGATTCAAATCCCCGCCCGCAACACGCTCTCCGGCAACGCCTCCCCGCGCTCCACGCTCGCTGCCACGGCATCCATCAATCCGCTCAATTCATAGCCCTGTGCCTTGAGCCAGGCCGGATCGTAATAGGTCGTGGCATAACGCTCGCCACCGTCGCACAGGATCGCCACGATCGATCCCGACTCCCCGTCCTCCTTCATCCGCTTGGCGGCGATCAGCGCACCGATCAGGTTGGTGCCGCTGGATCCGCCGACCCGCCGACCCAGGCGTTGCGCCAGGTAATGCATGGCGGCCAGCGATAAAGCGTCCGGTACCTTGACCATCGCATCGATGACCTTGGGCAGGAACGACGCCTCGACCCGTGGACGGCCAATGCCTTCGATCCGCGAACCGCACTCCAGGCGCAGGCTTGCATCGCCGCTGCGGTAGTAGTCAAAGAACACCGAGCGCTCAGCGTCGGCGCACAGCACCCGGGTGCAATGCTGGCGATAGCGCACGTAGCGCCCCAGAGTCGCGGTGGTGCCCCCGGTGCCAGGGCTGGAGATCAACCAGCTGGGCTCCGGATGCCGCTCGAAACGCATCTGCTGGAAAATCGACTCGGCGATGTTGTTATTGGCCCGCCAGTCCGTGGCGCGTTCGGCGTAGGTGAACTGATCAATGAAATGCCCGTCATGCTCACGCGCCAGTCGCTCGGACTCGGCGTAGATCTGCGTTGGATCCTCCACCAGATGGCTCTGGCCTCCGTAGAAAGCGATCTGTGCGATTTTTTCCCGAGAGGTGGTCGCTGGCATCACCGCGATGAAGGGCAGGCCCAGCAGCCGGGCGAAATAGGCTTCGGAAATCGCCGTCGATCCGCTGGACGCCTCGATCACCGGCGCGCCGGGCTTAAGCCAGCCGTTACACAACGCGTAGAGAAACAGCGAGCGAGCCAGGCGGTGCTTGAGGCTGCCGGTGGGATGGCTGGATTCATCCTTGAAATACAGCTCGATGCCCGGAAAGCCAGGCAGTGGCAACGGGATCAGGTGGGTATCGGCGCTGCGCTGGAAGTCGGCTTCAATGATGCGAATCGCTTCGCGTGCCCACTGGCGGAGGTCGTTCATGTGTTTTCTCGCAGATCGGTTCGACGCGGGGAAGCCTGGCGGTCAGGCACAACGCATATTCGGAAAAGCCAGTCCCAAGCTTAGGAAAAAAACTACATCGCGCACAGGTACAGCTAAGGTCCAATATGCCCGGCATCTGCCCGAACGAACCTCAGGCGCTGTAACGTCATATAACAAAAAAGAATATAACTTTTGTTTTAACAACTAACGGTACGGGTTAGGGTGTGACCACTTTTTGATTGACGACATGGAGAGCGATCTTGCCTCTACGTAATTCTCTGACACGTTTTTTTCAGTTGGAAGCCGCCAGTGGCCTGCTGCTGATCGCCGCCGCCGTGCTGGCCCTGGTCATCAACAACTCGCCCCTGTCCTGGCTGTACGGTGGCCTGCTGGACACCCCGGTAGTGGCTCAGGTCGGCGCGTTGAAGATCGCCAAGCCTCTGCTGCTGTGGATCAACGACGGCCTGATGGCATTGTTCTTCCTGCTCATCGGCCTCGAGGTCAAGCGCGAGGTGCTCGACGGCCAACTGTCGAAACCCTCGCAGATCGTCCTGCCCGGAGCCGCGGCCATCGGCGGTATGGTGGTGCCTGCCCTGATCTATTGGTTTCTCAACCGCGACAATCCTGCGGCCCTTTCGGGCTGGGCGATTCCAACGGCCACCGACATCGCTTTCGCCCTCGGAGTGCTGGCCTTGCTGGGCAAGCGGGTGCCGGTATCGCTCAAGCTGTTCCTGATGACGCTGGCGATCATCGACGACCTGGGCGCCATTATCATCATCGCCGTTTTCTACTCGGGCGCCCTGTCGACGCTCTCGCTGATGCTGGCAGCGGCCTGCATCGCCGTACTGGTGGCAATGAACCGGATGGGCGTGGTCAAGCTGGGTCCTTACATGGTCGTAGGCCTGATTCTCTGGGTTTGCGTGCTCAAGAGCGGCGTGCACGCCACGTTAGCCGGCGTCACCCTGGCATTCTGCATTCCGCTGCGCACGAGAAACGCCGAGGCGTCACCGCTGTTGGCCCTGGAACATGCCCTGCACCCCTGGGTGGCCTACGGCATCCTGCCGCTGTTCGCCTTCGCCAATGCCGGCCTGTCCTTGAGCGGTGTCACCCTCGAAAGCTTCACCCACCACGTACCGATGGGCATCGCCATCGGCCTGTTGCTGGGCAAGACCGTCGGGGTGTTCGGCCTGACCTGGCTGGCCGTGAAAATCGGCATCGCCGGGCTGCCCGCCGGCGCCAATTGGGGCCAGATACTGGGTGTGGCGATCCTGTGCGGTATCGGCTTCACCATGAGCCTGTTCGTCGGCTCCCTGGCCTTCGAGCCGGGTACCAGCGAGTATGCCGGCATGGACCGGATGGGCATTCTCACCGGCTCGATCCTCGCGGCATTGTTGGGTTATGCGGTCACTGCAGCGGCCAGTCGCAAGCGTAGTGCACTGCCTTCCTGATACGCCCCACAAATCAGGCCCTACGGGGCCTGATGAAAACGGAGCGACCACCAAGGAAACTTCCTACAGCCCCACCTTCTGTCACTGGGTTAGCGTCCGTCCTGCCCTGAACGGATGAGATTCGCAACTTCGTGACACACCCAAACGATATTCCCAAGGTAAGAAACCCACCCGGCGGCGACGGACATTACGTCATCTATCGGGACATGACGCCCAGCGAGCTTGCTGAGCGCGAAGCCCGGCAACAGACCTATGAAGCCATGCTGGCCCGGCAGACGGCCTATGCAGAACGGCGCCGGATCACAGTCGGCAGAACAACACGTCCCATCACCGGCAGCGTATTTGCCAAAAGCTGCAACCTGCCCAACGCGATCACCGATTACAACAACCCCAACGGTTATCTACCGGCAGAACTGGTCAAGCAGTACGGCGATCTGGTGTGGCTAGGCGGTGAGACGCCCTCTCCATCCGGCACGATCCCTCTCAAGCGGATTGGCGCGGGAGCAACGCCGGTCGCTGTGGGCAGGTTCGCACTGGGCGGGTCCGCCGCTTCCACGGCCGGAGTTGCCGGCGGCACGGTCGGTGCAGCCCTTCTGAGCGGCATCGTCGCGCTGCTCTGGCCCTCCAACCTCGGCGACAGCGCGCTCTATTCCGAGGAGCAGCTGCGCAACCTCAAACAGGCCCGAAGCCGCATGCGCCTGCATGTCGAACAACGGGCAGACGGCAGCCTCAAGGGCTATGGCTACTACACCGGCCACAATCGCGATTGGGAAATGGTCGACGTCGTCCAGTTCACGCCACGAGCCGACCAATTCGTCGCCGACCTGGGCGACGGTATCGAACTGATCTGGACCCCGGCCATCGATCCGTCCGACACCTTGGGCATCCCGGCGCTGGAAGCGGCGCCCCAGACGCCCACCGTTTGGATCTATCCGCCTACGCCCATGGCCGACAGCATTATCGTCGACCCGATCTATCCGCCGGAATACAAGGATTTCATTCTGGTGTTTCCGGCGGATTCGGGGGTTCGGCCGGTTTATGTGGTTGTGAGTGTTGCTCGTCATGATTACCACCCGGCCCCAAAATTCTTATTGGCTTATCCAGATGCAATCCTTGCAAAGCAGAAAACCAGAGTTAAGGGCGGTGGATTGCGCAAGCGTTGGAAATTGGGCGATGGGAGGATTTTAGAATGGGACTATCAGCACGGCGCGCTAGAAACTTACGATAAAAGAGGTCGTCACCTTGGCGAATATGACCCTGACACCGGCGTACAAACAAAACCAGCCAATCCAAAGCGAAGGATCGAACCATGACTTTTGAAATTTGTGCATTTGACAAATCTACGGAGGATTTCAGGTTCTCGATAACCGTTCCTTCGGAGCACGTCAAAGAACTAAGAAAAATCATGAAGTGGACAAAACCGGAAGATGAATTGTTCGGGTACGACTTGAATGAAGAACAAATCGCCCAACTGGAAAAAATGCTCGATACGCGCTTTTATATTCCAGAATGCGATTTTCAGATTTCCGGCTAATTTGGGGGAGTGGGATCGGTAAGGGGGTGTATATCCGTTTCTGCGGTAATGGCGGCTGGCGGTTCCGCCCTTACGGCGGGTCACTTTTGAAAAGGCGCCAAAAGTAACCAAAAGCGCCTCGCCCCACCACTGGGCACCTCGCTTACGCGAGGTGTTCCCTCACTCCGGCATTGCTCCGTGGGCCCGCCGCGAAGGGCCATCCATGGCCCAGCGCGGCTATCCCGGCATCCATGCCGGGATGCTCACTGCGCAATGCCTGCGTTCGGCCCTTGTGGTTAATGGGGCGTCCAAGATCAAAAGCAAAAGCAAAAGCAAAAGCAAAAGCAAAAGCAAAAGCAAAAGCAAAAGCAAAGACAGAGCATGCACGTGCATGGGCGCTCCGTTAAGTACGCCCATAGCTATCAAAAAAAACGGCGCCGTTCCTGCGGGAACGGCGCCGTTTTCTCATACCCTTCAAGCTTAGTGCGATACGCGGCTCGTCCCACCTACAGTGGAAATACGAACCCGCTCACCCACGCGGAATACTTCGTTTTCCTGAACCTGTTGCACGTAGGCGCGCATGCTGCCGTCGTCTTCGCGGACGGTGATTTCCACGCCCTGGGTGCGGGTCAGGCCTTCTTCGGTGGCGGAGCCGATCAGGCCGCCGGCCACGGCGCCAATCACCGCGGCGACGATACTGCCGCGACCGCCACCAATGGCGCTGCCGCCAACACCACCCACCACCGCACCGGCAGCACCGCCGATCGGGGTCTTGGTGCCTTCGATCTTGACCGGACGCAGGGATTCGATGGTCCCCATGCGAATCGTCTGCACGCGACGCGCTTCGTCACGGGAATAGGAGTCACCGGTCAGGCTCGACTGACAACCCGTGAGCAACATCGCCATCGTGGAAAAGGAAGCAACCAGCAAAACAGACTTACGCATAGCATCAAACTCCAAAAGACAGGTATCCATTAAACTCCGCAGCTTGACGCCTGTCACGGCCTCGCCGGGATAAAACTGTTTTCATTCAGGTGGGATACAGGCACACCCAGGAAATTCCAGAAACAGTAGCGCCAATTTACGAAACCTGCGTCATCGGCCCAAGGATTTTTCATGGATTACTTCATCATCGTCGCGACCACCGTCGCCGGCCTGTACTTTCACTGGTGGCTTTACGTGCGGATCAAACGCTGGGCGGACCGCGACCTGGCGCTGTCATTGGCGGGGCGGGACGAGCAGAAAAAGGACTACATGCTGCGACAGCTGGTCCGCGCCCGGGAGTTGCGAATCAAGCGCCGGGACCTGCCGCAATGGCTTGAAGCCGCTGCGGCGGGTTACTCCGCTAAGGCGCCAGACGCTCGCGAGTCCAGTCCGTCCCCTGCAAGCGATAATTGAGACGATCATGCAGGCGACTTGGGCGGCCTTGCCAGAACTCGATGCGTTCAGGTAACAAACGGTAACCACCCCAATGCTCAGGGCAATGCGGCTGACTGTCACTGAAACGCTGTTCAGTGGCCTTGAGCAAGTCCTCCAGCTCATGACGCCCGGCAATCACCCGGCTCTGCGGTGAAGCCCAGGCGCCGAGACGGCTGCCCAAAGGACGTACCTGGTAGTAGGCATCCGATTCCTGCGCCGTCACCTTCACTACTTTGCCCTCGATGCGCACCTGACGCTCAAGGGTCGGCCAGAAAAAAGTCATCGCCGCAAACGGATTCGCGGCCAGATGCTGACCCTTGGCGCTGTCGTAGTTGGTGAAGAATGTGAAGCCTTGGGCATCCAGGCCTTTGAGTAGCAGGATGCGACAATGAGGACGTCCGTCGGCGTCCACCGTCGCCAGGGTCATGGCGTTGGCCTCCACCGGGGCCTGTTCGGTTTTCACCGCCTCGGCGAACCATTGGTGGAACAGCGCAAACGGCTCGGCCGGGGCTTGCGCCTCGGTCAGGCCGTCGCGGGTGTAGTCGCGGCGCATATCAGCCAGCGTTTGGGTCATGGCGCACTCCTTGTGGTTCGCCCATCACTGCTTGGAGGTATCGGCGGCCGCGACTTTCTTGGTATCGGTGGCGGCTTTGGCCGGTTCGGGTTTCTTCGCCGGGGTGGCCTTCTTGGCTGGGGCTTTCTTTGCCGGAGCCTTGACCGGAGCCTTGGCCGGGGTCTTTTTGACCGGAGCTTTTTTGGCAGCCGCAGTCGTAGTCTTCTTGGTGACAGGCGCAGGAGCCGGGGTTGCAGGCTTCACATCCTGGGCGGCCACCATCGTAACCGGCGCCGGGGCTGGCATGTTGTATTTGCTCAGCAGTGCGACCAGGGTACTTTGCGGCGTAACCAACAGCTCTACACGACGGTTCAAGGCACGGCCTTCCACACTGTCGTTGGCTGCACGCGGCTCTACAGAGCCCATGCCCCGCAACATCAGGCGATCACGCTGCAAACCGCTGAGACGGAAAATCGCTGCCACGGACTGGGCACGTTCCTGGCTGAGTTTCAGGTTGGCCGGTGCCGCTCCCGAAGTGTCGGCGTGACCGAGAATCAGCACGGCCGCTTTCGGATCGGCTTCGAGGACCTTCGCCACGCGGGTAAACGGGCCGAGGGTCACGGGCAGCAGCATGGCCGGACGGTCCGGGTTGAAGGAGCTGTCGACCGGTGCGGTGACCACCAGCACGTTATCGCGACGCTCAAGCTCGAGCTTGCTGTCCTTGATGGCCGTGCGCAGCTTCGGCTCGTAGTCGTCGAGCCAGGCCTGGGTGATTTTCGGGTCGGGCAGCGGTGCCGCCTTGACGGTTTCCTGCTCCTTATCGCCAAACGGCCACCACCACTTGCCGCCGCTTTGCGTTTCTGCCTTCGCAACGTCGGCAGGAGCCTTGGCTTCCGGCTTCAGGGGAGCCGCAGGCGCCGCTTCCTTGGTCGCCACCTTGTCGGACGAGCCAAATGGCCACCAGCCACCACCGCCCTCGGCATCATTCTGTGGAGTTTGCGCGCAACCGGTAACAACGAAGCACAGCGCCAGAGCGAGGGTTTTATTCGATGACATTGGATATCCACAAAATGATGTAAATGAAAATACAGCCCCCTGCTCGGGGCGCATAAACAGACGCTTTGAAACAAAAAAGGACACGAGGTTCCTGTGCCCGCTTTCTCGAAGAAGCTTTACAGACAAGTGGCAAGCACCCTCGCCAGGTTCTGCGCGCGCGGGTCCATCAGCACATAAGGGCCAAGCGTATTGGTCACAAAACCGAACGCCACGTCATGCTCCGGATCGGCAAAGCCAATGGAACCCCCTGCCCCCGGATGACCGAAGGCCCGGGGCCCCAGGCCGTAGGTCGCGTTCGGTACGTCCGGTTGGTCGAGCATGCAACCCAGGCCGAAACGGGTCTGGGTCAATAACGTTTTGTCGTCGCCGAAACTGTGCAGGCGGGTCAGCTCATCGAGCATTTCGCCTTCCAGCAGGCTGCCGTCCAGCAGGCCTGCGTAGAACCCTGCCAGGCTACGGGCGTTGCCATGGCCGTTGGCGGCCGGCTGCTGCATACGCCGCCACTCCGGTTTGTTGGTGCTGGTCATGATCGAGGGTGGGTTGGTGAAGGCTCGCGTGGTCATCGCCGTGGGCTCACGCATCGTCACTTGTAACAGCCGCTGTGCGGCGGCATCGCCGACATTGCCTTTGCCCCGGGCGATGTGGGCCACGCGGTGAAACTCCGCATCGGCCAGCCCCACATGAAAGTCCAGCCCCAGCGGCCTGGCAACCCGGGCCACGATGGACTCGCCAGGCCCGCGGCCATCCGCCCGACGCAGCAATTCGCCGATCAGCCAGCCGTAGGTAATCGCGGCGTAGCCATGGCCCTCGCCGGGTGTCCACCAGGGCGTTTCGGCCGCCAGCGCATCGACCATGGTCTGCCAGTCATACAGCGCCTCGGGCGCCAGCAACTCACGCAGCGCCGGCAGGCCGGCCTGATGACAGAGCAATTGACGCAAGGTGATGGCTTGTTTGCCGGCGGCGGCAAACTCAGGCCAATACCGGGCGACCGGGGCGTCCAGTTGCAACTTGCCCTCGGCCACCAGTTGCAGGGCCGTAACGGCCGTAAAGGTCTTGGTGCAGGAAAACAGATTCGCGATGGTATCGCTGTGCCAGGCTTCGTGGCCGTCCTTGTCGGCCGTACCGGCCCACAGATCGATCACCGTCCGGCCGCCCACCTGGATGCACAACGCCGCGCCGCGCTCCTGGGGATCATCGAACAACGCCGCGAACGCTTCACGAACGGCCTCGAACTGAAGTTCATAATGACCTTGAATCTGCACTCGCAACTCCTTTGAAACAAAGACTTTTAGCGTGGGCGCATTGTTTCAGCCATTGAGCTTTTTGAAAACCGTCATGGGACGGCTGGTCACGGACGATTATTCGCCGTGACCATCAGGAAATTTCCCGCCGGAACGGCGGCAACGCGTTGAGGATGGCCTTGCCATAGCGCTGGGTCACCAGTCGGCGATCGAGCAAGGTGATGGTGCCGCGGTCCTCTTCGGTGCGCAGCAACCGGCCACAGGCCTGGACCAGCTTCAGCGAGGCATCCGGCACCGAGATCTCCATGAAGGGATTACCACCGCGAGCTTCGATCCATTCGGCCAGCGCGGCTTCCACCGGGTCGTCCGGGACCGAGAACGGGATTTTGGCGATGACCACGTGCTCGCAGTAGGCACCGGGCAGGTCCACGCCCTCGGCAAAACTCGCCAGGCCGAACAATACGCTGGAATCACCACCGTCGACCCGCGCCTTGTGCTTGTTCAGGGTTTCCTGTTTCGACAGGTTGCCCTGGATGAACACCTGCTTGCGCCAGTCGCGGTCGAGACCGTCGAACACGTCTTGCATCTGCTTGCGCGAGGAAAACAGCACCAGGGTGCCCCGCGAGCCTTCCACCAGTGCCGGGAGGTCACGAATGATGGCAGCGGTGTGGGCGGCGGCATCCCGTGGATCGGCCCTGAGATCCGGTACGCGCAACACGCCGGCGTCGGCATGATGGAAGGGGCTCGGGACCACGGCGGTCACGGCCGTTTTCGGCAGGCCTGCACGCATGCGGAAGCGATCGAACGTGCCCAGGGCGGTCAGCGTGGCGGACGTCACCAGCGCACCGTAGGCCACGTTCCACAGGTTACGGCGCAACATGTCCGCCGCCAGGATCGGGCTGGCATTGACCTCGATATCGAACAGCGAACCGCTCTCGGCCAGGGTCAGCCACCGCGCCATCGGCGGGTTGTCTTCCGGATCTTCGGTGGTGAACGCCGTCCAGAGCTCCCAGTTGCCCTGGGAACGGGACAGCAGGCTGCCGAACAACGGGTACCACTCCTCGGCCTGGTTGCTGGCAATACCGATGTTCACCTCGCCGTCCATGCCTTCCTTGAGCAGGTCGGTCAGGCGCGTGAACAGGTCGGTCAGGCGGGCGAAGCCCTTCTTGAGCTCGATGCCCATTTCGCGCATGTGCTCGGGGATGATCCCACCGACGAAACGATGCCGTGGCCGCTCGCGGCCCTCGACGTCTTCGCCGGGCTTGAAGTCGGCGATCTGCTCGCAGGCGGTGAACATGAACTGCTGGTTCGTCTTGATCTCCCGCGCCAGCTCCGGTACCTGCTCGATGAACTTGCCCAAGTCACCCGGCAACGGATGTTGGGCCAACAGCTTGGTGAGGTTCTTGGCGGTCGTCTCCAGCCAGTCGGCGGTGGAGCGCAACCGGGTGTAGTGGGCGAAATGCCCGATGGCCTTGTCCGGCAAGTGGTGGCCCTCGTCGAACACGTACACCGTGTCGCGAGGGTCCGGCAGCACGGCACCGCCTCCCAGGGCCAGGTCGGCCAGGACCATGTCGTGGTTGGTGACGATCACGTCGACCTTGCCCATGCCTTCACGGGCCTTGTAGAACGCGCACTGGCCGAAGTTCGGGCAATGACGGTTGGTGCATTGGCTGTGGTCGGTGGTCAGGCGGGCCCAATCGGCATCTTCCAGTGTGGTGGGCCAGCTGTCGCGGTCGCCATCCCACTTATTGCCGGCGAGCTTCTCGATCATGCTGGTGAACAGCTTCTGGCTGGCTTCGTCGACTTCGATCTTGAAGCCTTCTTCCTCGAACAGCTGGGCCGTAGCGGTCTGCGCCTGGCCTTCCTGCAACAGCATGTCCAGCTTGGACAGGCACATGTAGCGCCCACGCCCCTTGGCCAGCGCGAAGCTGAAATTCAACCCGCTGTTGCGCATCAGGTCGGGCAGGTCCTTGTAGACGATCTGCTCCTGCAGGGCGACCGTGGCCGTGGCGATCACCAGACGTTTGCCGGCGGCCTTGGCTGTGGGAATCGCCGCCAGGCTGTAGGCAACGGTCTTGCCGGTGCCGGTGCCCGCCTCCACCGCCACGACGGCAGGCTCGCCATTGCGCCGGCCTTCATCGTCGGTGTCGATGTCACCCAGGACTTTTGCCACTTCGGCAATCATCAGGCGCTGGCCGTAACGCGGCTTGAGGCTCTTGGCTTCGAGAAAACGCGAATAGGCGCCCTGGATCGTGGTTTTGAGTTCGGTGCTGATCATGAATGGTCGGGCGCTGGAAAACGCTGGATAAATTTTCAGTGGTTCGGATCGGCGGCTATCATACCCCGCTAATCAGTCCCGCGCAGAACGGAGTAACTCAATGACACTTTTTGCCTTCATCTACACCCTGCATTTATTGGCGGCCCTGACCTGGGTCGGCGGGATGTTCTTTGCCTGGATGGTCCTGCGCCCCGCCGCAGTGACGGCTTTGGAGGGGCCTGCCAGGCTCGGATTATGGGTCGAAGTGTTTCAACGTTTTTTCGTTTGGGTCTGGGTCGCGGTGGTGATTTTGCCGATCAGCGGTGTAGGCCTCATCCATGTGCGCTTCGCCGGTTTCGAAACCGCGCCGCGTTACGTGCAGGTCATGATGGGGTTGTATGTGGTGATGACGGCGTTGTTCATCCGCATCCAGGGCTTGCAGTTGCCGTCGTTGCGTAACGCCGTGGTGGCGCAGGACTGGCCGGCGGGTGCGGCGGTGCTGGGCAAGATTCGTCGCTTGGTGGGAATCAATCTGTTGATCGGGTTGCTGGTGGTGGCGATTGGCGCGGCGCGACCGATGTTCTGAGTATCATCAGGCGTTGCACCGCACCTGTGGGAGCGGGCTTGCTCGCGAAGACGGTGGGTCAGTCAGTATTGAATAACCTGACACGCCCTCTTCGCGAGCAAGCCCGCTCCCACAAGGCCTAGAAGCGTTGCACGGTCACCGCACCCGCAGCGCCGGCAGGCCCGGGCTTGCCATCGGCGCCGGGGCGACCGCTTTTGCCACCGTCGGCGGTGTAGACCAGGCAGCCCTTGGCCTTGCCGCCGGCGCCGGGTTTTCCACCCGATCCTGGCGCGCCGCCCGCGCCACCGTCCACCGCGACTTTGATCTGCGCTTGCGGGTAGTCTCGGGGCAGTTCGAGGCGCACCAGGGCGCCGGCCGCGCCAGGCTGGCCATCGCTGCCATTGCTGCCGTCGGCACCGCGCCCCGCCGAACCCCAGGTGCACCCCGGAGCCTGCCCATTGGCACCGTCAAGGCCTACATAACCCGGCGCGCCGGTACCACCGCGGGCATCCACCGACAACAACGGTGCGTTCAAGGCATTGAAGCGCAGGTTGAGGTTGCGCCCCGGCAGCGCTGCCTTCGTATAGGTCCCTGGCGCACCACGGGCAGTAATCTGGCTGCCATCGGCCAGTTCAGCCTGGGTCACGCTCATCTCCAGCGCCTGCTGTGAAGGCACGATGGCGATCCGCGCCTCACGTCCCAGGTGCAGTTGCCCAATCGACAATTGAGTCACATTCGAAGGCACCAGCAATGTCCCGTAATCAGCCACCTCCAGCCGTTCCAGAGTCAGGGTGCTGGTGGTATTGGGCAGGCGCATCAGCGAATGACTTTCCACCTGGAGCACTTGGGCAGATGCCCACGGACAGACGAGTGCAGCGAGCAGACACAATTTACGCATGGGAAGCCTCTGCGGCGGTCGGAAGGGTTTGCAAGTGAAAAATGCCGAACAGCAGCACCCTGAGGCGATCACGGCCAGGCGCGCGCGAGTGGCGAAAATGGGCCCTGAAGAGCAGCAGTTCCAACAGATGGACCGCCAGCAACAGCGCGCCGGCAAGGTTGACCAGCAGGTGCAGCGGATAAACGAACGGCAGGACCAGATTGACCAGCACCACCAGCCAGAACAGCAGGGTCAACAAGCGCCCCAACCCGCAAAACACCTTCATACGCCCCTCGGTGGGAATTATTCTTTGCATGCACAGTAACGGCTTGCCCACAGGTTAAGCCAGAGGCTGCGGCAAATTTAATCCAGGGGACAAGAGCGCTTGCCGGTGCGAGGGAGCATGCCCCCTCGCACCGGGCTTTCAACGGTTGATCTTGATTTCCGTACGGCGGTTCATGGCACGCCCGTCGGCAGTCTTGTTGTCCGCCACCGGCTGGCTCTCACCGGCACCGGCTACCGAGACGAAGCTGGCGCGAGGCACGCCGCTTTCAACCAGGTAGTTGACCACTGAATTGGCTCGCTTCTCTGACAGGCGTTGGTTGTAGGCATTGCTGCCAACGCTGTCGGTATGACCGGTTACCCGCAGCTGTACGGTTGATGACTCCTGTTTCAGCCGGGTCGCAACGGCGCTCAGCGCCTCCTTGTCGGATGGAGTCAACGTGGCCTTGTTGAATTCGAAGTGCACATCGCGGATCACGATGGTCTCTTCCCTGACCACAACCGGTTCTTCAACCGCGGGCGCCGGTGCGGGCGGCGGGCAACCGTCGGCATCGACCTGCACGCCCTTCGGCGTGCCGGGGCACTTGTCGCGGCTGTCCGGCACGCCGTCGCCATCCTCGTCGCCGTCGCCATGGGCCCAGCACCAGGCGCCCGCCACAGTGCCTGCCACCAGCGCACCAGGGCCGATCCAGGAACTGCTTTCGATGGCGCCCAATCCCGCGCCAACGACACCACCCGTGGCCGCACAGATCGGCCAGTCGGTTTTTTGCAAACCTGCGCAACCAGTCAACACACTGGTTAGCAGAACCAGGGGTAACACTGTCCGAACGCTGTTCATTGGTTCTTCTCCTTGAGGAATCGGCTTTGCACCGATTCAGGGGAGTAAAGACCCGAGTCGGGATCCGCGCCAGCGCCTGACTACCCCAGGGTTTGCCTCGTATTTGCGGCCGTTCGGCACTTTTAAGCGCAAACCGCTCTAGGCCATGTGGTCTGAGCAGGCTATCGTGAGGGCTCTGATTGAGGAACCTCGATGACCGCTGCCATTTCTTCGCGCACGCCCCAGCAAGCCCTGGCCGCCGTGCTTGATCGCTACGCCCCGCGAAAACTGTTGCTGATCGGCGCAAGCGGCTTTCCCGCGCTGGAAGCATTTCAACAGGCACACCCCGATACCCAAGTGGTTCTGGCGGCCCCTGGCCCGCTGCCAACGGATGTCGCCACGCAACGCTTCGACCTGGCCCTGGCGCTCGATTGCCTGGAGCATTTGCCCAAGCGCGACGGTCTGAACCTGCTGGGCGGGATCCGCAACCTCAACGCCAGCCGTATCGCCGTGCTGGCGGACCTCAAAGCCTGTGGCTGGCAGGAAACAGACTTCTTTTCCCTGGCCCTGCAGGCCAGCGAGCGGTTCCAGCGCGGGGAGCAGGTGCTGACCCTGTTCACCTACGATCTGCTTGAATACAAACAGGTCCCGGACTGGCTCAACTCACGCTTTTGGGCCAACCCGGAAAACTTTGGAAAATATTGGTGGTAGAGCTGTGAACATAAGCCTGCAGACAACCATTTGCCCCTGCGGCAGTGGCAACCCACTGGACGCGTGCTGCGGCCATTATCACGACGGTCACCCGGCGCCCTGCGCCGAAGCCTTGATGCGCTCGCGCTACAGCGCCTACGTGCTCGGTCTGGTGGATTATCTGGTGGCGACCACCCTGCCTGCCCAGCAGGACGGGCTCGACCGCCAGGCGATGAGCGAATGGAGCGCCAAGAGCACCTGGCTCGGGCTGGAAGTGGAAAGCAGCGAGGTCTTCGGCGGCCAACCGGAACACGCCTTTGTCACGTTCACGGCGCGCTGGCACGACGGCCAGGGGGAACACAGCCATCGCGAGCAGTCTTCATTCGTGCAGAACGGCGGGCGCTGGTATTTCATCGATCCGACTGTCCCGGTCAAGACCGGACGCAACGACAGCTGCCCTTGTGGCAGCGGGCACAAGTTCAAGAAGTGTTGCGCGAGCTACTTCCGCTGATACCGGAATCGTCCGACGCCTCTTGCGTTTGCCGGCGGGCTAGACTGGAGATAGACCAGAGGCGCGGACATGACCTACTCATCACCCCTGCTACGCATCGCCTGCCTGCTGCTCTTCATCGGGCTCGGCAGCTGTGCCTCCTGGCAGGGTGACGAGCCTCCCGAACCGCAGGTGCATCTGGTCAAGGTCGAAGTCATCCGTGCACGGTTGCTGGAACAGCGATTCATGTTGCACTTTCGGGTCGACAACCCCGGCGACAGTGACCTGACCGTGCGAGGCCTGACGTACCGGATCCATCTCGCGGACCTGTTGCTGACCGACGGCGAGCACGAGCACTGGTTCACGGTGCCCGCGCGAGACAGTGGCTACTTTCAGGTGCCGATCCGGACCAACCTGTGGCCACAGGTGCGGGAAGTGGTGAAGTTGCTCGGGGAACCCCGGCAGCAGATCCCCTATCGTTTGGAAGGTGAGCTGGAAACCGGATTATTCATCGCTCACTACGTGCACCTGGAGCGCAATGGCGTGATAATCGCCGCCGATTTAATTGCGGAGTGACACCGATGACCCAACAACCCCACGTCCATGGCCCCGATTGCAACCACGACCATGACCATCACCACGATCATGACCACGGCCACGTCCATGGTCCGCACTGCGGCCACGCCCACCAGGAACCGGTGCGCAACGCCCTGAAGGATGTAGGCCGCAACGACCCTTGCCCATGTGGCAATGGCAAGAAGTTCAAGAAGTGCCACGGGGCTTGATTCAGCGGTTCTCCCGTTGAAACGCCATCGCGAGCAGGTCTCGCTCCCACAGAATCGGCGATAAGCATGTGGGAGCATGGCTTGCCCGCGATGACGCCGGCACAGCCAATGCCGCAGTATCAGCCTGCTTCCAGAATCCGCCTCGCGCTGATCACCGTCGCATACTCTCCATGCAGGTTGCCCAGTGACATCGCGTGCACCTCATCCGCCGAACGGGCGTTACCGAAATAATCGGCCTTGTCGAACGTGAAGCATGCGTCTTCGACGACCCACGTTTCGAAGCCCAGGTTGCCGGCCGTGCGCGCCGTGGACTCCACCGAGTTATGCGTCGCCACGCCCACGATCACCAGCTGCCCGATCCCGGCGCTGCGCAGGTCCGCCTCCAGCCGGGTGCCGCTGAATGCGTCCGGTACCTGTTTTTGAATGAGCCTTTCTCCGGCGAGCGGCGCGAATCGCTCCTGCACCTCCACGCCCGATTGCCCCGGCCAGAACACTGAATCCGGCGAGCGGGACAGGTGATGCACATGGATCACCGGACGCGCCGAGTGTCGCCAGAGCGCTAGCAACTCAAGCATGCGCAGTTCCGCCTCGGGGTTGTTACGCGGACCGAGCCTGGGATGCAGGATGCCTTTTTGTTGATCGATGAGAATCAGCGCCGCGTCTGTCTTTAGCTCCATGCCGGTTTACTCTCTGGCAGTCATTGAAACGCCACACTTGAGCACCCTCTCGTCCCGAGGGCAAGCCACGGCGAGGGGCTTTCATCGACAAATCCATAAATATCCCCTGCCCCCGCTTGCGCGGCCCTCTCCTGCTCACTAACGTAGCGCCTTTCGTTTGGTGCCCCCTCCCGCAGGAGCTTTGCCATGGCCTCGCCAGCCTTTAATTTCTTCTTCCCCCGACTCGGCGTTGCCGCCGCGGTGGCCGGTGTGCTCGGTTTGAGCGGTTGCCAGGCCTGGAACACCCAGGATACGGTCCCGCCCACCTCCGGCGTCCAGCCGCTCAAGGGGCTGGCGCAGAACGTCACGATCCGGCGCAATGCCATGGGCACGCCGTTGATCGAAAGCAGCAGTTTCCATGACGCGCTGTTCGCCCTCGGCTACGTCCACGCCAGCGACCGCATCACCCAGATGGTGACCCTGCGCCTGTTGGCCCAGGGACGGTTATCGGAACTGTCCGGGGCCGACCGGCTGGATGTCGACCGTTACATGCGAGCCGTCAACCTGAAGAAAAGCGCCGACGAGCTGTACAAGGCGTCGTCACCGCGGCTCAAACGCTTCTTTGAAGTCTATGCCCGAGGCGTCAACGCCTACCTGTTCCGCTACCGCGACAAGTTGCCTTCGGACCTGGCCGCCACGGGCTACAAGCCCGAGTACTGGAAGCCGGAAGATTCGGCCTTGATGTTCTGCCTGCTGAATTTCAGCCAATCGGCCAACCTGCCGGAAGAAGTCGCCAGCCTGGTGTTGGCCCAGACGGTCACGAACGACAAACTGGCCTGGCTGACCCCATCCTATCCGGACGAACCACTGCCCCTGGATGAAGCCGGCAAGCTCCAGGGCATCCGGCTCAACGGCCAGGTCCCGGGCTTGAACGAAATCAGCAACGCCAGCAGCCAGTTGGCTGCGCTGAACCTGCCAGGCGCGGGGTCATCGAATGACTGGGTCATCGCCCCGCAACGCAGTCGCAGCGGCAAGAGCCTGCTGGCCAGCGACAGCCATGGCCCCTTGAGCACGCCTTCGTCGTGGGCACCCGTGCAGATCCGCGCCCCGAAATACCAGGCCGCCGGGCTTTCCGTACCGGGCATTCCGATGATCCTGGCGGGTTTCAATGGCAACGTGGCGTGGAGCATGACCAGCGTGCTGGGGGACAACCAGGATCTGTTCCTGGAGAAAATCCGCCGCCAGGGCAACAGCCTGTCCTACGAGGTCAACGGTAAATGGCAGCCGGTGAGCGTGCGTAACGAAACCTACTTCGTCAAAGGCCAGCGACCGATCCGTGAAGCCGTGTTCGAAACCCGCCATGGCCCGCTGCTCAACAGTGCCCAAGGCACCGCAATGGCCAATGGCTTTGGTCTGGCCTTGCAGACGCCGGGCTTGGCCGACGACAAGACCCTGGACGCACTCTTCGATCTGTCCCGTGCGCAGAATGCCGAGAAAGCCTCCGATGCCAGCCGTGAAGTCCGCGCCCTGGCGACGAACCTGATCTTTGCCGACGCCAGCCACATTGGCTGGCAGGTCACCGGTCGCTATCCGAACCGCCGCGAAGGCGAAGGCCTGCTGCCGTCGCCGGGCTGGGAAGGTCGCTATGACTGGGAGGGTTACGCCGACCCGATGGCGCATCCCTACGACCAGGACCCGGCCCAGGGCTGGCTCGGCAACGCCAACCAGCGGGTCATTCCCCACGGCTACGGCATGCAGTTGTCCAACTCCTGGGCTGCACCGGAGCGTCGCGAGCGGCTGGCCGAACTGGCCGGTGCGGGCAAGCATGACGCCCGCAGCCTGACCGCGATGCAATACGACCAGACCACGCCATTGGCCGCCAAGCTCAAGAAGGTCTTTGAAGCGCCGGGCATGGCCCTGCCGCTCAAGCAGGCGATCGAGGCATTGCCAACGGCTGAGCGGGCCAAGGCCCGAGAGGCCTACACCCGGCTGATGGCGTTCGACGGTCGGCTCAGCCCGGTTTCCGCCGATGCGGCGATCTATGAACTGTTCCTGCAGCAAAGCATGAAACAGATCTTCCTCGACGAACTGGGCCCGGAAAGCAGCCCCGCCTGGAAAGCGCTGGTCGCCAACGGTCAATTGTCCTACTCGGCCCAGGTCGATCATCTGCTCGGTCGTGAAGACAGTCCGTTTTGGGACGATGTGCGTACGGCGCAGAAGGAAGACAAGGCCATCATCCTGGCCCGCAGTCTGGCAGCCACCATCACGGCCGGGGAAAGCCAGTTGGGCGGCGACCACAACGCCTGGCAGTGGGGCAAATTGCACCGCTACGAGTGGAAGAATGCCGGCGGTCAAACCGTGCGCGGCCCGCTGCCGGCCGGTGGCGACGCGACCACGCTCAATACCGCGGCATTCGCCCTGGGTCAGGATTTCAACACCACCCAGGCGCCGACTACGCGCTTTATCGTTGACTTCGGCCAGCCCGAACCGTTGATGATCCAGGGCGGCATCGGTCAGTCAGGCAACCCGGCCAGCCCGAACTACATCAATGGCATCGATCCATGGATCAAGGGGCAATACCAGAGCCTGCCACTGCAACCGCAGAACTTTGATCGGGCATATGGCAAGACGCGACTGACCCTGACACCGGGCAAATAACTTGCCCGTGGCGAGGGGATTTACCCCCTCGCCACAAATGGCCTGCATGTTCCTGGCGTCGCCGCAAACCCGATAGAACTTCTCCCCCCGCGCCCACCTCTACCTGACAAGCCCATCGCCCCGGTGATAGCATGGATCTTGTCATTGCCCGCCCCGAAGGCCTGTATTGCCCGCCCGGAGATTTCTACATCGACCCCTGGCGACCAGTGGAACGCTCGGTCATCACCCATGCTCACGGCGACCATGCCCGCAGCGGCAACCAGCATTACCTGGCCGCGGCCCCCGGCGAAGGCATCCTGCGTTCACGACTGGGCCAGGCCATCAACCTGCAAACACTGCCCTATGGCGAACGCCTCCACCACCACGGCGTGACCTTGAGTTTCCACCCTGCCGGCCATGTGTTGGGGTCGGCTCAGGTGAGACTGGAATATGAAGGCGAGGTCTGGGTGGCGTCCGGGGACTACAAGGTGGAACCCGACGGCACGTGTGCCGCGTTCGAACCGGTGAAATGTCATACGTTCATCACCGAATCCACCTTCGGCCTGCCGATCTATCGCTGGCAGCCCCAGGCGCAGATATTCGATGAAATCAACCAGTGGTGGCGCGGCAACATAGCGGCCGGCCGGGCCAGCGTGTTGTTCTGCTACTCCTTCGGCAAGGCCCAGCGAATTCTCCACGGCATTGACGCAAGCCTCGGGCCCATCCTCGCCCACGGCGCGGTCGAACCGTTGAACCGTGTCTACCGCGACGCCGGGGTGTATTTGCCACCGACGATTTATGCCGGCGACATCAAAAGGAACGACCCGATCATGGCCCAGGCCCTGGTCATCGCCCCACCCTCGGCCGGTGGCAGTACCTGGATGCGTCGCTTCGGAGATTACAGTGATGCGTTCGCCAGCGGCTGGATGCGCCTGCGCGGCACTCGCCGGCGAAGAGGCGTGGACCGGGGATTCGTGCTGTCCGATCACGCTGACTGGCCCGGTCTGCTATGGGCCATCGAACAGACCGGCGCGGAGCGAGTCATGGTCACCCATGGGTCGGTTGGCGTGCTCGTGCGGCACTTGCGCGAGCTCGGCCTCGACGCCCAGGGGTTCACCACCGAATACGGCGACGATGAAGAAGAGCTCGTCACCGCCACGCCCCACTCCGACGAGGACGCGTCATGAAGGCCTTCGCCGAGCTGTATGCCGATCTCGATGCAACCACCTCCAGCAATGCCAAGCTGGCCGCCATGCAGAACTACTTCACCCAGGCCCCCCCTCAGGATGCGGCATGGGCCGTGTACTTCCTGTCCGGCGGGCGTCCACGGCAATTGGTGCCGGTGAAAATCCTCCGGGAACTGGCGGTGCAAGTGTCCGGGTTGTCACTTTGGCTGTTCGAGGAAAGTTACCAGGCTGTGGGCGACCTCGCGGAAACCATCTCGCTGGTGCTGCCGGAGTCGCCGTACCGTTCCGACGAAGGCCTGGCAGTGTGGATCGAAGAAAAACTGCTGCCCTTGCGCGGTGAATCGCCTGAAGTGCTGGCGGTGCAGCTGCCGGCGCTGTGGGCGCAACTCGACCGGCCGAGCCTGATGCTCTGCATCAAGCTCATCACGGGCAGCTTCCGGGTCGGTGTGTCCAAGCTGCTGGTGACCCGGGCGCTGGCCGCAATGGCAGGGCTGGACAGCAAACGGGTGGCCCAGCGCCTGGTGGGTTACACCGACCTGTCCCATCGCCCGACGGCCGCCAACTACCTGAAGCTGATCGCGAGCGAATCGGAGGACGAGCATGCCCAACGTGGCGGCCAGCCTTACCCGTTTTTCCTGGCCCATGCGTTGTCCGCCCCGGTGGAACAGTTCGACACGCTGCTGGGGCCGGCCAGCGACTGGCAAGTGGAGTGGAAGTGGGACGGCATCCGATCCCAGGTGATCAAGCGCGACGGCCATCTGTGGGTCTGGTCACGGGGTGAAGAGCTGGTGACCGAACGCTTCCCCGAGCTTCATCCCCTGGCCCAGGCGTTACCCGATGGCACGGTGATCGACGGCGAGATCGTGGTCTGGAAATCTTCGCAGCCGCTCACTGCTCAAGCTTTCGACCCGGATACGCCCCTGCAACCCTCGGTACAGCCCTTCGCCCTGCTGCAACAGCGTATTGGCCGCAAGACCCTGAGCAAGAAAGTTCTCGAAGAAGCGCCCGTGGTGGTGATGGCCTACGATCTGCTGGAGTGGCAAGAGGAGGATTGGCGCAGCCGTCCCCAGGCCGAGCGACGCGAGCGACTGGAGACCCTGATTGCCCACTGTCACAGCCCGGTCCTGTTGCCGTCGCCGGTCGTGACCGGCCAGGACTGGCTCGACCTTGCCCGTCAGCGCGAAGCGTCCCGCAGCCTGGGTGTCGAGGGGATGATGCTCAAGGCTCGTAACGCGTTGTATGGCGTCGGCCGGACCAAGGACATGGGGGTGTGGTGGAAATGGAAAATCGATCCGTTCAGCGTCGACGCCGTGTTGATCTACGCCCAGCGCGGCCATGGCCGCCGCGCCAGCTTGTACAGCGACTACACCTTCGCCGTCTGGGACAACCCTCCGGGCAGCCGCGAACGCAACCTGGTGCCCTTCGCCAAGGCGTACTCGGGGCTGACCGATGAAGAAATGCGCCAGGTCGACAGCATCGTGCGCAAGACCACGGTGGAGAAGTTCGGCCCGGTAAGCAGTGTAACCCCCACCCTGGTCTTTGAATTGGGCTTTGAAGGCATTGCCTTGTCCAAGCGCCACAAAAGCGGGATCGCCGTGCGGTTCCCAAGGATGCTGCGCTGGCGCCAGGATAAAACCGTTGAAGACGCCGATACGCTGGCTACGCTTCAGGATCTGCTGAAATAAGCCTCATGCGGTTCCGCAGGAGAGCACAGCTTACCCTCCAGTCTCGCTCCATCCCGGTGCGCTTTTTAAGGTACGCTGCACGCCCTTGCACCATCACGTTCCACCGGCCGTCGGCTAAGCTGTTAAACGCTTGTTCGGTACTCTGGTTCGGAAATTGCTATCTTTTTGCCGTCTTACCGTTCGCACCTTTACCGGTAACAAAACTTACGCGCTTCACGCGCTCATTTTGGTTTTAGGGACTCGATAATGAAAAAAGCACTGCTGACCCTTTCTGCACTGGCATTGTGCATGGCCGCCGGCGCCGCCACGGCCAAGGAATACAAGGAACTGCGTTTTGGTGTCGACCCGTCCTACGCCCCGTTTGAATCCAAGGCCGCCGATGGCAGCCTGGTAGGTTTCGATATCGACCTGGGCAACGCGATCTGCGAAGAACTGAAAGTCAAGTGCAAGTGGGTCGAAAGCGATTTCGACGGCATGATTCCTGGCCTGAAAGCCAACAAATTCGACGGTGTGATCTCCTCCATGACCGTGACTCCAGCCCGTGAGAAAGTCATCGACTTCTCCAGCGAGCTGTTCTCCGGCCCAACCGCTTATGTCTTCAAGAAAGGCTCGGGCCTGAGCGAAGACGTCGCGTCGCTCAAGGGCAAGACCGTCGGCTATGAGCAAGGCACCATCCAGGAAGCCTACGCCAAAGCCGTGCTGGACAAGGCTGGCGTCAAGACCCAGGCCTATCAGAACCAGGACCAGGTCTATGCCGACCTGACCTCCGGCCGCCTCGATGCAGCGATCCAGGACATGCTGCAGGCCGAGCTGGGCTTCATGAAATCGCCGAAGGGCGCCGGCTATGAAGTCAGCAAACCGGTGGACAGCGAACTGCTGCCATCCAAGACCGCCATCGGTATCAAGAAAGGTAACAAAGACCTGAAGGCGCTTTTGGATAAAGGTATCAAAGCGTTACACGATGATGGCAAATACGCTGAAATTCAGAAAAAACACTTTGGCGATCTGAATCTGTACAGCGGCAAATAATGCGCAGCGCCCATCCGGTTTCGGATGGGCGCTTTTTTCCGGCCAAAGGCTTCTTTCATGTTCGAACAACTCCTACAAAATCTGGGGCTCTCGGCCTTCAGCCTGCAGGGCTTTGGCCCGCTGCTGATGCAAGGCACCTGGATGACCATCAAACTCTCGGCCCTGTCCTTGTTGTTGAGCGTCTTGCTCGGGCTGCTGGGCGCCAGTGCGAAACTGTCCAGCGTCAAACTGCTGCGTATCCCGGCCCAGCTCTACACCACGCTGATTCGTGGGGTGCCAGACCTGGTGCTAATGTTGCTGATCTTCTACAGCCTGCAAACCTGGCTGACTTCTCTTACCGACTTCATGGAATGGGAATACATCGAGATCGACCCATTCGGCGCCGGGGTCATTACCCTGGGCTTCATTTATGGCGCGTACTTCACCGAAACCTTCCGCGGCGCGATCCTCGCCGTGCCAAGGGGCCAGGTCGAAGCCGCCACGGCGTATGGCCTCAAGCGTGGCCAGCGTTTCCGCTTCGTGGTGTTTCCGCAAATGATGCGCTTTGCCCTGCCGGGTATCGGCAATAACTGGATGGTGATGCTCAAGGCCACCGCACTGGTGTCGATCATCGGCCTGGCCGATCTGGTCAAGGCTGCCCAGGATGCGGGCAAGAGCACCTACCAGCTGTTCTACTTCCTGGTGCTGGCGGCACTGATCTACCTGCTGATCACCAGCGCTTCCAACTTCATTTTGCGCAGGCTTGAACGCCGTTACGCCGCCGGTGCACGGGAGGCAGTGCGATGATCGAGCTTTTGCAGGAATACTGGCGGCCGTTCCTCTACAGCGACGGCGTCAACGTCACGGGCCTGGCGATGACCCTGTGGCTACTCAGCGCTTCGCTGCTGATCGGCTTTGTGGTGTCGATTCCGTTGTCCATCGCTCGGGTTTCGCCCAGGTTCTACGTGCGCTGGCCCGTGCAGTTCTACACGTACCTGTTCCGCGGCACGCCGCTCTATATCCAGTTGCTGATCTGCTACACCGGCATCTACAGCATCGCGGCGGTGCGTGAGCAGCCCCTGTTGGACAGCTTCTTCCGCGATGCCATGAACTGCACGATCCTGGCCTTCGCGCTGAACACCTGCGCCTACACCACGGAGATTTTCGCCGGTGCGATTCGCAGCATGAACCATGGGGAAGTCGAAGCGGCCAAGGCCTACGGCCTGACCGGCTGGAAACTGTATGCCTACGTGATCATGCCTTCGGCACTGCGGCGTTCGCTGCCCTACTACAGCAACGAAGTGATCCTGATGCTGCACTCGACGACGGTGGCATTCACCGCTACCGTTCCAGACGTACTGAAAGTCGCCCGGGACGCCAACTCGGCTACCTTCCTGACCTTCCAGTCATTCGGGATCGCCGCGTTGATCTACCTGAGCGTCACCTTTGCGCTGGTGGGGCTGTTCCGTCTCGCCGAACGCCGCTGGCTGGCCTTCCTCGGCCCGACTCACTAAGGTTCACGCAAATGCGCCACCAGATACATGACTTGCTGGCCCCGGTGCCGGGAACCGCACGCAAGATCCACAGTTTTCACTTCGGCCCGGAAAAAGCTGCCGGCAAGATCTATATCCAGTCGTCACTGCACGCCGACGAATTACCCGGCATGCTGGTGGCCTGGCACCTCAAGCAACGCTTGGCGGAACTGGAAGCCTCGGGCCATCTGCGCCACGAGATCGTCCTCGTTCCGGTGGCCAATCCTGTTGGCCTTGAACAAGTGCTGATGGACGTGCCCCTGGGCCGCTACGAGCTGGAAAGCGGGCAGAACTTCAACCGCCGGTTCGTCGACCTGAGCGAAGAAATCGGCAATGAGATCGAAGAGCTGCTGACCCAGGACCCACAGCATAACCTGATGCTGATCCGCACCAGCCTGCGCGATGCCCTTGCCCGGCAAACCGCCGCCACCCAGTTGCAATCCCAACGCCTGGTACTGCAAAGGCTGGCCTGCGACGCCGACATGGTGCTGGACCTGCACTGCGACTTCGAAGCCGTGGCCCACCTTTACACCACGCCCGAAGCCTGGCCCCAGGTCGAGCCGCTGGCCCGCTACATCGGCGCCGAAGCCTGCCTGCTGGCGACCGACTCGGGAGGCCAGTCATTCGACGAATGCTTCACCCTGCTCTGGTGGCAACTCAAGGAACGCTTTGGCGACCGGTTCGAGATTCCCCTGGGCAGCTTTTCGGTCACCGTCGAATTGCGCGGCCAGGGCGACGTCAACCACGGGCTGGCGAGCCTGGACTGCCAGGCCCTGATCGAATACCTGATTCGCTACGGCGCCATCGAAGGCGAACCGATGCCCCTGCCGGACCTGCCGTATCCAGCCACTCCCCTGGCCGGCGTCGAGCCGGTGGCAACGCCCGTCGGCGGGCTGTTGGTCTACAGCGCCCTGCCGGGGGAATACCTGGAGGCGGGGCAACTGGTGGCGGAAATCATCGACCCGGTCAGCGACACCGTCACCCCCGTCCACTGCCACAATGCCGGGCTGCTGTACGCCCGCTCGCTGCGCCGCATGGCCACCGCCGGCATGGTGATTGCCCATGTCGCCGGCACCGAAGCCTACCGTAGCGGTTACCTACTTTCGCCTTGAGGATGCACGTTCCATGTACAAACTGACCATCGAAGGCCTGCACAAAAGCTATGGCCAGCACGAGGTACTCAAAGGCGTTTCCCTCAAGGCCCGGACTGGTGACGTCATCAGCCTGATCGGCGCCAGCGGCTCGGGCAAAAGTACCTTCCTGCGCTGCATCAACTTCCTTGAACAACCCAATGATGGCGCCATGAGCCTGGACGGCCAATCGATCCGCATGGCCAAGGATCGCCACGGTATGCATGTGGCTGACCCGGATGAGCTGCAACGCATCCGCACGCGCCTGGCCATGGTGTTTCAGCACTTCAACCTGTGGAGCCACATGACCGTGCTGGAAAACATCACCATGGCGCCGCGCCGGGTGCTGGGTGTCGACCGCCAGGAAGCCGAAGCACGTGCCCGTCGTTACCTCGACAAGGTCGGCCTGCCGGCGCGGGTCGCCGAGCAGTACCCCGCGTTCCTGTCCGGCGGCCAGCAACAACGCGTGGCGATCGCCCGGGCCCTGGCGATGGAACCGGAGGTGATGCTGTTCGATGAGCCGACCTCGGCCCTGGACCCGGAACTGGTGGGGGAAGTTTTGAAGGTCATTCAGGGCCTGGCCGAGGAAGGCCGGACCATGATCATGGTGACCCACGAAATGAGCTTCGCCCGCAAAGTCTCCAACCAGGTGCTGTTCCTGCATCAGGGCCTGGTGGAAGAAGAAGGCGCCCCGGAAGACGTGCTGGGCAACCCGAAGAGCGAACGGCTCAAGCAATTTCTCAGCGGTAATCTGAAGTAACTTTACCCTGGATGGCTCGAGATGCGGTCCTGTGGCGAGGGGATTTAATCCCCGTTCGAGTGCGAAGCGCTCGCCTCAGGACCGTACCGATACGTAGCGTTTGGGATTGCTTCGCAATCCAGCGGGGATAAATCCCCTCGCCACAGCAAGCATTAAACCTTTGCTATCGGCCCGTGGTCACTGAGAGAGGACTTTCAGGGCGCACGCGGCACGCATGGCAACCTCCAACGACTTCGCAAACCAGTGGTTCAGCGCTCGCGGCTGGAAGCCGTTCGCCTTTCAGAAACAGGTATGGGCCGCAGTCAAGCGAGGCGAGTCCGGGCTGCTGCACGCCAGCACGGGCGCCGGCAAGACCTACGCCTTGTGGTTCGCCGCCCTCAACCGTTTTGCCCGCCCTGCATCAACGCCAGATAAACCGCGCAAGCGCAAGCCACCGGCCGAACCGCTAACCGTCCTGTGGATCACGCCGATGCGTGCACTCGCCGCCGATACCGGTAAAGCCCTCGAAGTCCCCCTGGCCGAGTTGCAAATTCCCTGGAGCGTCGGCCTGCGCACCGGCGACACCAGCGCCAGCGAACGAGCCCGCCAGGGCAGGCGCCTGCCCACGGCTCTGATCACTACGCCTGAAAGCCTGACCCTGATGCTTGCCCGCGCCGATTCACAGAGCACAACATCGACGCTGTGCATGGTCGTGGTGGACGAATGGCATGAACTGCTGGGCAACAAGCGTGGCGTGCAACTGCAACTGGCGCTGGCCCGCTTGCGACAGTGGCACCCCGACCTCATCGTCTGGGGCGTGTCCGCCACCCTGGGTAACCAGGCCCATGCCGAGCGGGTCTTGATCCCACAGGGCAACGGCATCAGCGTGCAGGGCGCAAACGAAAAAGCCCTGCTGGTCGATACGCTGCTGCCTCCCGCCCTGGAACGGTTTCCCTGGGCCGGACACATAGGCCTGAAGATGCTGCCCCAGGTCGTTGCGCAAATCGACGCCAGCAGCAGTTGCCTGGTCTTCACCAATACCCGGGCGCAATCGGAAATCTGGTACCAGGCCATCCTCGAAGCCCGGCCGGACTGGGCCGGGCTGATTGCGTTGCACCACAGCTCATTGTCCCGCGATACCCGGGACTGGGTGGAGCGCGCACTCAAGGATGGCGAACTCAAAGCGGTGGTCTGCACCTCCAGCCTGGACCTGGGCGTGGATTTCCTGCCGGTGGAGCGGGTGCTGCAGATCGGTTCGGCCAAGGGCGTGGCGCGGCTGATGCAACGGGCCGGACGCTCCGGCCACGCGCCCGGACGGACTTCACGAATCACGCTGGTGCCGACCCACAGCCTGGAGTTGATCGAAGCCGCCGCCGCGCAGGACGCCGTGGCCCAACGACGCATCGAACCTCGCGAATCGCCCCACAAGCCGCTGGATGTGCTGGTGCAACATCTGGTCAGCATGGCGCTGGGCGGCGGCTTCGTGCCCGATGAACTGTACCGGGAGGTGCGCGGCGCCTGGGCCTATCGCGACCTGAACGAAGCCGAATGGGCCTGGGCGCTGGCGTTCGTGCGCCATGGCGGCCTGTCATTGACCGCCTACCCCGATTACCGACGGGTCGAGCCGGACGAGCAGGGCATCTGGCGCGTCCCCGATGCGCGCCTGGCCCGGCGTCATCGCATGAGCATTGGCACCATCGTCAGCGACGCCAGCCTGCAGTTGAAGTTCTGGAGCAAGGGCGGAGGTGGCAAAACCCTGGGCAGCGTGGAAGAAGGTTTCATCGCCCGCCTGCGACCCGGTGACGGATTCCTCTTCGCCGGACGCCTGCTGGAATTGGTCCGGGTCGAAGACATGACCGCCTATGTGCGGCGCAGCCAGGCGAAAAAAGCGGCCGTTCCGCGCTGGAACGGTGGGCGAATGCCGCTCTCCAACGAGTTGGCCGCCGCCGTCGTCGCGCGCCTGAGCGAAGCCGCTGCGGGTCGCTTCGAAGGCCCGGAAATGCAAGCCGTAAAACCTTTGCTGTTGACCCAGCAGCGCTGGTCCGGATTGCCCACACACACCACGTTGTTGGCCGAAGCCCTGAAATCCCGGGAAGGCTGGCATCTGTTTCTCTATCCGTTTGCCGGCCGCCAGGTTCATCTGGGGCTCGCCAGCCTGTTGGCCTGGCGCGTCAGCCGGCAGCAACCGGTGACGTTCTCCATCGCCGTCAACGACTACGGCCTGGAATTGCTCAGCGCCACGGAGGTGGATTGGTCGCGACACCTGAACCGGGCGCTGCTGAGCGCCGACAATCTGCTGGCCGATGTCCTCGCCAGCCTGAATGCCGGGGAGCTGGCCCTGCGACGCTTCCGTGAAATCGCCCGGATCGCTGGCCTGGTCTTCGCCGGCTACCCCGGCGCACCGAAAAGCACCCGGCAGGTCCAGGCTTCCAGTGGGTTGTTTTTTCAGGTGTTCAAGCAGTACGACGCCGACAACCTTTTACTGGCCCAGGCCGGCGAGGAAGTCTTGCGGGAAGAATTGGACATACGCCGATTGGAGCAGACCTTGGAACGCCTCAATACCTTAAAGCTGGACCTTTACACTACCAAACGCCCCACTCCGCTGGGGTTCCCTTTGCTGGTGGAACGGTTCAGGGAAAGCATGAGCTCGGAAAAACTGGCCGATCGCATCCGGCGGATGGTCAGCGAGCTGGAAAAAACCGCCGATCGCGGTGACCGCTGATGCCCGCGCCTTATCCTGTCAGCCTCGCCGGCGAAGAACTCTGGTTACTGCCGCAGAAGGCCCTGTACTGGCCCGCCCAGGAAACCCTGATGGTGGCGGATGTGCATTTCGGCAAGGCCGCCGCCTATCGCAGCCTCGGCCAGCCGGTGCCCCACGGCACCACCGCCAGCAACATCGCCGTGCTGGACGCCTTGCTGGAAAGCCTGCCGTGCCGTCAGTTGATCTTCCTCGGTGATTTCCTCCACGGCCCCGGCTCCCATGCGCCGGCGACCTTGAAGGCGCTTGCCGAGTGGCGTGAACGACATCCGCACCTGGCGATGACGCTGATCCGCGGCAACCACGACAAGCGCGCCGGTGACCCGCCGTCGACGCTGAATATTCGCGTCGTGCCGGAGCCGTTGCTGCTGGGCCCCTTCGCCGTGCAACACGAGCCTCATCCACACCCGAGCCGTCATGTCCTGGCCGGACATGTGCATCCGGTCTATCACTTGAGCGGCAAGGGTCGGCAGCGCCTGCGCCTGGCGTGTTTTCGCCTGGGTAGCGAAATCAGCCTGCTGCCGGCCTTTGGCGCATTCACTGGCGGCTACCGGGTCGAGCAGGACAACGACTGTAGGATTTTCGTCATCGGCGACGACGAAATATGGCCCATCAACTGACGGAGGTTGATGGGCGAGCATTCAGGCGGTAGGCATGGGAGGCGGCTCGTCCGGCAGTACCGGTTCGCCGGTCTCGTCTGGGTCAGCAGGCTGTTCGTTGGGGGTATCAGGATCGGGTTGACCGGGAATGCCTCCCGCCGCTTCGACAGGGTGGGCCAGCAGGGACCAAGCCAGGACGCCGATCTGGTTGGGCTCAAGCCTCGCCAGTTCGGCACTGATGCGCGGATCGATCTTCATAGAGCAACTCCTGAGCGAAAGCCCGCTGCTCAGACGCAAAAACGGGCAGTACACCCCAATAGAGTGTCTGCCCGTCCAAGAATTCCGACAGCTCGTCAGAATCAGGTGCGCGGCAATGTCACGCCGCGCTGGCCCTGGTACTTGCCGCCCCGGTCCTTGTAGGACACTTCGCATTCTTCATCGGATTCGAGGAACAGCATCTGCGCCACGCCTTCGTTGGCGTAGATCTTCGCCGGCAGGGTCGTGGTGTTGGAAAACTCCAGGGTCACATGGCCTTCCCACTCCGGTTCCAGCGGCGTGACGTTGACGATGATGCCGCAACGGGCATACGTACTTTTGCCCAGGCAGATGGTCAGCACGTTACGTGGGATGCGGAAATACTCGACCGTACGCGCCAGAGCGAAGGAGTTCGGCGGGATGATGCAAACATCGCTCTTGATGTCGACGAAACTCTTTTCGTCGAAATTCTTCGGATCGACGGTGGCCGAGTTGATGTTGGTGAACACCTTGAATTCATCGGCGCAGCGTACGTCGTAGCCGTAGCTTGAAACACCGAACGAAATCAGCCGATCGGCGCCTTCGCCACGCATCTGGCGCTCCACGAAAGGCTCGATCATGCCGTGCTCTTGCGCCATGCGGCGAATCCACTTGTCCGATTTGATGCTCATGGCGGGTGTCCTGATAGCGAGGTGGAAAAAACTGTCCGGCATCTTACCGGGGCACGGGACGGGTTCAAAGTGCAGCGAGCAAATCTCGCCGATCCGCCTTGATTTCCGGTGCCTGCCGGCAATTGCGCGCGCCGTCAGTCACTAAAACCGAGAAACCTTCGCAAAGACCATTGGCACGTTCCGGAAAAAGGGTTAAGGTGGCGTCACTGTGCTGCTTGTGTCACTGAGAATCTCTACACGATATGTTGAATTTCGATCCAACCATCTACAAGAATTTTTCCTGCTCTTTGCACTCAGTCTCGGCCAGGGTTCTTCCTGAGTCGCAGTTATCTTTGTCCAAGGAGTTACACCATGTCTAATCGCCAAACCGGTACCGTCAAGTGGTTCAACGATGAAAAAGGCTTCGGCTTCATCACCCCACAATCCGGTGACGATCTGTTCGTACACTTCAAAGCTATCCAATCCGACGGCTTCAAAAGCCTGAAAGAAGGCCAACAGGTTTCTTTCATCGCTACCCGCGGTCAGAAAGGCATGCAAGCTGAAGAAGTAACAGTTATCTAACTGTTCCTGCTTTAGCCAAAAGCCCCGCCCTTAAAAGCGGGGCTTTTTTGTGCCCGTCGATTCATACGAGCACACAAAAACCTGTGGGAGCGAGCCTGCTCGCGATAGCAGTAGACCAGCAACAACGCTGTTGACTGATACAACGCCATCGCGAGCAGGCTCGCTCCCACAGGGATTATTTCCGCCTGGGACTTACCAGGTCACACCAAACCCGGCCGTATAGCGGGTCTTGCTCAAGTCGCTGTCTTCGGTACCCTCGATGACATCCTTCTCGGCCTTGAGGTTGAGCGACGCCCAGTCAGTGACTTTGTAGCGCAGCCCCACCTCGGCATCGTAGGCGTACTCAGCGACACCGGACAGTGGCTTGCCCACTTCCCCATTGGTGAAGAACTCGACGCGCTTGCCCATGAGATACCGGTTGTAGTCCCACTTCATGGCGACGGAGTAGAAGTTGTCCTTGCCACCGTCCCGATATTCGTAGTCGGTACGGTTCAGCAGCGAGCCCAACGAGAACGCCCCGAGTTCATCGTCCCAGAACTGGTAGCCCGGACCGGTACCCACCACCCGCTGGCGAGCCAGGTCCTCGACCTTGTCGCGCTTGTAGTTCAAGCGCCCTTGCCAGAACCATTTATCCGTCAGGAACCGGTCCAGGGAGTATTCCAGCCTCCAGTTGTCGGCAGAGACCACGTCGTCCTGGAATTCCCGGTTGTACTCGCCCTCGGCGGTATGGCGCCAACGGCCATGGCGCGCCGAGGTCTTGAAGTCGATGTCGTAGTCGTCGGTATCGTTTTCCGCGCGCTGATAATCCAGCGCGGCATCGATATTGCCCTTCCACACCAAGTCTTCGACCACTGGCTTGGGCTTGAGGATCTGCTGGATACTGGCCAACTCAACCGTCTTGGGCCCCTCGCCATTGGCCAGGGTGACCTTGCCATCTTCGGCCGCGTGCAAGGCCTTGGCTTTTTCGCCGGTGTAGGCGTCCTGCTTGACCAGCAACTGCTGGTCGCTCTCGAGCGTCTTGACCTGTTTCCAGTCGATGGGAACGGCACCTGCGTAATCGGTCTGGATCAGCAACTTGCCGCCATCGAAAACGGTGATTTTTCCGCTGAGCTTGTCGCCGTTCTTCAGCCAGACGGTATCGGCAAGCAAGGGCATGGAGGCGCTGGTGACAGCTAGGCATAACAGGGTTCTGGACAACATAAGCGATAATGGGCTCAAGTTTTCGGTGAAAAGGCGGCATTATCCCCCGGGATGACACCTCAGCAACGACTGACCCGCGTAGGGGGAATGAGTTCATTTCTCAACCGCCCCTGTAGGAATTAATCTACGGACGGACACATTTCTCAGGAAAACCTAACGTGACTGATCTTCCTGCGGCCCCCGAAGATGCCGCGCAAATCCGCCGCACCACCCTTTACCTGACCCTGGCGCAGGTACCGGCCGGCAAGGTAGTCACCTATGGTCAGCTCGCCGAGATGGCCGGCCTGGGCCGGGCAGCCCGCTGGGTTGGCCGGACCCTCAGCCAGTTGCCGGACGACACCCGGTTGCCCTGGCATCGGGTGGTGGGTGCCGGCGGTCGGATCAGCCTGCCGGCGGGCAGCACTTCGGGGGACGAGCAACGCGCCCGGCTGCGCCTGGAAGGCATCAGTGTCCTGAACAATCGTGTTGATATTCGGCGCCATGGCTGGCGTCCGGTAGAGCACAGCGGTTAGAGTGCGCGCTTTGTTTTCGCAATTTTTGAGGCAGACTCCAGCCCATGCCCCGTAAAACCTGGCGCGCCGCCCTCGCCGCCTATGCCAGTCCTTCGACGCTCGTGCTGTTGCTGCTTGGCTTCGCCGCCGGCTTGCCCTACATGCTTGTGTTTTCCACGCTTTCGGTCTGGTTGCGCGAGGCTGGCGTGGCCCGCGAAACCATCGGCTATGCAAGCCTGATCGGCCTGGCGTATGCCTTCAAATGGGTCTGGTCGCCGCTGCTCGACCAATGGCGCCTGCCACTGTTGGGTAAACTCGGGCGACGCCGTTCATGGCTGGTACTTTCCCAGGGCCTGGTGATCCTGGGCCTGGTCGGCATGGGGTTCTGCGATCCGCAGAAACACCTGTCCTGGTTGATCGCCATCGCCGTGATCGTGGCCTTCGCTTCGGCCACCCAGGATATCGCCGTGGATGCCTATCGCCTGGAAATCGTCGACGACACGCGCCAGGCTGCCCTGGCCGCCAGTTACATGTCCGGCTACCGGGTCGCCGCACTTCTGGCCACCGCCGGCGCGCTCTACTTCGCCGAGGGCTTCGGTTCCACCGGTTTCAGCTACAAACACTCGGCGTGGGCCGGCACGTACCTGTTGTTCGGCGTGTTGATGGTCCCGGCTCTGCTCACTTCGGTGTTCATGCGCGAACCCCCGGTACCGCTACGCACGCAATTGCAGGCCGGACGTTATACGTTCGTCCATCAGTTGGCGTCGGTGTTCGTGCTGATCGTCCTGCTGGTGTCGGTCCCGGCGATGTTCACTCAACTCTACAATACCGACTTCGCCAGTGTGCTGTTCGAGGGCGTCAGCCTGCTCGACCTTTTGCTTGAAGACCGCGCGTTCCTGCGAGCCATCCTCTATATCATCCTGACGGCGATGTGCCTGTCGAGCATGGGGCGCCGTGGCCTGGCGCCGGTGCTCACGCCCGTCAACGATTTCATCCTGCGCTATCGCTGGCAGGCCCTGCTGCTGCTCGGGCTGATTGCCACCTACCGGATGTCCGACACGGTCATGGGCGTCATGGCCAACGTCTTCTACATCGACCAGGGCTTCAGCAAAGACCAGATCGCCAGCGTCAGCAAGATTTTCGGCCTGATCATGACGCTCGTCGGTGCCGGCATGGGCGGCCTGCTAATCGTTCGCTTCGGCATCCTGCCGATTCTGTTCACGGGCGGCGTCGCTTCGGCCGCGACCAACATCCTGTTCCTGATGCTCGCCGACATGGGCCCGAACCTGAAGATGCTGGTGCTGACCATCTCCCTCGATAACTTCAGCTCCGGTCTCGCCACCTCGGCATTCGTGGCGTACCTGTCGAGCCTGACCAACCTGAAGTTCTCCGCCACCCAGTACGCCCTGCTCAGCTCGATCATGCTGCTGCTGCCACGCTTGATCGGTGGCTATTCCGGCGTAATGGTGGAGAAGTTCGGCTATCACAACTTCTTCCTCATCACCGCCCTGCTCGGCGTACCGACCCTGCTGTTGATTGCCCTGCATTGGTTCCAGGAAAATCGTCGCCAGGGTCCGGCCGTTCCCGTGGAGTCGACACCCACCCGGCCGGCAGAAGAATCGTAGGAAACTTTACTAAACGCCGGGGAAACCAGCGTTAGTAACAGGCGACCGGCCACGCGCCTGTACGCCAAGGCATCTCCTCCGTACAATGCTTCGTCATTTCCAGTCATCAGCAACCGACAACGGCCAACCATGCGCACCAGTCAATTTTTGCTCGCCACACAGAAAGAAACGCCTTCCGACGCCGTCGTGATCAGCCATCAGCTGATGCTGCGTGCCGGCATGATCCGCAAACTCGCCTCGGGCCTCTACACCTGGCTGCCGATGGGCCTGCGGGTGATGCGCAAGGTAGAAGCCATTGTGCGCGAAGAAATGGACGCCGCCGGTGCCCTGGAAGTGTTGATGCCCGGAACCCAGCCGGCCGAGCTGTGGCAGGAATCGGGACGCTGGGAAGAGTACGGCCCCGAGCTGCTGCGCCTCAAGGACCGTCACGGTCGCGACTTCTGCGCGGGCCCGACTCACGAGGAAGTGATCACCGACCTGATGCGCAACGAGCTGAGCAGCTATAAGCAGTTGCCCATCAACCTGTATCAGATCCAGACCAAATTCCGTGACGAGATCCGTCCACGCTTCGGCCTGATGCGTGGTCGCGAATTCATCATGAAGGACGCCTATTCGTTCCACGCCGACCTGGCGTCGCTGCAGGTCACCTACGACCGCATGCACCAGGCGTATTGCAACGTATTTACCCGCCTGGGCCTGAAATTCCGTCCGGTCGAAGCCGACAACGGCTCCATCGGCGGTGCCGGTTCCCACGAATTCCACGTACTGGCCGAGTCCGGTGAAGACGACATCGTCTTCAGCAGCGGTTCCGACTATGCCGCCAACATCGAAAAAGCCGAAGCCGTGCCACGGGAAACCTCCCGTCCCGCACCGACCGAAGAGCTGCGTCTGGTGGATACGCCAAACGCCAAGACCATCGCTCAGTTGGTGGAAGGCTACAACCTGCCGATCGAGCGCACCATCAAGACCCTGATCGTGCACGCCGAAGAAGAAGGCAAGCTGATCGCCCTGATCGTCCGTGGCGATCACGAGCTGAATGAAGTCAAGGCTGCCAATCAGCCAGGCGTCGCCAGCCCGCTGGTCATGGCCTCCGACGCCGAACTGCGCGATGCCATCGGAGCCGGAGCCGGCTCCCTTGGCCCGCTGAACCTGCCGCTGCCGATCATCATTGACCGCTCGGTGGAACTGATGAGCGACTTCGCCATCGGCGCCAACATCGACGACAAGCATTATTTCGGCGTGAACTGGGAGCGCGACCTGCCGGTTCCCACCGTGGCCGACCTGCGCAACGTCGTGGCCGGCGACCCGAGCCCGGACGGCAAAGGCGTGCTGGAAATCAAGCGCGGCATCGAAGTCGGCCACATCTTCCAGCTGGGCAACAAGTACAGCAAGGCGATGAAGTGCGAAGTGCTGGGCGAGAACGGCAAGCCGGTCACCCTGGAGATGGGTTGCTATGGCATTGGCGTGTCCCGCGTCGTGGCGGCCGCCATCGAGCAGAACAACGATGAGAAAGGCATCATCTGGAGCGACGCATTGGCACCGTTCCAGATCGCCCTGGTGCCGTTGCGCTACGAGACCGACCTGGTGCGCGAGGCCACCGACAAGCTCTACGCCGAACTGACGGCCGCCGGCTTCGAAGTACTGCTGGACGACCGCGACAAGAAAACCAGCCCCGGCATCAAGTTCGCGGACATGGAACTGATCGGCATCCCGCACCGGATCGTGGTCAGTGATCGCGGCCTGGCCGAAGGCAACCTGGAATACAAGAGCCGTACCGAGGCCGAGCCGCAAGCGCTGCCGGTCGCGGACGTGCTGTCCTTCCTCCAGGCCCGTATCCGCCGCTGACACCAGATAGAGACGTCATGTTCAAGCGAAACACCTTAGGCCTCGGGGGCGTCGCACTGTGCGGCGCCCTGCTGGTCAGTGGCTGTGCCAATCAAATGTCGCAACGCAGCGAGCACGAGGAACGGGTCGAGCGCAAATTGCTCGACCACAGCCTGCAGATCGATGCAGGCGAACCCAAGGTGCTCGACCTGCCGCAGCGTCGGGTACGCATCAACGAGCAGAAGACCTTCGAAGTCACCGAGTTCGAAGTCACTCGCCATTACGACCGTTACACGCCCTACCAACCCTGGCGGGAAATCTACGAGATCCCCCTCGGCGCCGTGGCGCTGGTGGCCGGCATCGGCGCTAACGTGGTCAACGTGATCACCTTCGGCAACGTGCCGGACAGCGCGACCCACGACTGGATCAGCTACGGTGTTTCCGGACTCAATCCGTTCATGAACGTGCCATCCCATGGCCGTGCCCAGCAGAACCTGGCCGGAATCGACGAAGTCCAGCGTGACAAACGCACCGAATATTCGAGCCTGCCCTGGAGCGAACGCCCGGTGCAGGTCAAGGCTGCCCGGCAAACCTTCGAGCTGAGCACCGACCGTAACGGCGTGCTGCGCTTGAACCTGCTGGAAAGCCCGTTCGCCGAATATGACCCGAGCCATTTGGGTAAATTGCAGATCAGCGTGACGGACGCCCTGGACGAGGTCCATATCGACTCCTCCCTGAGCATCAGCAGCAACCTGCGTAACAAGCTGGTTGAAGCCCATGCGCTGATCTATGACGACCTGGAAGACGACGAAGTGAGCCAGTGGGTCCACCGGGTCAAGCGCCTGTCGGAACTGGGGCTGGAAGAAGAGGCCAGCGAGCTGGAACAGAGCCTGATCGAATTGACCCGCAACGATCCGGAACTGCAGACCGAATTCCTTAAAGCCCTGACCAAGGATGGCGGCCGACTGGTGGCAGATCCCGGCGCGAACTGAAACACAACCTCTGTGGCGGGGGGATTTGTCCCCTCACCGCAAAGAAGCGCCTGATGCAGCCCCGCAACCTCAGCGCTCAAACAACTCCAACTGCTCGAACCCACCCCGCAAATCTTCCAGCCGTACCCCAATTCCCAGCAGTCGCACCGGCTTGCCCCCACGGTTGAACGCCTGGGTCAACAGCAGCTGATAGCTGCCCAGATCCCGCCCTGCCCCGGCCTGCTCCAGGGTTGTCTGGGTAAAGTCATGGAACTTCACTTTGACGAACGGCTTGCCGGGCCGATAGCTGCTATCGATTCGCGCCATGCGCCCACTCAGGGTTTGCATCAGTTCCGGCAGTTTGTCGAGACAACTGGCCAGATCAGGCAAGTCGACGTCATAAGTGTTTTCCACGCTGATGGATTGCCGTCGGCTGTCGTTATGCACCAGGCGCTCGTCGATTCCACGAGCGAGGTTCCACAGCCGCTCTCCGAAACTGCCGAACTCACGCACCAGCGCCAACTTGTCCCACTGGCGCAGTTGCAGGCAGTCGGCGATTCCGAGCCTGTTCAGTTTGTCGGCGGTCACCTTGCCGACGCCGTGGAGCTTGCTCACCGGCAGGGCCGAAACGAAGTCCTCGACCTGGTCCGGCGTAATGACGAACAAACCGTTGGGTTTCTTCCAGTCACTGGCGATCTTGGCCAGGAACTTGTTCGGCGCAACCCCGGCGGACACCGTGATATGCAGCTGGTTGGACACCCGTCGACGGATGTCCTGGGCGATCCGCGTGGCGCTGCCGCCGAAGTGAGCGCTGGCGGAGACGTCCAGATAGGCTTCATCCAGAGACAACGGCTCGATCAGGTCGGTGTAATCGCTGAATATCGTATGAATTTCCTTGGACGCTTCCCGATACGCATCCATACGCGGCTTGACGATGATCAGGTCCGGACACAGCTTCAAGGCATGGCCGGACGACATGGCCGAACGCACTCCATAGGCCCGAGCCTCGTAGTTACAGGTCGCAATCACGCCCCGCCGATCCGCCGACCCGCCGACAGCCATGGGCTTGCCGGCCAGCCGCGGGTCATCGCGCATTTCGATGGCAGCATAGAAGCAGTCGCAGTCGACGTGGATGATTTTGCGTTGCGTCATGGCGAAGCAGAATGTGAGGCAGATCGGACCGCCAGTATCGCACCCGAACCTGTATATAGCACCAGTAGTTTGAAAGATCCTTCGTGGCGGCAGGAAAATGCCCACGCGAAATTTAGTTTCTTCAATTGCAGCGCCCCCTCCAATAGCCTCCAGCCCTTGCCGGGCCTGCGTCACAGGGCAGTCACAATGCATTCTTCCGAGGCTAAGCACTTGAAGCGGAACAGTTTTTCCCAGGCCAAGGGTTGACAGTCATTCAATCCTCTGTAGAATGCCGCCTCACAGACGCGGGATGGAGCAGCCTGGTAGCTCGTCGGGCTCATAACCCGAAGGTCGTCGGTTCAAATCCGGCTCCCGCAACCAAACGTCTGAAAAAGGCCATTCGAAAGAATGGCCTTTTTTGTGCCTGATAGTTTTTCACTTGCGGGAGTTGGAGAGCCAGGTTGTAGGACAATTTTCTTTTTGATTTCTTGCATTTAGCCACATGGGCTGCGAATGGGCCGTTAATTTGACCTCACGCACTTTTAACGGTTGACACCTGAGCTTTCGCCTGTAAAATGCCGCCTCACAGACGCGGGATGGAGCAGCCTGGTAGCTCGTCGGGCTCATAACCCGAAGGTCGTCGGTTCAAATCCGGCTCCCGCAACCAAACGTCTAAAAAGAGGCCATTCGAAAGAGTGGCCTTTTTTGTGCCTGTTGTTTTTGCGTTTGGTAAAAATCGACTTCATTACAAAAGTTTTGTAATTATTTTCTGCCGCAGGGATTGGTAACCTGGCCGGATACCCCCATCCTGTCGCGCATAGCTCAAGAGGTGATTGATGCGCGCCCACTCTGACCCGCAAGACACTGTTACCGCGACACAACCGATCAAGGCCGAACGACTGCGCTGGCTGGACCGGATCAGCCAGTACCGCCAGCCGATCGGCCTCGCCGTCACGCTGTTGCTGTTTGCGATTGCACTGATTGCCTGTCGTCATCTGCTTAGTGAACTCGATCTTTACGCGCTGCACGACTCGATCCTCGATGTGCCTCGCCCGGCCCTGCTTGGCGCCATAGCCGCCACGGTCACAGGCTTCATCATTCTGTTGGGCTACGAATGGTCCGCCAGTCGCTATGCCGGTGTGACGCTCCCTACCCAGACATTGATTCTTGGCGGGTTTACCGCGTTTGCCATCGGCAATGCCATTGGCCTGTCACTGCTGTCGGGCGGTTCGGTGCGCTACCGGCTGTATGCCCGCCATGGCCTCGGAGCGGCGGATGTCGCCCACATGACATTGTTCGCCAGTCTGTCCCTGGGCTGCGCGCTGCCACCGCTGGCGGCCCTGGCCACTCTCAGCAACCTGCCCGCTGCCTCCGCGGCGCTGCACCTGCCCGCGACTTTGCTGGCCGCGATCTCCGTGGCGGTGTTGCTGCTCATGAGTGTGCTGGCTGTCGGTATCTACCGCCGGCGCCTGCCGGAACAGCCTCATCGGGACAGTCTCCTGGTCAAGGCCGGACGCCGTACCCTGCGCCTGCCGGGCCGACGCCTGACCTTCCTGCAATTGATCATCACGGCACTGGACGTGGCCGCCGCCGCCACGGTGCTGTATCTGCTGCTGCCCGAGGCGCCGCCCTTCGGCGCATTCCTGTTGGTGTACCTGCTGGCGTTGGCCGCCGGCGTGCTCAGCCATGTGCCGGGCGGCGTCGGGGTGTTCGAAGCGATCCTGCTCGCTGCCTTCGCCGACAAACTGGGTGCCGCGCCGCTGGCCGCCGCCCTGCTCCTTTACCGTCTGATCTACGTGTTGCTCCCCATGCTGGTGGCCTGCGTGCTGCTGCTGATCAATGAAGCGCAACGGCTGTTCCAGACCCGCCAGACCCTGCGGGCGGCGTCCGGTTTCGCGGCGCCGATCCTGGCGGTGCTGGTGTTCCTGTCGGGCGTGGTGCTGCTGTTTTCCGGCGTGACCCCGGAAATCGATACCCGCCTGGAGCACATCGGTTTCCTGATCCCTCATCGACTGGTGGACGCTTCGCACTTCGGCGCCAGCCTGGTGGGTGTCTTGTGCCTGTTGCTCGCCCAGGGCCTGCGCCGTCGCCTGTCGGCAGCCTGGATGTTGACCACCGTGTTGCTGCTGGTGGGCGCCCTGCTCTCGCTGCTCAAGGGCTTCGACTGGGAAGAGGCGACGTTGCTGACATTGACCGCCGCCCTGCTGGCTGTGTTCCGGCGCTCCTTCTATCGTCCGAGCCGCCTGACCGAACTGCCTTTTTCGCCGCTGTTCCTGATCGCCAGCCTCTGCGTGCTGGGCGCTTCGATCTGGTTGCTGCTGTTTGCCTATCAGGATGTCCCGTACAGCCATCAACTGTGGTGGCAGTTCACCCTGGACGCCGATGCCCCACGGGGTCTGCGCTCGCTGCTGGGGGCCGCAGTACTGCTGGTAGTCGTGTCGCTGACCTGGCTGCTGCGCACGGCGCGGCCGGTGATTCATTTACCCACGGCCGAGGAATTGGAGCGCGCCAGGGCGATTCTCATGACGTCTTCACAACCCGACGGTGGCTTGGCCCTGACTGGCGACAAGGCGTTGCTGTTTCATCCCAACGATGAGGCGTTCCTGATGTATGCCCGCCGCGGCCGCAGCCTGGTGGCGCTGTACGACCCGATCGGACCGACCCAGCAACGGGCCGAAATGATCTGGCAGTTCCGTGATCTGTGCGATATCCATCACGCCCGGCCGGTGTTCTATCAGGTGCGCGCCGAGAACCTGCCCTACTACATGGACATTGGCCTGACGGCAATCAAGCTGGGTGAAGAAGCGCGGGTCGACCTCAAGCGTTTCGACCTCGAGGCCAAGGGCAAGGAGATGAAGGACCTGCGTTACACTTGGAACCGTGGCACCCGGGACGGCCTGTCCCTGGAGATCCACGAGCCGGGCCAGGCCCCGATGGACGAACTCAAGGTCATTTCCGATGCCTGGTTGACCGGCAAGAACGTGCGCGAAAAAGGCTTCTCCCTGGGTCGTTTCAGCAATGACTACCTCAAGCATTTCCGCATCGCGGTGATCCGCTTCGAGGGTCGTCCGGTGGCCTTCGCCAACCTGTTGGAGACCCACAGCCACGAGCTGGCCAGCCTCGATTTGATGCGCGCCCACCCCGACGCCCCGAAGCTGACCATGGAATTCATGATGGTCGGCCTGATCCAACATTACAAAACCCATGACTACGCCCGCTTCAGCCTCGGCATGGTCCCGTTGTCGGGCCTGCAACCGCGTCGCGGCGCACCGCTGACCCAGCGCCTGGGCTCGATGGTGTTCCGCCGTGGCGAGCAGCTCTATAACTTCCAGGGGCTGCGCCGCTTCAAAGACAAATTCCAGCCTGACTGGGAACCTCGTTACATGGCCGTGCCTGCCGGACTTGATCCGCTGGTGGCACTGGCCGATACCGCCGCCCTGATTGCGGGCGGCCTGACTGGACTGGTGAAACGCTGATGATGCAACGCTCCTGGCGATATGTAGTGGCCGCCCTGCTGGTGCTGGCGGTGATCCTCGGTGGCGGTTACTGGTATTGGAACCGCCCGGCCCCACAACCCACTCTCGAACAACTGACGCCCGCCGATGGCGCGCCGATGACCCGGGTCATCCCAGGCACCAAGCCTCGCGCCCAGGTCCTGGTGGCCGTCAATGAAGACCAGAAACTCAGCGATACACAATTGACGACCCTGAGCCGCAGTGGCTCGGCGCAGATCGTCCAGGTGATCCTGCCCAAGGACTGCATGCTGCAGGGGCGCGCCCTGCAAGCCGGCCTGAGAGAACTTCAAGGACCGGCGACGCTGGTCAGCGGCATCGGCCCGGGGGCCGTGCTGGCGTGGCGCTGGCTGGCCGAGCAGAAGGACGACAAGGCCAAGGCCGTCTCGGTGGACCTGGCCCTGGAAAAACCCGGTTGCACCCACCTGCTGCCCAAAAGCGCCGCCCACGGTCACTGGCTGGTGGCCTGGAACGACAACCCCGACGACACCAGCGCTGCTTTCGTGCGGGATCAGAAGAATGCCGAAACCAGCATCAGCGACTACGACATCAACTTGCCGCAGGTGCTGAACAACGAACTGCGCAAAATCCTGGTGGGCGCGGAAAAAGGCAAGGGCGGCCTGGCCATCCCGGTGGTCGAAGTGCCCGCCAGCCAGGCCAGGGATACCGTGACCCTGTTCCTCTCCGGGGATGGCGGCTGGCGTGACCTGGACCGCGACGTGGCCGATGAAATGGCCAAGCTCGGCTACCCGGTGGTGGGCATCGACACCCTGCGCTACTACTGGCAGCACAAGAGCCCCGAGCAAAGCGCCGTGGACCTCACCGAACTGATGCAGCATTACCGCCAGGTGTGGGGGACCAAGCGCTTCATCCTCACCGGTTACTCCTTCGGCGCCGACGTGCTGCCAGCCATCTATAACCGCTTGCCGGCCACCGAACAGCAGCGGGTCGATGCAATCATCCTGCTGGCCTTTGCCCGCACGGGCAGCTTCGAGATCGAGGTCGAAGGCTGGCTCGGCAACGCCGGCACCGAAGCCGCCACCGGCCCGGAGATGGCCAAGCTCCCAGCCGAAAAAGTGGTGTGCATCTACGGCGCAGAAGAAGCCGACGAAAGCGGCTGCACCGACAAGACCGCCGTGGGCGAGGCCATGAAACTGCCGGGCGGCCATCACTTCGACGAAAACTACCCGGCCCTGGCCAGGCGCCTGATCGACGAGATCAACGATCGGCAGCCCAAGCCCGCTGATCAGTAATTCAATACCGGCTTAACGAGAAGCCCCTGCCGCTTTACAGCGTGCAGGGGCTTTCTGTTTTGGCGGTGCCGTCGCCTTCGTGAGCAAGCTCCCGCCGAGGGGGACTCAGTAGACCTGAACTCGCCACAGCTCCCGCGAAGCAGAACCCGCCGACATCGGTAGCCGCCCGTGCAGCGTTCGGTAGTTGTCGATCAGCACCAGATCACCTTCGCTCCATTGATGGGCAATCAGGCACTCCGGGTCGTAGACCAGGCTGTTGACCCGATCCAGCAACGTCTGTTGTGCCTCCTCGTCATGATCCTGCACAGACTGGCTGAGGGTCTGCAACGTCGAGTCGGTGCCTTCCTGATAACGCAGGATGAGTTCGCCGCTGCGGGGATGATGATCCACCAGACTGTACATGCGCGGCGAACCGCCGAAGTAGGTCATTTTGGTGTAGTAGGTGATGTTCACCGCCTGCCATTGCCGGGCGACCTGTTGTCCGACCTTGCGCAACACGTTCCGGCTGTCGACGATGGTGGTCTGGCCTTCGCCCGGCAGCGGCGCCGTCTTGCAATACAACATGAACTTGCTGGCGCAGAATTTCGGGTTGCGCTGAACCTGAGGATCGCTATCGGGCAGCATGTTCAAGTCCCAATGCAATGGGGTTTTCTCCAGCGAGTGCACCACGCCTTGCGGTTTGTCCGCTGGCTTGACCACGTGCACGGCGCCGAAGGCCCATTCGTACAGGGTGCCAAAGCGTTCGCAACTGCGGGCGAAACTGTCCTGATCCTCGAAATGACAGCCCTTGAGGCAGACAAAGCCGAAGGTTTCCACCAGCGCCTCCAAGAGCCCCGTCGACAGTCGTTCGAAACCCAGCCCCAACGGATCCCGCACCACCAGACCGAAGAGCGGCAGTTTTTGCAGCTCGTACTCGAAGCCTTGTGCCTGGGGACCTTCTGTCTGGTGATAAAGCCACGGCCGCCCCTGCCAGGTGACCAGCACATGCTGGTCCAGGTCGACCTGGGCTCGCGCGCGCAGGCGCTGGCTCCCGTCGAGGTTACGTACAGGCACCGCGTGCCAGGGACTGTCGACGCGACCCAACCCTTCAGCCAGCCCGACGGTAAACTTGGGCCCGGTATTGCTGTACTGATGGACCGACAATCGGATGTCATCAGGGAAGAAGCGATCCACCGCAGCATTCAAGGCCTGGCCACGCAGCATCATTTGATAGGCCTTGTAACTGATTTGCTGCAGGTACTCGTCTTCGCTCTGCCCTTCCTCGCGGCACAGGCGCAGGTCGTTGTAGAGATGACTGCACAGATTGTCATGGGTCCGACCGAGGGCTTCATCATGCCGGCTCTGTTCGATCAGGTCCCCCAGGTTTTTCCAGGGTAACCGGGCCTGCTTGACCAGGCTGGCGCGTACCGCCTCGGCACTTTGAGCCTGCGGGAACAGGTCTTCCATGCTGACCCATTCAATGGTGTGGGTCGTACACAGCTCACGCAGCGCCCGGTTATAGTCCGCACGAACGTCATCGCTCACCCCGACGATGTCATTGAACGTCGTGCCATCGCTGAGGATCGATACCACGCAACCAGGCTCATGCAGCGCGGCAATCGCCTGGCCCATCTGATCGAGGCGTTCGATGGCCATGACCTCACCATAGTCCGGCAGTACACCGAAGGTCTGGTCGATGGCATTAGGGGATTTGCAGGGAAAACCCGGCAGGATCAGGCGTACCGGACGGCGCTGATCGAAGCATTGCCCCAGCCGGAGTGCCAGACAGTCCCGGCCCTGTGTTTCAAAACGATCATCCGTACCCTTGAACAGGTAACCGGCCAGCAAATCGCTGACGGCCGTGATCCAGGCTTCTCTATGTTCCATGGAACAGCTTCCTTGAGAGTGGGTGTATCAACAGGTTTTGACGGTATCGCCATGCTCGATGAACGCCTGCACGGCGCCACGGTGTTGCTTGAGGATGTGTAACAGCCCGGCCGGCTGTTCACAGTAGAAGTCGGGGACCTGGGCCTGCCCGGTACACGTCGGACCATAGCCCCAGGCGACCATTGCCGAGGACATGCCCGCGGCACGGGCAGTCTGCAGATCGATCTCCGTGTCCCCGACGAACAGGCAGTGTCGGGGCTCGACCGACAACCGTCGTGCGGCTTCCCACGCTACCGCCGGCTGGGGCTTGAGCGAGCGGCCTGCGCGGTGTCCCAGGATCGCCTCGAATGCCGTATGCGCGAGCAGCGACTCAGCGACCCGGTAGGCCATGTCCTCGGCTTTGTTGGTCACGATCGCCAGTGGCAGTTGGAGCGCTTGGCAGCCTTCGAGCATGGCCAATACACCCCTGAAGGGCTTGGAAAACTGCACCAGATGATCCTGGTACAGGCCCACATAACGCTGGTGCAACATGGCCGCATCGGCGATGCCAAACTGCGTCGCCACTGCCTCGATCATCGCCGTGGTGCCGCCGCCGATATAGCCCCGCACCGTTTCTGTTGTCAGCGATGGACACCCGTGCGCCAGCAGCACCTGGTTCAGGCACCAGGTGATGTCCGGCAAGGTGTCTACCAGAGTCCCGTCCAGATCGAAGAGCACGGCATCGATCCGCAACCGAGGCGTTCTCATTGGGCACAGGCGTAGTGACAAGGACGCCCCTTGCGAAATACCAGCCGATGGAAGCGCTCGTCGACATTGCTGCGTTTCTCGAGGGTCACCACACCCCGTCGCTTGATTGCCACCGAGTGCCAGGGTGTTCGCCACAGGTCACTGGTCGGAACGAGGCGGATACCGATTTTCGCCGATACCGCCAGTTGCGGGTGAATCGACAGGCGCAGGCAATCCGGATAGCGCGCCTGCAACAGTGCACTCCAGGCCTCACTGCGCTGGATCACTCGCTGAGAGGCCGGCTTGGCGATCTTCTTCACCGCGTTGAGGCTCATGCCGGCGAATGCCTCAAGCCCCGAATAATCCTCGGACAGGAAACGATGGATACCGCAGTACATCAACATCATGTGCGGATCGTCCTTGAAGCGCTGTTGCAGCAGGATCAATGACTGACCGTGTTCGATCATCATTTCTTCGCGCATCGCGTCCAGGCAGTCAAGCTGAGGGTAGGCATTGCTGAGGTCGAAATGGGCAAAAGTGCCGCCGTAGTGCTGTTCGGCGTAATCCTGGATCGAGTCGGTATACGCCTTGACGTCCGCATCGGGGACACGCACCAGATCGGCAAACACATAACCATCCGAGCAGATGTGGATCAACGCACCGGGTGCATAGATCGCCTGGATTTCGGCACACAGGCGATACAGCTCGTCGATGGCATGGTATTCAGCCAGGTCAGGCAAGTGGCTCAGGGTTTTCTTGCGGCTGGGGGATTTTCCGGGAAAGGCCGGCAAAACCATTTCAACTTTGCGACCGCTTTCGACTGCCCGCGTGACTTTCGCCAGATGGGGCTCCAACACCGGCAAGGAAAGTTCGTCGCTTTCTCCGGGGGCGAGGCTACGACGGCGAAACAGGCATTCGAGAATCTGTTGGGCAATGTTCCGGGACGAGACAGGCTGATGCTCATGCACGCCCTGACCGCCCACCTGTGGGGCAACGGTGGTTGAACCCTGCATAGACAATCCTTTGTTTGATGGTGGCGGCAGCCAAATCCTTGGCCACCGGCAGATACTCCCTGATCTGCGAGCGGGTAAAAATCCTACAGAAAGCAAACACTTGTCAAATTTTTACGAAGCGCCACAGGACAGTGCTGTCACGGAATACCGGGACAAATGCCGCAAAAAATCCCCCGCTGCCGCAAGGCAACGGGGGGCTTTGGATTGACCGCGCCCACGCTCGGCCAGAAACGTCCTTTGCGCTCCAAGGCCTGAACGCAAATCGTCGGTGGACGCTACATCTCGACCTGCGTCCCCAATTCAATCACCCGGTTCAACGGCAGATTGAAGAACCGCAAATTGCCATTGGCATTCTTCAACATGAAAGCGAACAGCAATTCACGCCAGCGGGCCATGCCTTCGAGCTTGGAGGCGATGACCGTCTCGCGACTGAGGAAATAAGTGGTGCGCATCGGGCTGAAGTCCAGGTCATCCAGATGACAGAGCTTGAGCGCCTCGGGCACGTCCGGCTCGTCGGTGAAGCCGAAATGGAGAATGACCCGGAAGAAGCCTTCGCCGTAGGAATCGACCTCGAAGCGCCGTTGTGGCGGTACACGAGGGATGTCCTCGTACACCACCGTCAGCAACACCACTTGCTCATGCAACACCTGGTTGTGCAGCAAGTTGTGCAACAGCGCGTGGGGCACGGCATCGGAGCGTGCAGTCAGGAACACGGCGGTGCCCTGGACCCGGTGAGGTGGCTGCACGCGGATACTGCTGATGAAGATCGGCAGTGGCAGCGCGCCCTCGTCCAGACGCTCCACCAGCAACTGCTTGCCGCGCTTCCAGGTGGTCATCAGCACGAACAAGGCAATACCGGCGATGACCGGGAAGGCCCCGCCCTGGATGATCTTCGGCACGTTGGCGGCGAAGTACAGGCCATCCACCAGCAGGAAACCGAGCAATACCGGCACCGCCAGCACAGGTGGCCATTTCCACAGCAGCAACATCACCGCCGACACCAGGATGGTGGTCATCAGCATGGTGCCCGTTACCGCGACGCCGTAGGCCGAGGCCAGCGCACCGGAAGACTCGAAACCCAGCACCAGCAGCACCACGCCGACCATCAACGACCAATTCACCGCACCGATGTAGATCTGTCCTTGCTCGGCGCTGGAGGTGTGCTGGATGTACATGCGAGGGATGTAGCCCAGTTGGATCGCCTGGCGCGTCAGGGAAAATGCTCCGGAGATCACCGCTTGCGACGCGATCACCGTGGCCAGGGTCGCAAGACCGACCAAGGGCAGCAGTGCCCAGCTTGGCGCCAGCAGGTAAAACGGGTTGCGCGCCGCCTCCGGATCGCCCAACAGCAATGCGCCCTGGCCGAAATAGTTGAGCATCAACCCCGGCAGTACCAGGATGAACCAGGCGCGGGCAATGGGTTTGCGACCGAAGTGGCCCATGTCGGCGTACAGCGCTTCGGCGCCGGTCAGCGCCAGCACCACGGCACCGAGGATCGCCACGCCCATGCCCGGATGGACCACGAAGAAACGCACGGCCCAGGTCGGATTCACTGCCTGCAACACTTCCGGATGCTGAATGATGCCGTATACACCAAGGGCGCCGAGCACCAGGAACCAGGTGACCATGATCGGGCCGAACAGGATGCCGATCCGGGCGGTACCGTGGCGCTGGATCAGAAACAGCGCCACCAGTACCACAAGAGACAGCGGCACGACCCAATGGTCGATACCCTCGAAGGCCAGCTCCAGGCCTTCGAACGCCGACAGTACGGAAATCGCCGGCGTGATCATGCTATCGCCATAGAACAGCGCCGCGCCGATCAAACCGCAGATCACCAACAGCGTACGCAAGCGCTTGCGCTCCCCGGCCGCGCGTCGCGCCAGGGCAGTCAGCGCCATGATGCCGCCCTCGCCCTGGTTGTCGGCACGCAGGACGAACATCATGTACTTGATCGAGACGACCCAGATCAGCGACCAGAAAATCAGCGACAGGATCCCCAACACCCCGTCGTGATTGACAGGCACGCCATAGGCGCCGGAAAACACTTCTTTAAGGGTGTACAACGGGCTCGTGCCGATGTCGCCATACACCACCCCGACCGCTGCGACCAGCATGCTAAGCGGATTCGCTGCCGAATGCCCGGCACCCGCCGCCTGACTACTTGCCTGCCCCATCCAATACTCCTGACTTCCAGACCTGTCTTCTTCTACGAAGCACGATGCTTCAGCGTACGCGGCTTTACATCTCGTTACAGGTATTTTGTTGACCATTCAAAGCGGCAAAGCGCAAAGGCGCGAAGCATAGCGCAGCACTCGTCGTTTTTCCCGGTATAAAGCTGGTCAAGAGCGTCGTCCATCGCTAGAATTGCGCACTTTTTGATCAGAGGCGCGTCAGCGCCCTGTCTCCGTATCAGAGACGATCCCCCTACACCGAGGTTAGACATGTCCACCACTACCGCGCCAGCCAATCCCAAGGTCGGCTTCGTTTCCCTGGGTTGCCCGAAGGCCCTGGTCGACTCCGAGCGCATCCTGACCCAGCTGCGTATGGAAGGCTATGACGTCGTGTCCACGTACCAGGACGCCGACGTAGTAGTGGTCAACACCTGTGGCTTCATCGACTCGGCCAAGGCCGAGTCCCTGGAAGTGATCGGTGAAGCCATCAAGGAAAACGGCAAGGTCATCGTCACCGGCTGCATGGGCGTGGAAGAAGGCAACATCCGTGACGTGCACCCGAGCGTGCTGGCCGTGACCGGCCCGCAGCAGTACGAACAGGTAGTCAGCGCGGTACACGAGGTGGTGCCACCGAAGCAGGACCACAACCCGCTGATCGACCTGGTACCGCCACAAGGCATCAAGCTGACCCCACGTCACTACGCCTACCTGAAGATTTCCGAAGGCTGCAACCACAGCTGCAGCTTCTGCATCATCCCGTCGATGCGCGGCAAACTGGTCAGCCGTCCGGTGGGCGATGTACTCGACGAGGCACAACGCCTGGTCAAGTCTGGCGTCAAGGAACTGCTGGTGATTTCCCAGGACACCAGCGCCTATGGCGTCGATGTGAAATACCGCACCGGCTTCTGGAACGGTGCGCCGGTGAAAACCCGCATGACCGAACTGTGCGAAGCCCTCAGCACCCTCGGCGTCTGGGTTCGTCTGCACTATGTTTATCCGTACCCGCATGTCGACGAGCTGATCCCGCTGATGGCCGCCGGCAAGATCCTGCCGTACCTGGACATCCCGTTCCAGCACGCCAGCCCGAAGGTCCTCAAGGCCATGAAACGCCCGGCGTTCGAAGACAAGACGCTGGCCCGTATCAAGAACTGGCGCGAAATCTGCCCGGACCTGATCATCCGCTCGACCTTCATCGTCGGCTTCCCCGGCGAAACCGAAGAAGACTTCCAGTACCTGCTGGACTGGCTGACCGAAGCCCAGCTCGACCGCGTTGGGTGCTTCCAGTACTCCCCGGTCGAAGGCGCACCGGCTAACGACCTGAACCTGGACGTGGTACCGGACGACGTCAAGCAGGACCGTTGGGAGCGCTTCATGGCGCACCAACAGGCCATCAGCTCGGAGCGCCTGCAAATGCGTATCGGCCGTGAAATCGAAGTGCTGGTGGACGAAGTGGACGAACAAGGCGCCGTGGGCCGCTGCTTCTTCGACGCTCCGGAAATCGACGGCAACGTGTTCATCGACAACGGCAGCCACCTCAAACCGGGCGACAAGGTCTGGTGCAAGGTGATCGACGCTGACGAATATGATTTGTGGGCTGAGCAGATCGGTTGACCAATCGCCTGCACAAGGCCACTGCAATACCCTGTGGGAGCCGAGCTTGCTCGGCTCCCACAGGTGCTTTGCAAACCCGCAAAAATGGATAAGCCCTGCCCCTGAACAAGATGCGGGGCTTTTTTACGGCTATCGTAAGGAGACCACGGGATATTCAGCACAAGGAACAGGCGGGCATGCGCCAGCATTCGGTCATTCACACCCCAAAACCCAGCGATTACCAGGAGCTGACCCAAGTCTGGGAGGCTTCGGTGCGGGCCACCCACGATTTTCTGCCGGACAGCTACATCGAACTGTTGAAAAACCTGGTACTGACCCGTTACCTGGACGCGGTGATGCTGATCTGCACCCGCGACGCTCGACTGCGCATCACCGGGTTCGCCGGTGTGGCGGCCGGCAAGATCGAGATGCTGTTCATCGACCCGCAACATCGGGGCCAGGGATTGGGCAAGCAGTTGTTGCATTACGCCATGGAGCACATGAACGCCGATCAGCTGGACGTCAACGAACAGAACCCACAGGCCCTGGGCTTTTACCTCAAGCAAGGGTTCGAAGTGGTCGGCCGTTCGGCACGAGACGGCATGAACCAGCCGTATCCCCTGCTGCACATGCGCTACCGTCAGCCCGAGCTGAAGGCCCAGCGCGGCTGAACGAGGCAAATCGACGCGCGATTAACCGGCGCCAGACAGGTACAATGGCTGCCCTCTTTTCGTTACGGCCCTGTCATGACTGACCCGATTCGCCTCTCCAAACGCCTTATCGAACTGGTCGGCTGTTCCCGCCGGGAGGCCGAGCTGTTCATCGAGGGCGGCTGGGTCACCGTGGACGGCGAAGTCGTCGACGAACCGCAGTTCAAGGTCACCACGCAAAAAGTCGAGCTTGATCCGCAAGCCAAGGCCTCCGCGCCGGAACCGGTCACCCTGCTGTTGAACGTTCCAGCGGGCATGGACGTGGACACCGCCATGGCCAGCCTGGGCCCGCAGTCCCTGAGCGAAGAACATCGCTTCGGCAAACGCCCGCTCAAGGGCCATTTCCTGCGCCTGACCGCCAGCGCCGACCTGCAGGCCAACGCCAGCGGTCTGCTGGTGTTCACCCAGGACTGGAAAATCCTCCGCAAGCTCACCGCCGATGCGGCCAGAATCGAGCAGGAATACGTGGTGGAAGTCGAAGGCGAGATGGTCGCCCATGGCCTCAATCGCCTGAACCATGGCCTGACCTACAAGGGCAAGGAATTGCCGGCGGTCAAGGCCAGCTGGCAGAACGAGAACCGCCTGCGCTTCGCCATGAAGAACCCGCAGCCGGGGATCATCGCGCTGCTTTGCCAGGCGGTCGGCCTCAAGGCGACGGCCATCCGCCGCATCCGTGTCGGCGGCGTGTCCATCGGCAAGGTGCCGCTGGGTCAGTGGCGCTACCTGTCGGCCAAAGAGAAATTCTAATTTTCCGGTGCCCCGCCGAGCCGGGGCGTCCACTGCAGATCGATCAGGATTGCATACATGATTCACAACGACGTACTGCGCAGCGTGCGCTACATGCTCGACATCAGCGACAAGAAAGTCATCGAAATCATCAAGCTCGGCGGCCTGGAGGTGTCCCTCGCGGACTTGGCAGGCTATCTGAAGAAAGAAGATGAAGAAGGCTTTGTGTTCTGCCCCGATGAAGTCATGGCGCATTTTCTCGATGGCCTGGTGATCTTCAAGCGGGGCAAGGATGAGAGCCGGCCGCCATTGCCCATCGAAGTACCGGTGACCAACAACATCATCCTCAAGAAGCTACGGGTGGCCTTCGAATTGAAGGAGGATGACATGCACGCAATCCTCAAGTCGGCGGATTTTCCGGTGTCCAAGCCGGAACTCAGCGCGCTGTTCCGCAAATTCGGCCACACCAACTATCGTCCGTGCGGCGACCAGTTGCTGCGCAACTTCCTTAAGGGGCTGACGCTGCGCGTCAGAGCTTGAACAATAGCTCCAAGCCTCAAGCGGCAAGCTATTCACTTGTCGCTTGTCGCTTGTCGCTTGTCGCTTGTCGCTTGAAGCTTGAAGCTTGAAGCTTGAAGCTTGAAGCTTGAAGCATGAGACTTTAAATGACCTACACCGTCTCCCCCATCGGCTTCGTACGCTCCTGTTTCAAGGAGAAGTTCGCCATCCCCCGGCAACCGCAACTGGCGCCGGCCGCGCGGGGCGTGCTGGAGCTGGTGACGCCGTTCGATCAGGGCGATGCGGTACAGGGCCTGGAGCAGGTCAGCCATGTCTGGTTGCTGTTCCTGTTCCACCAGGCCCTGGAAGAAAAGCCGCGACTGAAGGTTCGTCCGCCACGCCTGGGCGGAAACAAGTCCATGGGCGTATTCGCGACCCGTGCCACTCACCGCCCCAATGGCATCGGGCAATCCGTGGTCAAGTTGGATCGGGTCGAAGCCGGGCGGCTGTGGATCTCGGGGATTGATCTGCTGGACGGCACCCCGGTCCTGGATATCAAACCCTACGTGCCCTATGCCGACATTATCGGCTCGGCGACCAACACCATCGCCCAGGCCGCGCCTGGGTTGATCCCGGTGCAATGGACGGATACGGCGTTGCTCCAGGCTCAAAGCCATGCCACTCGCCTGGAAGAACCCTTGGTAGAACTGATCGAACAATGCCTGGCCCAGGATCCGCGTCCGGCGTACCAGGTGCCTGCGGCCGAACGGGAATACGGAGCGCAGTTCTGGGACCTGGATGTGCGCTGGCACTACCCGCAGCCAGGGTTGATCCGGGTGTTGGAAGTCATTCCCGCGAAGGGATAACCGCCGGAAACGAAAAAGCCCGCGCTGCCTTCATCAGGTAGCGCGGGCTTTTTCGTGGGCTGTCAGTCAGACCGAGTCGTCATCATCGCGAGCAGGCTCGCTCCCACAGTTGATATCAGTGAACACAAAAATCAGTCCACACACAATCCAACGTGGGAGATTCTATGGTTGAGGGGAAGCCCTCAAGCCGCTTTTGGTTGGTATTCGCTTTGCCCTTTCAGCAGAGCGAATACGATCCGAGCAAGCTTGCGAGCCAGCATTAC
>NZ_RQJK02000010.1:0-191570 GCF_022342325.2 Pseudomonas sp. AF32 | reverse complement strand
GCGCCGACGTGCGGGTGCTGTTCAGCCAGCCGACCCTGGCGGCGCTGGCGGCGGCGGTGGGCAGTGGCAAGGAAATCAGCGTGCCGGACAACCGTATTCCGGCCGATTGCGCACACATCACCCCGGACCTGCTGCCGCTGGTGGACCTGACCCAGGAGGCGATCGATCGTGTGGTGGCGACGGTGCCGGGCGGTGCCCGCAATGTGCAGGACATCTACCCGCTGGCGCCGTTGCAGGAAGGGATTCTCTATCACCACCTGGCCGCCGAGCAGGGCGACCCGTACGTGCTGCAGTCGCAGTTCGCCTTCGACAGCCTGGCGCGTTTCGAGGCGTTCGTCGAAGCGTTGCAAGTGGTGATCGATCGCCATGACATCCTGCGCACGAGCATCGTCTGGGAAGGGCTGGACGAACCGCTGCAACTGGTCTGGCGCAAGGTGCAACTGGCGCCGCAACGCTTCGAACCCGAGGCCACCGCCGGCGACGTGGCCACGCAACTGGCGACCCGGTTCGATGCACGGCACTACCGTCTCGATCTGCACCAGGCGCCGATGCTGCAACTGGTCTACGCCCAGGACGAGGTCCTGGAGCGTTGGGTGGCGATCCTGCTGTTCCATCACATGGCGCTGGACCATACCGCGCTGGACGTGATGCAGCGTGAAATGCAACTGCTCCTGCTGGGGCAAGGGGCGCTGTTGGGCGAGGCGATGCCTTATCGCAACTACGTGGCCCAGTCGCGCCTGGGGGCGAGCGAAGCCGCGCACGAAGCGTTTTTCCAGGAAATGCTCGGTGATATCGACGAGCCGACCCTGCCTTTCGGCTTGCAGGACGTGCAGGGTGACGGACACGGGATCGATGAAGCTCGCCAGGCCGTGGACCCGGCACTGTCCCGGCGCTTGCGGGCGCAGGCACGTCAGTTGGGCGTCACTGCCGCCAGTCTGGTGCATCTGGCCTGGGCCCAGGTATTGGGCAAGGTCGCCGGCCGGCAGGAAGTGGTCTTCGGTACGGTGCTGTTGGGGCGTCTGCAGGGTGGCGAGGGGGCTGACCGGGCCTTGGGGATGTTCATCAACACGTTGCCGTTGCGGGTGGATGTGGGGGACGGGGATGTTCGCACCGGAGTCAGGGCGACTCATGCCCGGCTGACAGCGCTGCTGGGGCATGAACATGCTTCCCTGGCCTTGGCCCAGCGTTGCAGCGGCGTGGCCGCACCGACGCCGCTGTTCAGCGCCTTGCTCAACTACCGGCACAGCGCCGTCGAGGTGACCCAAGACGCGCGCTCGGCCTGGAGCGGGATCGAGGCGCTGAACGGTGATGAACGAACCAATTATCCATTGACGCTGAACGTCGACGACTTCGGCGAAGACTTTTCCCTTACGGCGCTGGTGGACGCCTCCATCGGTGCGACGTGTATCTGCGGCTATATGCAGACAGCCCTGAGTAATCTTGTCGAGGCCCTGGAGCAGGCGCCACAGACGCCGTTGCAAGCCTTGTCCATCCTGCCCGCGGCCGAGCGCCAGCAACTGGTCGATGCCTGGAACCGCTGCGACATCGAATATGCCGGGGACGCCCTGATCCACCGTCAAGTCGAGGCCTGGGCCGTCACCCAGCCTGATGCGGTAGCCGTGGTGTATGAAGACCAGACGCTGACCTATGCCCAGCTCAATGGGCGGGCCAACCAGTTGGCCCATGGCCTGCTGGCCCTGGGGATCCGTCCGGATGATCGGGTAGCGATTTGTGTCGAGCGTGGCCTGGACATGATTATCGGCCTGCTGGGCATCCTCAAGTCCGGCGCCGGCTATGTACCGCTGGACCCTGCCTATCCGGCGGAACGCCTGGCCTACATGCTGCACGACAGCCGTCCGGTGGCCCTGGTGACTCAGTCGCAATGCAGCGACCACCTGCCACCCATGAGCGTGCCGATCGTCATGCTCGATTCGCCCGATGTCGATGTTATCGGTCAGCAACCGTCGCACAACCCCGATGTGCAGGGTCTGCTCGCCAGTCATCTGGCCTATGTGATTTACACCTCGGGCTCTACCGGCCTGCCCAAAGGGGTGATGGTGGAGCACCGCAACGTCGCGCGGTTGTTCTCGGCCACGCAGCCGTGGTTCGACTTCGGCCCGCAGGACGTCTGGGCGCTGTTCCATTCCTTTGCCTTCGACTTCTCGGTCTGGGAAATCTGGGGCGCGCTGACCCACGGCGGCCGTCTGCTGGTGGTGCCGCAACTGGTCAGCCGTTCGCCGCAATACTGCTATGCATTGCTGTGCGAGGCTGGGGTGACCATCCTCAACCAGACGCCGAGCGCGTTCCGCCAGTTGATCGCCGCCCAGGGCGAAAGTGACCTGCGCCACAGCCTGCGCCAGGTGATCTTCGGCGGCGAAGCCCTGGAAACCGGCATTCTCAAGCCTTGGTACGCCCGCGAAACCAATGCCCGCACGCAACTGGTCAACATGTATGGCATCACCGAAACCACGGTCCACGTCACCTACCGTGCGCTGTGTGTCGCGGATGCCCAACTGACCGGTGTCAGCCCGATCGGCAAGCGCATCCCCGACCTGCAGTTGTACGTGCTCGACGCTCAGCGCGAGCCGGTGCCGGTGGGTGTGGTGGGCGAGATGTACGTCGGTGGCGCGGGCGTCAGCCGTGGCTACCTGAACCGCGACGAGCTGACGGCGGAGCGCTTCCTCGCCAACCCGTTCAGCACCGAACCGAACGCACGGATGTACAAGACCGGCGACCTGGGCCGCTGGCTGGCGGACGGCAGCATCGAATACCTGGGGCGTAACGACGACCAGGTCAAGATCCGCGGCTTCCGTATCGAGCTGGGCGAGATCGAAGCCAAACTGGCCGCGTGCACGGGTGTGCGGGAAGCCGTGGTGCTGGCACGCCTGGACACGCCGGGCGATCAGCGTCTGGTGGCCTATGTGATTGCCGAAGAAGGCGAGCCTCCTACGGCGGCTGAGCTGCGCGCCGAGCTGTTGGGTTCGCTGGCTGAATACATGGTGCCCAGCGCCTTCGTGATGTTGACGGTGTTCCCGCTGACCACCAACGGCAAGCTCGATCGCAAGGCTTTGCCGGTGCCCGACCAGTCCGCGGTGGTGAGCCGTGAATACGAGGCCCCGCAAGGCGAAGTCGAAACGGCCATTGCTGCGATCTGGCAGGACTTGCTGCACCTGGAGCGAGTCGGCCGCCATGATCATTTCTTCGAACTGGGCGGTCATTCGCTGCTGGCGGTGAAGTTGATCGAGCGCATGCGCCAGGTCGACCTGACGGCCGATGTACGCGTGCTGTTCGGCCAGCCGACTCTGGCGGCGCTGGCCGCGGCCGTGGGGGGACGTCATGAGATCCGGGTGCCGGCCAATGTCATTCCGGACGACTGCCTGCGCATCACTCCGGACATGCTGCCGCTGGTTGACCTGGACCCGATCGGCATCGACCGCGTACTGGCAACGGTGCCGGGCGGCGTGGCCAACGTGCAGGACATCTATGCCCTGGCACCCTTGCAGGAGGGGATTCTGTATCACCACCTCGCTGCGGTCCAAGGCGACCCCTATCTGCAATACATTCTGTTCGCTTTCGACAGCCGCACACGGCTGGATGACTTCGCCAGTGCCTTGCAGGGCGTGGTGTCGCGGCATGACATCCTGCGCACGGCGGTGGTGTGGGAAGGATTGGACGAGCCGGTACAGGTGGTCTGGCGCGAAGCGCCGCTGGGCCTGGATGAAGTGGTGCTGGACCCCGCGGCGGGCGATATCGCCGAACAACTGCGGGCCCACCTGGACCCCCGTCATTACCGCCTGGACATCCGTCAGGCGCCGATGATGCGCCTCGGGTATGCCGAAGATGCAGCGAACGGTCGTTGGGTTGGCATGTTGCTGTTCCATCATATGGTCGATGACGCGACTTCCCTGGGCATGCTCACGGCGGAAATCGAGGCCCATGTGGCCGGGCGCGGGCATCTGCTGCCGGCCTCCGTGCCCTATCGCAATTACGTGGCCCAGGCGCGACTGGGCGTCAGCCGCGAGGAGCACGAAGCGTTCTTCCGCGACATGCTCGGCGATGTGAGCGAACCGACACTGCCGTTCGGCTTGCAGGACGTGCAGGGCGACGGACACGGGATCGAGGAGGTCCGGCAGCGGGTCGATGCCTCGCTCTGCAAGCGCCTGCGGGTCCAGGCTCGTCAGCTGGGCGTGAGTGCGGCCAGCCTGTATCACCTGGCCTGGGCCCAGGTGCTCGGCCGCGTGTCGGGCAAGGACGATGTGGTCTTCGGCACCGTGTTGCTGGGCCGTATGCAAGGCGGTGAGGGCGCCGACCGGGCGTTGGGAATGTTCATCAACACCTTGCCGTTGCGGGTGAATCTGCAAGGCCAGGGGGTACGGGCCGGCGTCAAGACCACCCATGGCCGGCTGACCGCTCTGCTGGGGCATGAGCATGCCTCGCTGGTTCTCGCGCAGCGTTGCAGCGGCGTGGCGGCGCCGGCGCCGCTGTTCAGTGCCTTGCTCAACTATCGACATCTCGGTACGCAGACGGCGACCAGCGAAGCCCTGGCTGCCTGGGAAGGTATCCAGGTGCTGGACGGCGAGGAGCGGACCAACTATCCGCTGACCTTGTCGGTGGACGACCTGGGGGAGGATTTCAACCTGACCGTCATGGCCCAGGCACCGATTGGCGCCGGACGGGTCTGCAACTACGTGCAATGTGTCCTGGAGAATCTGGTCGAGGCGCTGGAGCAATCGCCCCTGGCTCCTCTGAATGGACTGCAGATCCTGCCAGAGGCCGAGCGCCGGCAATTGCTGGAAAGCTGGAATGCCTCGTCGCAAACCTATGCCCACGACGCGCTGATCCACGGGCAATTCGAAGCTCAGGCCGCCGCGCAACCCGATGCGGTGGCGGTGATGTTCGAGGATCGCACGCTGACCTACGGCGAGCTCAACGCCCGGGCCAACCAGCTTGCCCATCGCTTGCTGGCCCTGGGGATCCGTCCGGATGATCGGGTGGCGATCTGCGTCGAGCGCGGCCTGGACATGATTGTCGGCCTGCTGGGCATCCTCAAGTCCGGCGCCGGCTACGTGCCGCTGGATCCGGCCTATCCGGCTGAGCGCCTCGCGTACCTGTTGCAGGACAGTGCGCCGGTTGCCGTGTTGGCACACACCGCGACGCGTGGTGTGCTGGCCGATGTGGCGGTCCCCGTGGTCGAGCTCGACGGCAACGACTGGCAGGAGCAATCCGTCCGTAACCCGCACGTGGCGGGGCTGGACTCCAGTCATCTGGCCTATGTGATTTACACCTCGGGTTCCACCGGCCTGCCCAAAGGGGTGATGGTGGAGCACCGCAACGTCGCACGGCTGTTCTCGGCCACGCAGCCGTGGTTCGACTTCGGCCCGCAGGACGTCTGGGCACTGTTCCATTCTTTTGCGTTCGACTTCTCGGTCTGGGAAATCTGGGGCGCGCTGACCCACGGCGGCCGTCTGCTGGTGGTGCCGCAACTGGTCAGCCGTTCGCCGCAGGACTGCTACGCGCTGTTGTGCGAGGCCGGTGTCACGGTACTGAACCAGACGCCGAGCGCGTTCCGCCAGTTGATCGCGGCCCAGGGCGAAAGCGAGCTGAAACATAGCCTGCGCCAGGTGATCTTCGGCGGCGAAGCCCTGGAAACCGGCATCCTCAAGCCGTGGTACGCCCGGGCTATCAACGCCGGCACGCAATTGGTCAACATGTACGGCATCACCGAAACCACCGTGCACGTGACCTACCGCGCCCTCGAAGCCGCCGACGCGCAACTGACCGGCGTCAGCCCCATCGGCAAGCGCATCCCCGACTTGCAGTTGTATGTGCTCGACGCTCAGCGTGAACCGGTACCGGTGGGCGTGGTGGGCGAGATGTACGTCGGTGGCGCGGGCGTCAGCCGTGGCTACCTGAACCGCGACGAGTTGACGGCGGAACGCTTCCTCGCCAACCCGTTCAGCAGCGAACCGAACGCGCGGATGTATAAGACCGGCGACCTGGGCCGCTGGCTGGCCGACGGCAGCATCGAATACCTGGGACGTAACGACGACCAGGTGAAGATCCGCGGCTTCCGAATCGAGCTGGGAGAGATCGAAGCCACGCTGGCGGCCTGCGAGGGTGTCAGCGAGGCGGTGGTGATCGCTCGCGAAGACGAACCGGGTGACAAGCGCCTGGTGGCCTATGTGATTGCCGAGGAGGGCGCACAGCCGTCCGCAGCCGAGCTGCGCAGCCAATTGCTGGGTTCGCTGGCGGACTATATGGTGCCGAGCGCCTTCGTGTTGCTCGACGCCTTCCCGCTGACCACCAACGGCAAGCTGGATCGCAAGGCCTTGCCGGCACCCGATCAGTCGGCGGTGGTGAGCCGCGGATACGAGGCTCCGCAAGGTGAAGTCGAAGTCGCTATTGCCCGGATCTGGCAGGATTTGCTCAAGGTCGAGCAGGTCGGACGCCACGACAACTTCTTCGAGCTGGGCGGGCATTCGTTGCTGGCGGTGAAATTGATCGAGCGCATGCGTCAGGTCGAGCTGGCCGCCGACGTGCGGGTGTTGTTCGGTCAGCCGACCCTGGCAGCACTGGCCGGGGCCATGAGCACGGCCCACGAAGTCACGGTGCCGGCCAACCGGATCCCGGACGGCTGCACCCGTATCACCCCGGACATGCTGCCCCTGGCCGACCTGGACCAGGACGCCATCGACCGCATCGTGGCGACGGTGCCGGGCGGCGTGGCCAACGTGCAGGACATCTACGCATTGGCGCCGTTGCAGGAGGGGATTCTCTACCACCATCTGGCGGCGGAGCAGGGCGACCCCTATGTGTTGCAAGTGATGTTCGGTTTTGACAACCGCGAACGCCTGCAAGCCTTTGCCCAGGCCTTGCAAAGCGTGGTGTCGCGAAACGATATCCTGCGCACCAGCATGGTGTGGCAAGGGTTGCCGGCACCGGTGCAGGTGGTCTGGCGCCATGCAACGCTGGCGCTCGAAGAGATCGAGGTGGACGCCGCAGCGGGCGATGTGGTGCAGCAGCTGCACGAGCGTTTCGATCCTCGGCATTACCGGCTCGACATCGCCCAGGCACCGTTGATGCGTGTGGCCTACGCGCAGGACCTGACGAACCAGCGCTGGGTCGGCATGCTGCTGTTCCATCACATGGCGCTGGACCACACCGCTCTCGAGGTGGTGGTGCATGAAATGCAGGCCAGCCTGCTGGGCCAGTCGGAGCAGCTCGCACCGGCCGTGCCGTACCGCAATCATGTGGCGCAAGCCCGCTTGGGCGTGAGTCGTGAGCAGCACGAAGCGTTTTTCCGCGACATGCTCGCTGACATTGACGAGCCGACGCTGCCGTTCGGCCTGCAGGACGTGCAGGGTGATGGCAGTGGTATCGAAGAGACGCAGCAGGCCGTGGATGCCGGACTGGCCGAGCGTCTACGTGCCCAGGCCCGTCAACTTGGCGTAAGCGCGGCGAGCCTGGTCCATTTGGCGTGGGCTCAGGTGATCGGGCGTGTTTCGGGCCGCGAAGAGGTGGTGTTCGGCACGGTCCTGATGGGCCGGATGCAGGGTGGCGAAGGAGCCGACCGCGCCCTGGGCATGTTCATCAACACCTTGCCGTTACGCATCAGCGTGGGCGCACAAGGCGTGCGTGCAGGCGTCCGGGCAGCCCATGGACGCTTGTCGGCGTTGCTGGGGCACGAGCATGCCTCGTTATCCCTGGCCCAACGCTGCAGTGGCGTGCCGGCGTCGCTGCCGCTGTTCAGCGCCTTGCTGAACTACCGGCACAGCGCGGCGCAAACGCCGTCCGACCCGGCCATCTCGGCCTGGCACGGGATCCATACCCTGAGCATGGAAGAACGTACCAACTATCCATTGATGCTGTCGGTGGATGACCTGGGCGAGGGCTTCCTGCTCACGGCCCAGGCAGTGGCGCAGGTGGGTGCGCGACGTGTCTGCGGCTACATGCACACGGCGTTGGAAGGCTTGGTCGAAGCGCTGGAGCAGGCGCCTGACACGGCATTGCGTGAAATCGGGATCGTACCGGCGGCGGAGCGCGAGCAATTGCTGGAAACGTTCAACGCCACTCAAGCGCAGTATCCGCAGACACAAACGATCCATGGCCTGTTCGAGGAACAGGTACGGCGCACGCCGGATGCCGTGGCGGTGCGCCATGGCCGGCAGCAACTCAACTACCGGGAACTCAACGGGCTTGCCAACCGGCTGGCGCATTACCTGCAAAAACAGGGCGTGCAGCCGGATTCGCGGGTGGCGATCTGCGTCGAACGTGGCCTCGACATGGTCGTGGGCTTGCTGGCGATCCTCAAGGCCGGTGGCGGTTACGTGCCGCTGGATCCGGCGTATCCGGCGGATCGGATTGCCTACATGCTCCAGGACAGCGCCCCGGCGGCAATCCTGGTGCAAGGCACGACACGTGCCTTGCTGGGCGACACGGCGGTGCCGGTGATCGACCTCGATAAAGGTGTCTGGCAAGACGAGGCGGCCCCCAACCCGCAAGTACCGGGCCTGACCTCGTCGCATTTGGCCTATGTGATCTACACCTCCGGCTCCACCGGGTTGCCGAAAGGCGTGATGATCGAACACCGCAACACGGTGAACTTCCTGACCTGGGCGCATCGGTCATTTGACTCGAATACCCTGTCGAAAACCCTGTTCTCGACTTCGTTGAACTTCGATTTGGCGGTCTATGAGTGCTTTGCGCCGCTGACTTGTGGCGGCAGCATCGAAGTGGTCACTAATGTGCTGGAACTGCACCAGGGCGAGCACGACATTACCCTGATCAACACCGTGCCGTCGGCGCTCAAGGCGTTGTTGGAGTCGGGTGGGTTGGGTGAGGGCGTGGATACCGTCAACGTGGCGGGTGAGGCTCTTAAACGCAGCCTGGTGGAAAGTCTGTTCGAGCAGACCCAAGTCAAGCGCCTGTGCAACCTTTACGGACCTTCGGAAACCACGACCTATTCGAGCTGGGTATCGATGGCTCGCGAGGATGGGTTTGCCGCGCACATCGGCAAGCCGGTGGCAAACACGCAGTTCTACCTGCTGGATGAACACAAACAACCGGTGCCCCTGGGCGTGCCGGGCGAGATTTACATCGGCGGTGCCGGGGTGGCGCGGGGTTATCTCAACCGCGACGACCTGACGGCTGAACGCTTCCTGAAGGATCCGTTCAGCGCTGTTCCGAACGCGCGGATGTACAAGACCGGCGACCTGGGTCGCTACCTGCCGGACGGCAATATCGAATACCTGGGCCGTAACGACGATCAGGTGAAGATTCGCGGTTTCCGGATCGAACTGGGCGAGATCGAGGCCCGACTCGCTCAACAGGCCGATATCAAGGAAGCGGTGGTGCTGGCCCGTGAAGACGTACCGGGCGACAAGCGTCTGGTTGCTTATTTCACCGAATCGGCAACGGCGGACATCGACTCCCTGCGTAGTCACCTGCAAGCGCAACTGCCGGACTACATGGTCCCCGTGGCCTACGTACGTCTGGATGCCTTGCCGCTGACCCCCAACGGCAAACTCGACCGCAAGGCCTTGCCGGCGCCGGACCAGGATTCGGTCATCAGCCGCGGATACGAAGCCCCTCAAGGCGAGATCGAAACCACCCTGGCGCAGATCTGGCAAGAGCTGCTCGGCCTGCCGCAGGTCGGTCGCCACGACCATTTCTTCGAACTGGGCGGCCATTCGCTGCTGGCGATGCAGTTGATTTCCCAGGTGCGCCTGCGCCTGGGCGTGGAGTTGGGGTTGGCGCAGCTGTTCGCTCATCCGCCGCTCAAGGAACTGGCGCAGGCGGTGGCCCAAGCCGGGCGCAGCACCTTGCCGGAGATCGTCCGGGTGGCCCGCAACGAAGCGCTGCCCCTGTCGTTCGCCCAGCAACGCTTGTGGTTCCTCGCACAGATGGAAGGCGCCAGCTCGGCCTACCACATGCCCGCCGGGCTACGTTTGCGCGGTGTCCTGGACGCTGTCGCCTTGGAACGGGCATTGGATCGCATCGTCGCTCGTCATGAAGCGTTGCGTACCACTTTCGTGCACAACCAGGGCGTAGAAGCCTTGCAGCGTATCGCACCGGCCGATGCAGGATTCGCCCTGTTACGGCAGGATCTTCACGCTCACACCGATGCTGAAGCCGAGCTGCACGCCGTGGCGGTGCGGGAGGCCAGTGACGCTTTCGACCTGGAGAACGGCCCACTGATCCGGGGACGGTTGATCCGCCTCGGTGACGAAGACCATGTACTGCTGGTGACCATGCATCACATCGTTTCGGACGCCTGGTCCATTGGTGTCCTGATCAAGGAGCTGGCGGGGCTCTACGAAGCGTACCGCCATGGCCTGGACGATCCGCTGCCGGCCCTGACGGTGCAGTACGCCGACTACGCCGTTTGGCAACGCCGCTGGCTGAGCGGCGAGGTGTTGCAGGCCCAGTGCAATTACTGGCAGCAAACCCTGGCCGATGCGCCGGCGCTGCTGATGCTGCCGACGGATCGACCACGCCCGGCGCAGCAGGACTACACCGGGGCGGCGCTGCCGGTGGCATTCGACGCGAACCTGACCGCAGAGCTCAAAGCCTTGAGCCAACGCCACGGCGTTACCTTGTACATGACGTTGATGGCCGCCTGGGCGGCGCTGTTGAGCCGTCTTTCGGGGCAGGACGACGTGGTGATCGGTTCGCCGGCGGCCAACCGCACACGGTCGGAAATCGAAGGGCTGATCGGCTTCTTTGTCAACACACTGGCCGTGCGCGTCGATGTGTCCGGCGCGCCGACCGTCGAAACCCTGCTGGCCCGGGTCAAGGCCCAGGCGCTTGGGGCCCAGGCGCACCAGGACCTGCCGTTCGAGCAGGTGGTAGAGCTGCTCAAGCCGGTGCGTAGCCTGTCCCACAGTCCGCTGTTCCAGGTCATGCTGTCGTGGCAGACGCTGGACAGCACCGAGCTGGTATTGGGGGACTTGAAGCTCGAAGGGCTGGGCGTGGCGAACACGGTCGCCAAGTTCGACTTGTCCCTGGAACTGGGCGAGCTCCAGGGGCAAGTCTTCGGCACCCTTGAATACGCCACGGCGTTGTTCGACGCGAGCACGGTGCAGCGATACCTCGGCTACTTCGAGCGTCTGCTGCGGGCCATGGTGGCGAACGAACAGATGCCGGTTGACCGGATCTCGCTGCTGGACGATACCGAGCGCGAGCATCTGCTGGTGGGGCTCAACGCCAACCAGGCGCCATATCCTCACACACAGACGATCCATCAGTTGTTCGAAGCCCAGGTCGCGGCCCGGCCGAAGGCCATCGCGGTGGTCTTCGAAGGCGAGCGCCTGAGCTACGCCGAACTGAATCGCCAGGCCAACCAGTTGGCTCATCACCTGATCGGCCTGGGCATCCGTCCGGACGACCGGGTGGCGATCTGCGTCGAGCGTAGCGCCGAAATGCTGGTGGGCCTGCTGGCGATCCTCAAGGCCGGTGGCGCCTACGTGCCGCTTGATCCGGCGTATCCGACTGAACGGCTGGTCTACATGCTGGCCGACAGCGCCCCGGTGGCCGTGCTGACCCAACACAGGCTGCAGGACCGCCTGCCGCCGCTGTCGGCGCCGGTGGTGTTGCTCGATCACGCCGAACGCAGGCAGCAAGGCATTGCCGCCGGCCGTGATGACAACCCGGTCGTTGCATCACTGGGCGTGCGTCACCTGGCCTATGTGATCTATACCTCCGGTTCGACCGGTGCCCCGAAAGGGGTGATGATCGAGCATCGAGGCCTGGTGAACTATTGCGTCGACGCGGTCAGGCTGTTCGGCCTGACACCGGCCGATACCGTGCTGCAACAGAACACATTGAATTTCGACCTGTCGGTGGAGGAGATTTTCCCGGCGCTGGTCGCCGGGGCCACCCTGGCGCCGACCCGCACGCTGTTCGGCAGCGCCGAACTGCAGCAGGACAGCGACGTCCGGCCGACTTTCCTGCACTTGACCGCGGCGCACTGGCATACCCTGGCGGCCGAATGGCACAACACGCCGGCCCTGGCCCGGGATCATTTGCGCGACGTGCGGCTGGTCAACGTCACCGGCGACGCCTTGTCCATGCAGAAACTGCAGATGTGGGACGCGGTACGTCCGGCTCATACGCAGTTGATCAACACCTATGGGCCGACCGAGGCCACCGTATCCTGCACCGCGGCCTACATGCAGTATGACGCCAGCGCCATGGCCGGCAACGCCACCATTGGTACGCCGATGGCCAATACCCGCATCTATCTGCTCGACGGGCAGCGCCAACCGGTGCCGTTCGGGGTGGCGGGAGAGATCTTCATCGGTGGCGACGGTGTGGCACGGGGCTATTTGAACCTCGACGCCATCAATGCCGAACGGTTCCTGGTCGATCCATTCAGCGACCAGCCCGACGCCCGGATGTACAAGACCGGCGACCTGGCTCGTTACCGTCCTGACGGGCGTATCGAGTACCTGGGCCGCAACGATTTCCAGGTCAAGGTGCGGGGGTTCCGGATCGAACTGGGCGAGATCGAAACCCGCCTGGGCGAATGTGCCGGGGTCAAGGAAGCCGCGGTGATCGTGCGCGAGGACCTGCCGGGTGACAAGCGCCTGGTGGCCTACGTCGTGCCCCAGGCCGGTGTGACCTTGAGTGCCGCTGTCTTGCGTGCCGAACTGTCGGCGCGGCTGGCCGACTACATGATGCCGGGGGCGTTCGTCAGCCTGCCCGCGCTGCCGCTCACGCCGAACCGTAAGCTCGACCGCCAGGCGTTGCCGGCCCCGGATGCCGAGGCCTATGCCAGCCGGACCCATGAGGCGCCGCAAGGCGCCACAGAAGTCGCGTTGGCGCAGATCTGGCAGGACTTGCTCAACGTCGAGTCGGTGGGGCGTCACGATCATTTCTTCGAGCTGGGCGGCCACTCGTTGCTGGTGATGCGTCTGATCGCCAAGGTGCGTGAACAACTGGGTGTCGAGCTGAACCTGAGTGATGTCTTTGCCCAACCGCAATTGAGCGCGCTGGCCCAGGTGTTGTCCGAGGCTGCGCGCAGCACACGACCGGGCATCGTGCCGGTGCCCCGCGAGCAGGTTCTGCCGCTGTCCTTTGCCCAGCAGCGTCTGTGGTTCCTGGCCCAGCTGGATGCCGGCAGCGCGGCGTATCACATCCCCACCGGCCTGCGCCTGCGGGGCGCCCTGGATGTTCGCGCGCTGGGCCGCGCCCTGGATCGCATCGTCGCCCGCCACGAAGCCTTGCGCACGACCTTCGTGCAGGCGCAAGGTCAGGAGGTTGTGCAACGCATCGCTGCGGTCGACATCGGTTTCGCGCTGTCGCTGTACGATCTGACAGAGTCTCCGGACGCCGAGGCCGCGCTGTCGCGCATCGCCGAGGAAGAGGCACGTGAGGTCTTCGACCTGGCGCAAGGCCCGCTGGCGCGCGGTCGATTGTTGCGTATGGCCGACGAGGACCATGTGCTGCTGGTCACCCTGCACCATATCGTCTCCGATGGCTGGTCCGCTGACCTACTGACCCGTGAGCTGGGCTTGCTGTACGCGGCGTTCAGTCAAGGCCACGACGACCCGCTGCCGGCCTTGCCGGTGCAATACGCCGACTACGCCGTCTGGCAACGGCGCTGGCTCACGGGCGAGGTTCTGGAGAAACAGGAACGCTACTGGCGGCAAACCCTGGCTGGCGCGCCCGCGTTGCTGACATTGCCCACCGACCGGCCGCGGCCGGCACAACAGGACCACGCCGGCCATGCGGTAGGCATCGCCCTCGACGAGGACCTGACCGCCGGTCTCAAGGCGCTCAGCCAGCGGCACGGCACCACGCTGTTCATGACGGTGATGGCCGCCTGGTCGGCGGTGCTGGGGCGTTTGTCCGGGCAGGACGATGTCGTCATCGGTACGCCGACGGCCAACCGTATGCAGGCGGAAGTTCAGGACCTGATCGGCCTGTTCGTCAATACGCTGGCCGTGCGTATCGAGGTGTCGGCCGAGCTGACGGTCGACACCTTGTTGCAACAGGTGAAGGCCCGGGTCCTGGACGCCCAGGCCCATCAGGACCTGCCCTTCGAGCAGGTGGTAGAGGTGGTCCGGCCACTGCGCAGCCTTTCCCATAGTCCGGTGTTCCAGGCCATGCTGTCGTGGCAGAACAGTGAAACCAGCGGCTTGGAACTGCACGACATGTCGCTGCAAGGGCTGGGAGTGACCAGCCGCACCGCCAAGTTCGATGTGCTGCTGGACATGGCACTGATCGACGGTCGCCTGTTCGGCTCGCTGGAGTACGCCACGGCGCTGTTCGAGCAGGCCACGATGGAGCGCTACCTCGGCTATCTCGAGCGCATGTTGCGCGCTATGGTTGCCGACGAACGAGCTGTCGTAGCGCAGATCCCATTGCTGGGTGAGCAGGAGCGTCAGCACCTGCTGGATACCTTCAACGCCACGCAAGTCGATTACCCGACAGGGCTGACCCTGCACGGTTTGTTCGAGACGCAGGCGAAGGCGTCCCCGGATGCCGTCGCCGTGGTGTTCGACGAACAGACACTGAGTTATGGGCAGCTGAATCAGCGCGCCAACCGCATCGCGCACCGGCTGCTCGCCCTGGGCCTGCGCCCTGACGACCGCGTGGCAATCTGTGCGGACCGCAGCCTGGACATGGTGGCCGGCCTGCTGGGCATCCTCAAGTCCGGTGCCGCTTATGTGCCGCTGGACCCGGACTATCCGCTCGACCGACTGGCCTACATGCTGGAAAACAGCGCGCCGACGGTGGTGCTGACTCAAGGTGCATTGCAGGCAAGCCTGCCTGCGACGCACGCCAGGGTATTGCTGCTGGACGATGAGGCATTCTCTACCTGGCCGACCGACAACCCGCAGTTGCCGGACCTGGGGGCCGACCATCTGGCCTACGTCATCTACACCTCCGGTTCAACGGGCCTGCCCAAAGGCGTGATGAACGAGCACGGCGCGGTCGTCAACCGGCTGTTGTGGATGCAGGAGGCCTATCGCCTGACTGCTGACGACGCGGTACTGCAAAAGACCCCGTTCAGCTTCGACGTCTCGGTGTGGGAATTCTTCTGGCCGCTGTTCACCGGTGCGCGGCTGGTGATGGCCCGTCCGGGCGGACACCGCGACCCGGCTTACCTGCGCGAGGTGATCCAGGCCCAGGGCATCACCACGATGCACTTCGTGCCGTCGATGCTCGATGTGTTCCTGGCCCATGGCGATGCCCAGGGCTGCGCTGGATTGCGCCAGGTCATGTGCAGCGGCGAGGCCTTGCCGGGGCACCTGGTGCGACGCTTCAAGGCGCAACTGCCGCAAGTGGCGTTGCACAACCTGTACGGCCCGACCGAAGCAGCCGTGGACGTGACCGCCTGGGACTGCTCGGGCGCCGACACACCGGACAGCACACCGATCGGCAAGCCGATTGCCAATACCCGCATCTATCTGCTCGATACTCATGGGCAACCGGTGCCCATGGGTGTGGCCGGCGAAATCCATATCGGTGGGGTGCAGGTGGCGCGTGGTTACCTGCATCGCCCGGAACTGACCGCCGAGCGCTTCCTCGACGACCCGTTCAGCGCCGTGCCGGGTGCGCGGATGTACAAAACCGGTGACCTGGGTCGCTATCTGGCGGACGGCACTATCGACTATCTGGGGCGCAACGACGATCAGGTGAAGATTCGTGGCTTCCGCATTGAGCTGGGTGAAATCGAAGCCCGGTTGGCGCAGCATCAGGGCGTGAAGGAAACCGTGGTGCTGGCCCGTGAGGACGGGGCGGTAGCCAGGCAACTGGTCGCCTATTTCACCGTCCATGATGGCGCTGAGGCGCCAGGGATCGAAGCACTGCGCACCGGGTTGCAGGCACAGTTGCCGGAATACATGGTCCCTGCGGCCTATGTCCGGCTCGATGTCCTGCCGCTGACGCCCAACGGCAAGCTTGATCGCAAGGCATTGCCGGCACCGGATCTGGCCGCGGTGATCAGCCGTGCATACGAAGCGCCCCAGGGGGCGGTGGAAACATTACTGGCGCAGCTTTGGGCCGATCTGCTCAACGTCGAGCGAGTGGGGCGTCACGACCACTTCTTCGAACTGGGCGGCCACTCGCTGCTGGCCGTCACGCTGGTGGAGCGTATGCGCCAGGCCGGCCTGGCAGCGGATGTCCGGGTGTTGTTCGGCCAACCGACGCTGGCCGCATTGGCGGCTGCCGTGGGTGGGATGGAGGAACTGGCGGTACCGGCCAACGGCATCGTGCCGGGCTACACCCGGATCACCCCGGACATGTTGCCGCTGGCCGACCTGACCCAGGCACATATCGAGCAGATCGTTGCCGGGGTGCCGGGAGGCGCTGCCAATGTCCAGGATATCTACGCCCTGGCACCGTTGCAGGAAGGCATCCTTTACCACCACATGGCCTCACAACAGGGCGACCTCTATCTGCAACAGGCCTTGTTCAATCTGGCCGACCGCAATCGGCTGGATGCCTTCGTCGACGCCTTGCAAGGTGTGATCGATCGCCACGACATCCTGCGCACGGCCGTGCTCTGGGAGGGCTTGGGCGAGCCGGTGCAAGTGGTCTTGCGCAACGCTTGTCTGCTGGTCGAGGAGTGTGTGGTCGAGCCTGGGCATGACGTCGCCGCACAGTTGCGCGAGCGATTCGATCCACGGCATTACCGACTGGATGTGCGCCAGGCGCCGCTGATGCGACTGGCCTGTGCCTATGACGACCACCAGCAACGTTGGGTGGCGCTGCTGCTGTTCCATCACATTGCCCTCGACCACACCGCGCTGGAGGTGATCCAGCACGAGATGCAAGCGTTCCTGCTGGGACAACAAGCCCAACTGGGCGAGGCCGTGCCATACCGCAACTATGTGGCCCAGGCACGGCTGGGTGTCAGCCAAGGCGAGCATGAAGCGTTCTTCAGCGACATGCTCAAGGATGTCCAGGAACCGACCCTGCCGTTCGGCCTGCAGGACGTGCGCGGCGACAGCCATGACGTCGAGCAGGCACAGTGGCCCGTGGACGAGGCCTTGAGCCGACGTCTGCGGACCCAGGCCCGGCAGTTGGGGGTGAGCGCGGCGAGCCTGCATCACCTGGCCTGGGCGCGGGTGCTGGCGGGTGTTTGCGGCCGTGACGACGTGGTGTTCGGGACGGTGTTGATGGGCCGTATGCAGGGTGGCGAGGGGGCTGACCGGGCGCTGGGGTTGTTCATCAACACCTTGCCGCTGCGGGTTGACGTCGGTACCCTCGGTGCTCGCGCCGGGGTGCAGGCGACTCACGGGCGTCTTACCGCCCTGTTGGGACACGAGCATGCGTCGCTGGCACTGGCCCAACGTTGCAGCGGTGTCGCCACGCCGGCACCGTTGTTCAGCGCCTTGCTGAACTACCGGCACAGTGCGACCCAGGTCAGCCAGGAGGCTCAATCGGCCTGGAGCGGAATCGAAGGGCTCGGTGGCGAGGAGTGGAGCAACTACCCGTTGTCGCTCAACGTCGACGACCTGGGCGAAGCCTTCCTGTTGGGCGCCACGGTGTCGGCCCGAATCGGAGCGGAGCGCGTGTGCGGCTACATGCACACGGCACTCGAAAGCCTGGTCGATGCACTGGAGCACGCCCCCGAAACTCCGCTGCGCGAGCTGGGGATCGTACCGCAGGACGAGCGTCGGCAATTGCTGGTGGCGTTCAACGCCACTGACACGGTCTATCCTCGCGAGCAGACGGTACAGGCCTTGTTCGAAGCCCAGGCCACTGGCCAGCCCGAGGCGATTGCCCTCCAGCACGGCGAGCAACAATTGACCTACCGGGAGCTGGACGAACGCGCCAGTCGCCTGGCGCGGTACCTCTTGGAGCGCGGGGTGAAACCTCAGGCGCGGGTGGCGATCCTGTTGGATCGCTCGTTCGACCTGGTCATCAGCGAACTGGCCATCCTCAAGTGCGCAGCGGTCTATGTGCCGCTGGATCACCATGCACCCGAGGAGCGCCAGCGTTTCATCCTGCAGGACAGTGCGGCGGTGCTGATGCTGACCACCAGCGACAGAACCGTGCCCCAAGCGTTGCCACGGGTGGACCTGGATACGTTGCACCTGGCTCTGGACGAGCGAGCTTGCCCATGTCCGGTCCAGGCGAGCGATACGCCGGCCTATATCATGTACACCTCGGGTTCCACCGGCCATCCCAAAGGGGTGATCGTTCCGCACCTGGCCATTGGTCGCCTGGCGATCAACAACGGTTATGCGGATTTCGGCCCCGGGGATCGGCTGGCCTTCGCCTCGAACCCGGCGTTCGACGCCAGTACGATGGAAGTCTGGGGAGCGTTGCTCAACGGCGGCCGGGTGGTGATCGTCGATCACGATACGTTGCTCGATTCGCCCCGGCTTGCCCAGACGCTGGCGAAGGCGAAGGTCTCGGCGTTGTTCCTGACCACCGCCATGTTCAACCAGTACGTGATGTTGATCCCGGATGCGCTGGCGCGCCTGCGGATCCTGATGTGCGGTGGCGAGCGTGCCGATCCGGCGTCCTTCCGGCGGCTGCTGGCCCTGGCGCCGTCGCTGCAGCTGTTGCATTGCTACGGTCCCACTGAGACCACCACGTTCGCCACGACCCACACGGTCACCGACGTGCCCCAGGGTGCGACGAGCATTCCAATCGGGCGGCCTATCGCCAACACCCAGGTCTATATCCTCGATGCCGCAGGCCAGCCAGTGCCCATCGGCGTAGCGGGGGAGATCCATATTGGCGGCGCCGGTGTAGCGCTCGGCTATCTGAACCGCAAGGACCTGACGGACGAGCGCTTCATCGCCGATCCGTTCAGCAACCGGGCCGACGCGCGCCTGTACCGCAGCGGTGACTTGGGCTGCTGGCTGCCCGACGGGACGATCGAGTACCTGGATCGCAACGACGGACAGGTGAAGATCCGTGGCTTCCGTATCGAACTTGGTGAGATCGAGGCCCGCCTGCATGAGTACCACGGCGTGCGCGAGGCGCTGGTGGTGGCCCGTGAGGACAACCCCGGCGACAAGCGCCTGATCGCCTATTACACCGAACAGGCGGACGAAGCAGTGCTGGATGTGCAAGCGCTGCGCGAGCACCTGCGTGCCTGCTTGCCGGAGTTCATGGTGCCGGCGGCCTATGTGCGCCTGACGGCGCTACCGCTGACGCTGAACGGCAAGATCAATGTCGGCGCGTTGCCGGTGCCGGAGGCTCACGCTTACGGCGACCGGGGCTACGAGCCGCCACAGGGCGAGCTGGAAATGACGCTGGCCGGTCTGTGGGCCGAGGTGCTGAAGCTGGAGCAGGTCGGGCGTCGGGACTATTTCTTCGAGCTGGGCGGACACTCCCTGCTGGCGATCCGGCTGGTGGGGCTGTTGGCCCAGGCCGGCTTGACGGTCACGCTGGCCGAGTTGTTCCAGCACGACAGTGTCGCAGCGTTGGCGACGCTGCTGCAGTCCCGCACCGTGGACGTCCAGGTGCAGGAAACGGTCGTGCCGGTGCGCACCACTGGTCTCCAGAACCCGTTGTTCCTGGTGCATGAGTTCAGCGGCCTGGATCTCTATTTCCCGGCGTTGGGCAAATACATCGACGAGGACATCCCGGTCTATGGCTTGCCTGCCGTGGAGTGGGGCGAGCCGCAGTTGCAGACAATGGAGTGCATGGCTTCGCGGTTGGTGGGCATCATCCGTTCGGTACAACCGCAAGGGCCTTACCGCCTGGCCGGTTGGTCCTTCGGCGGGGTCCTGGCCTACGAGACTGCCATCCAGCTCATCGGCCTGGACGAAGAGGTCGAGTTCGTCGGCCTGATCGACAGCTACCTGCCGCGACTGGTGGACCAGGGGCGTGAACGCTGGGCCCTGGACGAAGCCCACAAGCTCCATCTGCTGGACCGCTGCGACGTGTTCTGGAGGGCCTCGTCACCGGGTGAGGAGGTGCTTGCATCGATCCTGGGCAAACTGGCCGACTTGCAAGGGCAACTGGACCATTTCGAGTTCGAAGCCCTGGTGCAGCATTGCCGCGAGCAGGGTGTACTGCCACCTGAACTGGCGGTCTACAGTGCCGCCCAGCTCTGGCAGTACCTGGATCGCGAGGTCGCCCACGGTCACGCGCTGGCCCATTACATGGTGTATCCGATTTCGATACCGGTGCACCTGTTCGTGGCCGAGGAGCGCAAGGACGACGCACCTGAACACGCCGGCTACCTGGGGTGGGACGCTGTCCTGCCGAAAACGCAGTTACATTGCGCCAAGGTACCGGGCAATCACCAGACCATGATGCAGGCGCCGCACGTGCAGGCGCTGGGCCAGGCCATAAGCGATGCCCTTCACACCGTGACGTCACGTCCGGTTTCCTCGACGAAGCGTGCGTTCCAACCATTGCTGACGATCCAGGGCGGGCGCGCTGACCGGGCTCCGATTTTCTGTGTGCCGGGCGCGGGAGACAGCGTGACCGGTTTCATTGGCCTGACCGATGCCTTTGGCCCGGACTGGCCGATCCATGGCTTGCAGCCCCGAGGCCTGGATGGCAGCACGGAACCCTTCGGCCTGGTGGAAACCGCGGCACAGGCGTACCTCGAGGCAATCGACAAAGTGCAACCCGAAGGGCCGGTGCATTTGCTTGGACATTCCTTCGGTGGCTGGGTCGTGTTCGAGATGGCGGCCCGCCTGCATGCCCGTGGTCGCAAGGTCGCTTCGCTGACCCTGATCGACAGCGAGTCGCCGGGGGGCAATGGCGTGGTGGGCAGGCCTTATACCGGCACGGGGGTGCTGAACCGACTGATCGAGGCGATGCAACTGGCCTCGGGCAAGTCGCTCGGGATCGATGCCACGGTGTTCGGTGCCCAGGACGATGCGGCACAGATGCGCCTGCTGCATGCCGGCATGGTCCGCGCCGGAATGTTGCCGCAGCGTTCGGCGGTAGACGCGATGCGGGGGCCGGCGCGGGCCTTCGGTACGGCCCTGCGCACGGTCTATCAACCGCAACACCAGTACACCGGGCCGGTGCGGCTGGTGCTGGCGAACGATCCGACCCTGGATACGGCCGGCAACCAACGCGAACAACAACAAATGATCGAAGGATGGCGCAAGCATGTGCCCGACCTGAGCATCTGGTACGGGCCGGGCAACCATTTCACGATTCTCAAGGCTCCCCATGTCCACAACCTGGCTGCCTGGTGGCACGACAGCCTGCCCGTACCCGATGAGGAGGAAGCCAGCGATCTTGTCTAGCCGTGCCCCCTTCGGGCACTTACCTGGAGCCCGGTGCCGTACTGGCCGGGCCTGAATTAAACACGCACATAGAGTCATTTATGGAAAAGTCGAAGTTTCGCAAAATCGCTATCGTGCTTGTCCTGGTCGTGGTGACCGGTCTGGTTTTCTACAGCGCCCAGTCACCGGGAAAACCGCCGGAGTATCTGACTGCCACGGTCGAGCGCACCGACATCGAGAACGCGGTCCTGGCCACCGGGACGCTGCAGGGCGTCAAGCAGGTGGATGTCGGTGCCCAGGTGTCGGGCCAGTTGAAGTCACTCAAGGTCAAATTGGGCGACAAGGTCAAGAAAGGCCAGTGGCTGGCGGAAATCGACCCGCTGATTGCGCAGAATGCGCTTCGCCAGGCACAGGTCAATGAAGAGAACCTGATGGCGCGCCGGCAAGCCACCGCGGCCCAGCTCAAGGACGCCAAAGCCACTTACGAGCGCTATAAGGTGCTGCAACCGGACGACGCGATTTCCAAGCAGGAGTACGAAACCGCCGAGTCCAACTACCGGGTGGAAGCCGCCAACCTGTTGTCTCTCGATGCCCAGATAAAGGACGCCCGGATCCAGGTGGAAACGGCACGGGTCAACCTGGCCTATACCCACATCGTGGCGCCCATCGATGGTTATGTCGTAGGCATCGTGACCCAGGAAGGCCAGACCGTGATTGCCGAGCAACTGGCGCCGGTGCTGCTCAAGCTGGCCGACCTGGACACCATGACGGTCAAGGCACAGGTCTCCGAAGCCGATGTGATCCATATCGTGCCCGGGCAGGAGGTGTACTTCACCATCCTCGGTGAAGCGGAGAAACGCTACTACGCCACCCTGCGAGGCACCGAGCCGGCGCCGCAGAACTTCCTCGAAACCCAGACCGCCGGCACGCCCAAGCAGAACACTGCGGTGTTCTACAACAGCCTGTTCGACGTACCGAACCCTGACCATCGCTTGCGCATCTCGATGACCGCCCAGGTCCGTATCGTCCTGGACAAGGCCAAGGCGGTGCTGACGGTTCCGGTCGCGGCCCTGGGCGCGAAGAACCAGGACGGCAGCTACGTGGTCCGGGTGCTGGACGCCGAAGGCAAGGCGCAGCCCCGCAACGTGCGAACCGGCATCAATAATAACGTCCGGGCCGAAATCAAGGACGGCCTGGCCGAGGGCGACAAAGTCGTCATTGGCGAGCCGACCCCAGCCGTGGCGGGGGCCTGACCATGACGCGACCACTGTTGGAACTCAAGGGGATCACCCGCAGCTTTCAAGCGGGCGAAAAGGCGTTCATCGCGCTCAAGGACATCAACCTGACGATCAACGCCGGAGAAATCGTAGCGATCACCGGAGCGTCCGGTTCCGGTAAATCCACTCTGATGAATGTACTTGGCTGCCTCGACCACCCGAGTTCCGGCAGTTACAAGGTGGATGGACGCGAGACCGGTTCGATGGATGACCATGAGCTGGCGGTCCTGCGCCGCGATCACTTCGGGTTCATCTTCCAGCGTTACCACCTGCTGCCTCACCTCAGCGCCTTGCACAACGTCGAGATGCCGGCCATCTACGCGGGCGCCGCCGAGTCGCAACGCCACAGCCGGGCCGGGGAGCTGCTCGGTCGCCTGGGACTGGAGGGCCATCTGGCCAATCGACCGAGCCAGCTCTCCGGCGGGCAGCAGCAGCGGGTGAGTATCGCCCGGGCCCTGATGAATGGCGGCGAGATCATCCTGGCCGACGAACCCACCGGTGCACTGGACACCGCCAGCGGTCGGGAGGTGATGAAAATCCTGTTGGAGCTCAATGCGGCGGGGCACACGGTCATCATCGTGACCCACGACGACAAGGTTGCCGCCCATGCCCGGCGCATCATCGAAATCCGCGACGGCGAGATCGTCAGCGACCGACCCAACCCCCAGCGTCCACTGGAAGAACTGGCGCAACCGCAGGCACGTCCGGCCAGGGTCAAGCCGACGAACCGCCTGCTCGCCAGCTTCGGGCTGTTCAGCGAGGCGTTCAACATGGCGTGGGTGGCGCTGGTGTCTCATCGGATGCGCACCTTGTTGACCATGCTGGGGATCATCATCGGTATCACTTCGGTGGTCTCGATCGTGGCCATTGGTGAAGGGGTCAAGCAGTATGTCCTGAAGGACATCGAAGCGATCGGCAGCAATACGATCGAGATCATGCCTGGGGCCGACTGGGGGGACAGTCGCTCGACCGCCATCGAAACTCTGGTGTTGTCCGATGTCACGGCCCTGAGCGACCAGTACTACATCGACAGTGCCACCCCGAACCTGGGGCGCAACCTGTTGTTGCGCTATGAAAACATCGACGTCAATGCCACCGTCAATGGCGTGAGTTCTAGCTATTTCCAGGTGCGTGGAATCAAGATCGGCTCGGGGGTAAAGTTCAGCGAAGACGATGCCCGGCGCCAGTCGCAAGTGGTGGTGATCGACCATAACACCCGCCAGCGGCTGTTTGGTCCGAACACGGATCCGCTGGGCAAGGTGATCCTCGTCGACAACCTGCCTTGCACGGTCATCGGTGTGACCGAAGATCGCAAGAGTGTGTTCAATACGAACAAGAACTTGAATGTCTGGATGCCCTATGAAACCGCGGCCGGTCGATTGCTGGGCCAGCGCTTCCTGGACAGCATTACCGTACGGATCAAGGACGGGCAGCCGAGCAAGGCCGTGGAGGATAACGTCGTCAAGCTCCTTGAACAGCGCCATGGGATCAAGGACTTCTTCACCTATAACCTCGACAGTGTGTTGCAGACGGTGCAGAAGACCAGCCAGTCCCTGGCGCTGCTGCTCTCGTTGATCGCCGTCATTTCGCTGGTGGTGGGCGGTATCGGGGTGATGAACATCATGCTGGTCTCGGTGACAGAGCGCACCCGTGAGATCGGCATCCGCATGGCCGTCGGGGCCCGTCAGTCCGATATACGCCAGCAGTTCCTGGTGGAGGCGGTGATGGTGTGCCTCTTGGGAGGGACGATCGGCATCGCCTTGTCGTTCGGCATCGGCTATGTGTTTTCGATTTTCGTCCAGGAATGGCAAATGGTGTTTTCGATGGGGTCGATCATCACTGCGGTTGTCTGTTCGACGGTGATCGGCATCGTGTTCGGCTTCGTGCCTGCGCGCAATGCGGCGCGCCTTGACCCGATCAATGCCCTGGCGCGGGATTGACAAGGACGCGGGTGACGCAGGCAAGTGCAGGGGCGAGTCTGCTCGCAAGAGATGTTTTTGTGTTATGTTATCCGCTTTCGTTTGGCAGGAATTCTCATTCCTGCCTTGCGCGGACCAACGACCTTCGCCCCGAGTACTGCCATGAGCCTACCTTCAAGCGTGACGAGCCCGTCCGGCGTCCGTGCGCCTGCGCTTGCAACCCCCGCTGCAACCTCCGCTGTAACGACCAATGCCCGCATGCTCGCCATCGACGCCCTGCGCGGTTTCGTCATGCTGCTGATGCTGGTGGATCACGTCCGCGAGACCTTCTTGCTGCACCGTCAGGTCACGGACCCCATCGATGCGCTGAGCGTGACGCCGGACCTGTATTTCACCCGTTTGCTCAGCACACTTTGCGCACCCGTGTTCATTTTTCTGACCGGTTTGTCGGCCTGGCTCTACAGCCAGAAGCACACGGCCGGCGAGACTTCGCTGTTTCTGCTCAAACGTGGCCTGTTCCTGGTGTTCCTGGAAGTCACCTTCGTGTGTTTCGCCTGGAACGCCGAATTCCCGCCCAAGACACTGTGGTTGCAGGTGATCTGGTGCATTGGCATCTGCATGATCGTCCTGGCCGCCTTGCTGCACCTCAAGCGCAGTTGGTTGATCGTCCTCGGCGTGGCCATTGTCGCCGGCCACAACCTCCTCGATGGCGTGGTGCTGGGGCCTGATTCACCGTTCTTCGTGCCCTGGTCGATTCTTCACCAGCGCGCATTCATCGACATCACCGAGTTCACCCGGGCGCGTACCACGTATCCGGTATTGCCGTGGATCGGTGTGATCCTGCTGGGCTGGGCCATCGGGCCATGGTTCGGCAAAGAGGCGGCGCCGGCCGTGCGTTTGCGTCGCCTGCTACAGGTTGGCCTCGGGCTATTGCTGGCCTTCGTCTGCATCCGCTACCTGAACGTCTATGGCGACAAGCCCTGGGTCCAGACCGGCGATGCGCTGCGCACCGTCATGAGCTTCTTGAGCGCGACAAAGTATCCGCCCTCGCTGATGTTTCTGCTGCCGACCCTGGGCGTGGGCCTGATTCTGCTGGCGCTATTCGAGAAAGCCCGGCAACGGGGCGTCATTGCGCTGTTGGCGATCTATGGTGGCGCGCCGATGTTTTTCTATCTGCTGCACCTTTACGTGCTCAAGGCGCTGTACTTGATAGCGGTTGCGATCTGGGGTACCAACCAGGGTGCCTACTACGGCTTCGACCATCTGCCGATGGTATGGCTGTGGAGCGTGCTGTTGGGTGTCGTGCTGTTTTTCCCGACGCGCTGGTTCGCAGCGCTCAAACAACGTCGTCGCGATATCACGGTCCTGAAATACTTCTGAGTGACAAGATTCCCGTGGCTCCCTCGTCGAGGGGAGCCCATCGGGGCCATCAAATTGCCCCAATTTACCCAGTGCTTTTGTCAGGAATATGAAAAAGAGGCTTCGGTCTGCTTGTTTCATTATGTAAACTCCCCCCCGCTGCGACAATCGGGCACGGCCAGGCCAGACCCGATCAAGACCGTTTTGCAGTGTCCCTCACCCAGCTGAAGCCAAGACCTACAAGAAGTCAGTGCCGGAGAGACATAAAACCGAGGCCGCTGTTACGCGGCCCTGTAGGTCCATCCTCCAGTCCATTCGAACCAGACACGCTGGCGTTGCCGGCCATGGGCGTGGTCTATCCTTGAACAGGACCGGGGGGCGGAATGGCGTTCCATCCTAGGGATACACACATGTTGAAGAAAACACACACGGCGCTGCTGGGCCTGGCGATGGCGATGGGTCTTGCGACCACGCACGCCGCCGAGCCAAAAAAAGTGGATGTCCTGCTCATTGGTGCGGGCATCATGAGCTCGACACTCGGCGTTTGGTTCAATGAGCTGGAGCCGGGCTGGACCATGGAAATGGTCGAGCGCCTGGACGGTGTTGCGGAAGAAAGCTCCAACGGCTGGAACAACGCCGGTACGGGTCACTCCGCCCTGGCCGAGCTGAACTACACGCCGGAAGACAAGAACGGCAAGGTCGACATCTCCAAGGCCATCGAAATCAACGAAGCCTTCCAGATCTCCCGTCAGTTCTGGTCCTGGCAGGTCAAGCAGGGTGTGCTGAAGAACCCGCGCTCGTTTATCAATTCCACACCGCACATGAGCTTCCTGTGGGGCGACGAGAACATCGCCTTCCTGAAAAAACGCTATGAAGCTCTCCAGGCCAGCCCGCTGTTCGCCGGCATGCAGTACTCCGAAGACCCTGCGCAGATCAGCAAGTGGGTTCCACTGATGATGCAAGGGCGTGACCCGAGCCAGAAGGTGGCCGCCACCTGGAGTCCCCTGGGTACCGACGTGAACTTCGGTGAAATCACCCGTCAGTTCGCTGCTTATCTGCAAACCAAGCCGAACTTCTCGCTGAAACTGTCCAGCGAAGTGGAAGAGATCACCCGCAACGAAGACGGCACCTGGCGCGTTTCGTACAAGAACCTGAAGGACGGCACCGAAACCGAGACCGACGCCAAGTTCGTCTTCATCGGCGCTGGCGGCGGTGCTCTGCACCTGCTGCAGAAGTCCGACATTCCGGAAGCCCGTGAATACGCAGGCTTCCCGGTGGGCGGTTCGTTCCTGGTGACCGAAAACCCGACCGTCGCCCAGCTGCACCTGGCCAAGGCCTATGGCAAGGCTTCGGTTGGCGCGCCGCCGATGTCGGTTCCGCACCTCGATACCCGCGTGCTCGACGGCAAGCGTGTCATCCTGTTTGGGCCATTCGCGACGTTCTCCACCAAGTTCCTCAAGAACGGCTCGTACTTCGACCTGCTGACCAGCACCACCACCCACAACGTGTGGCCGATGACCAAGGTCGGTATTGAACAGTACCCGCTGGTCGAGTACCTGGCCGGTCAACTGATGCTGTCGGACGAAGACCGCTTCAACGCCCTGAAGGAGTACTTCCCCGAGGCCAAGCAGGAAGACTGGCGCCTGTGGCAAGCCGGCCAGCGCGTGCAGATCATCAAGCGTGACGAAGAGAAGGGCGGCGTCCTGAAACTCGGCACCGAAGTGGTCGCTTCCCAGGACGGCAGCATCGCCGGCTTGCTGGGTGCCTCGCCAGGCGCCTCGACTGCCGCGCCGATCATGCTGACCGTGCTTGAGAAAGTCTTCAAGGACAAGGTCGCCACCCCGGCCTGGCAGGAAAAACTGCGTCAGATCGTGCCGAGCTACGGCACCAAGCTCAACGACAGCCCCGAGCGTGTGGCTCAGGAATGGGCTTACACCAGCGAAGTCCTGCAACTGGACCCGCCGCCGGCCATCGGCAAGCCAGGCACCACCACGGCACCGGCGAAGCCCGCCGCTGCCCGCGAAAGCAACCCGGCGGCCGATATGGCGCTGTAAACCGGACGCTGTCTGGTAAGGTATAAGAACGCCGCTCATTGAGCGGCGTTTTTTATTTGGAGACGGTGGGTCAGGACCTTGATGTTGAATGTACCGCCGCAATCGCGAGCAGGCTCGCTCCCACAGTTATTTTGCGACGGCTTCAAGATTCAGCTATTGGGTACCAAACATCGCCGTCCAGTAAATCCCCGCATCGCTTTTCGGGTCCATGGCATAACCGGCGCCCAATTCCCGGTATTGCGGATTCATCAGATTGGCGCAATGCCCAGGGCTCGCCAGCCAGCCGTCCACCACCTTGAGGGCGGTGTCCTGGCCGGCGGCGATGTTCTCCCCGATCTGTTGGCCGAGATAGCCGGCCAGTTCGGCGCGGTCCCCGGGCATGCGGCCGTCCCGGTCCTTGTGGTCGAAGAAGTTATTGTTGGCCATGGCGCGGGCGTGGGTCACTCCAGCGAGGGCCAGGGTGGCGTTCCACGACAGCGGTGTGGTGGCCGAGAAGGCTTCGGTGCCGCAGCGGCGCGGCTGTGCGCGGGCACTGTTGATCAGCTTCAGCAGTTTCTGGCCTTCGGCCTGCCAGTCACCCAGGCGCGCCGACAGCAGCGGGCGCGCCAGCACAATGCGCCACTCGCGGTCCATGCGGCTGACCCCGATGTCGACGAACTGCGGGTCGAGCACGACCTGACAGAAACTCTCCTGCACGGCTTTCATCGCCGCCTGGGCATCCCGCGGGCCTGACAGGCTGATGGCCTGCACATTGACCATCGGATAGGCTGCCCGGGCCAGCGCTTGCTGCAGATCGCCGATGCCGTTGGCCGACAGGATCAGCCGCGAATCCATGGCCAGGGGTGGCAGTTCCAGCGAGGCCTGGCCGGCGCAGCTCTGGGACTGGCTGCGGTAGAGATTGATGGATTCGACCAGTTGCGTCTCTTCGGTGGCGGTGGCCCCGACGGCGAATGCCAGGCCGAGCGATAGCACGACCAGACGCATGGCGGATGAAATGGCACGCATGTAAATCTCCCTTGAGCGGACGGCGCCTATGATGCGCAATTTTTGCCCCCTTGGGGCAACGGTTTCACGCTCTATTGAAATCCCTGGAGTGACGCCGCCTGGCACCGCTCGGGATACTCCTCAAATCATGGGATCAATTTTGCGCCGAATAAGTCCGTTACCGTGGCTGCAATTTCATCTGGACGACAATCGCCCTGAATCTGCCTTCATGACCCGTGTCAAACTCGTGGAAGGCCAACGACAGAATCCGAATCATGCAAAAGAGCACCTACGAACTGCTGGAAGTCGCCAACGGCAAGCCCGTCAAGCTCTGGACCCAAGGGGTGCCGGTGGAAGCCGAGGCCCGCCAGCAACTCATGAACACAGCGAAGATGCCGTTCATCTTCAAGCATTTGGCGGTGATGCCCGATGTGCATCTGGGGAAAGGCTCGACCATTGGCAGTGTGATCCCCACCGTGGGGGCAATCATCCCCGCTGCCGTCGGGGTGGACATCGGCTGCGGCATGATCGCCGCCAGAACCTCGCTTACGGCTGCCGATCTTCCGGACAACCTCCACGGTTTACGCAGTGCCATTGAAAAAGCCGTGCCCCACGGGCGTACCGTCAGCCAGGGTGGGCGGGACAAAGGTGCATGGAACAGCGTTCCACAGCAGACCGACAGGGCCTGGGCTGCGCTGGCCGAGCGGTTCAAGGCGATCACCGACAAGTACCCGAAGCTGGCCAAGACCAATCATCGTCAGCACCTTGGCACCCTGGGTTCCGGTAACCATTTCATCGAGGTCTGCCTGGATGAGGCCAACCGGGTCTGGTTCATGTTGCACAGCGGCTCGCGCGGCGTGGGTAATGCCATTGGCAACCTGTTCATTCAATTGGCCCAGGCCGATATGCGCCAGCACCTTGCCAATCTGCCGGACCGTGACCTGGCGTATTTCGAAGAGGGAAGCCGGCATTTCGACGATTATGTCCAGGCGGTGGGGTGGGCCCAGGATTTCGCTCGTCAGAATCGCGCACTGATGATGGATGCGGTGATACACGCCACCCGCCAGGTCATCCGCAAGCCGTTCGACGTGGCGCTGGAAGCCGTCAACTGCCACCACAATTATGTGCAGAAGGAACGGCATTTCGGGCGTGACGTCCTGGTGACCCGCAAGGGCGCGGTGTCGGCGCACAAAGGTGAGCTGGGGATCATTCCCGGCTCGATGGGCGCCAAGAGTTTTATCGTCCGGGGCCTGGGCAACGAGGAGTCGTTCTGCTCCTGCAGCCATGGCGCAGGGCGGGTCATGAGTCGTACCCAGGCGAAAAAACGCTTCACCGTCGAAGATCAGGTTCGCGCCACCGCTCATGTGGAATGCCGCAAGGATGAGGCCGTGATCGACGAGATACCCATGGCCTACAAGGATATCGACCAGGTCATGCATGCCCAGCGTGAGCTGGTCGAGGTGCTGCACACGTTGCGCCAGGTGGTCTGTGTCAAAGGTTAGCGGAGCCCGTCATGTTGAATGTGATTGAAAGACACGCCAGCGCTGCCTTGCGCCAGCGCATGGAAAAGGCCGGTTGCGCCTTCGATTTCCTCGTGCTCGCCCCCGAGGCCGGCGAGGCGATCTCCCCGGCGCTTCATCGCCGGGCCGTGGATCAGTTGTTCCAGTCCATCAGGAACCTGTGGCTGGAGCGGCATCGCGAGTTGGTGCGCGATCCCCGCTTTGCCGGCGCCGCGCCTCCCGATATGAGCTGGGATCTGGACAAGGCCATGCCCAGGCCTCTGGATTCGCAAGAAGTCGCCCAACTCCTGCACGTGGACAAGGATGAACGCAATCCACCACCTTTCGCCCTGTACCAGGCCTATTGCGAGCCGCCTTACGGCACCCGTTTCGTCGATGACAGCCCACAAGCACTGTTCAAGGACTGGCTCGATCTGCTCGGGCTCGAAGTCGGTGTCGAGGTGCTGACCTGGGTCGATAACTTCAACGTCGACTGGCTGGCCAGCGACGAACCCGATCCGGCGCGCGATCCCTGGAGCAATTACTTCGAGGATGGGCTGGAGTGGTGGGGCGTGTGGTGCCTCAGTATCTGGAATCCCCGCCGCCGCCTGTTGAGCGTGCTGGCGGCCAGCACCACGGATTGAATTAACAACGGCCTGGCATGCGTCAGCGCACCGCATGCACCTCACCTGCCGGCACGGCGCGAGTCATCACGCTGATGGCCGCCAGGGCGGCGACCACCAATCCTGGCGACGTCGCCAGCAGCACACCCGTCGTGCCTGCCCCGGCCGCCAGGATCTGCCCGGCGGCCAAGGGACCGGCCACCGAACCCAGGCGTCCAATGGCAACCGCCGCACCGACGCCAGTCGCCCGTACGGCAGTGGGATAGGAGGGGGGCGCCAAGGCATAAAGCACCAGCTGCGCGGCCATGACGAACAGTCCGGCAGCGAAACCGGCCATGCTCATCGGCACGATGCCGACCGAAAAGCCCACTCCCGCCAGGGCACTCAACAAACCGGCGTAGACGAACAGCACCACCTTGATGCCATTGCAACGGTCCAGCAACAAGCCGCCGATCAGCGAACCGAGGGCTCCGCCGATATTGAACAGCATTTGTACCAGGCCAGCCTGGGGCTTGCTGAAGCCTTGTTCCACCAGCAACGTTGGCAGCCAGTTGAGCAGCATGTACATCACCGTCAGGGTGAAGAAGTAACTCATCCAGAGGGCAAGGGTGGTCCGGCTGCGACCCCCGCCGAACAGTGCCTGGCCAGTAGAGCCACGGGCTTGTGACTCAGTCGCTCGCGCCTGGCGAAAAGCGCTGGACTCCGGCAGCCACAACAGCATCAACGGCACCGCCAGCAACGGCGCCAGGCCACCGATGAAAAACGTCATCTGCCAGTGTTCGCCCGACAGCATGGCGACCACCGCCGCCAACGCTCCCCCTAGCGGAACCCCCGCGTACATCACGCTGATCGCCGTGCCACGTCGTTGTTCGCCCACGGCCTCGGCGCACAAGGCAATGAGGTTGGGCAGGGCGGCGCCAAGGCCCAGGCCGGTCATGAAGCGCACCAGTAGCAGGCTGGAGACGTCTTCTACGTGAGCGGTGCCGAGGGAAAAGACCCCGAACAGCAATACAGCACTGATCAGGATTTTCTTGCGACCGATGCGATCGGCGATCCAGCCGCCGAAGAAAGCACCCGGCAGCAAACCGATGATGCCGGCACTGAATACCCAGCCCATCATCTTCGGGTCCAGGGCAAACGTCTGTCGCAGACCGGCGGCAGCGGTGCCGGCCGATTGCAGGTCGAAACCCTCGATCAACGCAACGATAAAACACAAGGCAATGGTCAGCGTTGCACGACGCGCCGAATGGTTCATGACAAGTCCTCTTATTGTTTTTGTCGGGGCGCCGGTTATCGAACCGGCTTGCAGCGGAATTTAGATTAACAAAGATAACTAAAAAACGATTGATATTTGTCGATGCTTTATCGATGGCAATTTATTCAGGAAAATCAGTGGCTTGATTTTGGAAACCAATAAGGCGGAAAAATAAGTTAATTATATTAATGTTCGATTATCGGTCATTTCTGGTTGACGGCCACCGCGATGGATTTCCATTCTTGCGTCCGGTATCCCTGCTCGCCAGTAGGGTTTCGATCAAAAAAACAACAATAACGGACTTCGAACATGGCCAATCTTTCCCGGGGCGCTCGTGCATCGGCCCCTGTCACGCACCTCGCTCCATTGCTGGCCAGCCTCGGGCTGAGCCTGTATTCGGTCACGGCCTCGGCTCAAGGTTTTCTCGACGACAGCCATGGCACCCTGACGCTGCGCAATTACTACATGGATCGCGACTACAAGGATGATGGCGCCAAGACCGCCGCCCGGGAGTGGGCCCAGGGTGTGATCATGAACGTGGAGTCGGGTTATACGGCGGGCACTGTCGGTTTCGGCCTGGATGCCCGCGGTTTGATGGGGATCAAGCTCGACTCTTCGCCCGATCGCAGCGGCACCGAACTGCTGCCGGTGTCCAGCCGCGACAGGCGCGCTCCGGATGAGTATTCGCGCCTGGCCCTGACGGGCAAGCTGCGCGTCGGCCAGACCACCGTGAAAACAGGCGACGTATCGATCTTCCTGCCGTTTGCGTTCGCCAGTCCCTCACGGCTGCTACCGCAGACCTTCCGCGGCACGACGCTCAGTTCAAAGGATTTCGACGGATTGACGCTCAATACCGGCTACATCGACCGCATCAACCGGCGCGATTCCACCGACTATCAACCGATGAGCATTGCGTCCCCCAATCGGCGTTTCAACGGTGCGGCCACTTCGTCCCACCTGGTTTATGCCGGCGGTGATTACCAGGTCGATAAGGCGCTCAGCCTGCGGGCCTATCATGCCGAAGTGGCGGACCTGTACCGGCAGGACACTCTGGCGCTGTTGCATGACCTGCCGCTTGGAAACGGGGTGCTGACCACTGATCTGCGCAGCTTTTTCAGCGCTGAAGACGGTGCCGCCAAGGCTGGAAAGGTGGACAACCGCAACGTCTCGGCGTTGTTCGGCTACCGCTGGGGCGGACATCGCGTCAGCCTGGGCTACATGCATGCCAGTGGCGATACCGCCACGCCTTATGTGTCCGGCACCGAGCTGATGGGCTTGAGTGAAATGACCATGAGCTCGGATTTTCTCAACGCACGAGAGCGTACCTGGCAGGCGATTCATGACTACGACTTCGCCGCGGTGGGCGTGCCGGGCCTGAGGACTCGATTGCGTTATGTGCGTGGCGATCACATCGAGCTGGCGGCCTTCGAGGCCGAGGATCGCAAGGAGCGGGAGTTCCAGATGGAGCTGGGGTATGTGATCCAGAGTGGCCCGCTGAAAAACGTCGGGCTGCTGGCGCGCAAGTCGATCTACCGCAACGACTTTCCGGCGGCTGCGGCGTTTCGTGACGAGAACCAGACCCGATTCCTGGTGACCTACAGCGTGCCGATCTGGTAGGGCCCGACGCGACGGTGGCGAGGTGGTTCATACCCTCGCCAACGTGTGTATCGGGGCGTCTATGACTGATAGACCTTCTTCAGCAAACGCAGCAGTTGCTCCCGCTCCGCGCCCGAAAGGGCGGCCGTGGACTCCAGATCACTCTGGGAGGCGATCTGCTTGAGTTCCTTGAGCAGGGTTTCGCCGGTCTTGCTCAGGAATATCCCGTAAGAGCGCTTGTCCGGCTTGCAGCGCACCCGTACGGCCAGTGCCCGACTTTCCAGTTTGTTCAACAGTGGTACCACCTGTGGCGGTTCGATTGCCAGGGCCTTGGCCAGGTCGGCCTGCATCAGGCCGGGATTCTGGTCGATGATCGCCAGGGCGGAGAACTGGGCGGGCCGCAGGTCGTGGACGGCGAGCCGGCCGATCAGGTTCTGGAACAATTTCAACTGAGCGCGGCGCAAGGCGTAACCGATCAGGTCGTCCAGTGCGGAGTCCAGTGGCGCCTGCGCGCCGGCGACATCAGCCACGGCCTCGGCGGCTTCGGCAAGTTTTGCAGACTTGGCCATTGAAAAAAGCATCCTCAAGGTGAGTGATTAACAAGGCTATCCAGTTTGCCGGGGTTGTGAGGCGCTGGCTACGGTCGATTGAATATTCGTCTATCCGGCGTACAGCGAGTCGGACGTCCTGATTCAGATAAATCGATTAATAGTTAATTGACATAACTAGTTTTGCGGTTTAGCTTCTGCTCATCTTCAGCCCAGAACAAGAGAGCATGCGTCATGAGCAATTACGAAGGTCGCTGGACAACCGTCAAGGTGGACATTGAGGAGGGCATTGCCTGGGTTACCCTCAATCGTCCGGAAAAACGCAACGCCATGAGCCCGACCCTCAACCGTGAAATGGTCGACGTGCTCGAAACCCTCGAACAGGACCCAGCCGCCGGCGTGCTCGTGCTCACTGGCGCGGGGGATTCCTGGACCGCAGGCATGGACCTCAAGGAGTACTTCCGCGAGGTGGATGCCGGGCCGGAAATCCTCCAGGAAAAGATCCGCCGCGACGCCTCGCAATGGCAATGGCGACTGCTGCGCATGTATGCCAAGCCCACCATTGCCATGGTCAATGGCTGGTGCTTTGGTGGCGGCTTCAGTCCGCTGGTGGCGTGCGACCTGGCGATCTGCGCCGACGAAGCCACGTTCGGCCTTTCGGAAATCAACTGGGGCATCCCGCCCGGCAACCTCGTCAGCAAGGCCATGGCCGATACCGTCGGTCACCGTCAGTCGCTGTACTACATCATGACCGGCAAGACGTTCGACGGGCCAAAGGCGGCCGAGATGGGCCTGGTCAATGAGAGCGTGCCCCTGGCGCAACTGCGCGAAGTCACCGTGGCGCTGGCGCGCAACCTGCTGGAGAAGAACCCGGTGGTGCTGCGGGCTGCCAAGCACGGGTTCAAGCGCTGCCGCGAGCTGACCTGGGAGCAGAACGAAGACTACCTGTACGCCAAGCTCGACCAGTCGCGCCTGCTGGACAAGGAGGGCGGTCGTGAGCAGGGCATGAAGCAATTCCTGGACGACAAGAGCATCAAGCCGGGGCTGCAAGCCTATAAGCGCTGAACGGCGAGGGCTGGCGACTGTCCGTCGAGGGCCCTCGACGCTACTGTGAACGTATTCCGATAAAGACAATAAAGAGGAATCACCATGCTGGACGTGCCATTGTTGATCGGCGGCCAGTCGTGCCCCGCCCGTGACGGTCGGACTTTCGAACGTTGCAACCCGGTGACCGGCGAAGTCGTCTCGCGCGTGGCCGCTGCCACTCTGGAAGACGCCGACGCGGCGGTCGCGGCCGCGCAAGCCGCGTTTCCCGCCTGGGCCGCGCTGGCCCCCAATGAACGCCGTACCCGTCTGTTGCGAGCGGCCGAGCAGTTGCAGGCCCGCAGCGGTGAGTTCGTCGCCGCAGCTGGCGAGACCGGTGCAATGGCCAACTGGTACGGTTTCAACGTGCATCTGGCGGCCAACATGCTGCGTGAAGCCGCGGCCATGACGACCCGGATCAATGGCGAAATCATTCCCTCGGACGTGCCCGGCAGTTTCGCCATGGCCCTGCGGCAACCCTGTGGCGTGGTGCTGGGCATTGCGCCGTGGAACGCTCCGGTGATCCTCGCCACCCGCGCCATCGCCATGCCCTTGGCCTGCGGCAATACCGTGGTGCTCAAGGCTTCGGAAATCAGCCCGGCGGTGCACAGGCTCATCGGTCAGGTGTTGCAGGATGCCGGCCTGGGCGATGGCGTGGTCAATGTGATCTGCAACGCGCCGAAGGACGCTCCGGCGATTGTCGAACGCCTGATTGCCAACCCCGCGGTGCGTCGCGTCAATTTCACCGGTTCGACCCATGTCGGGCGCATTGTCGGTGAGCTGTCGGCCCGTCATCTCAAGCCGGCCCTGTTGGAGCTGGGTGGCAAGGCGCCGTTTCTGGTATTGGCCGACGCCGACCTGGACGCTGCGGTGGACGCGGCGGCCTTCGGGGCGTATTTCAATCAGGGGCAAATCTGCATGTCCACCGAGCGGCTGATCGTTGACGCGAGCGTAGCCGATGCGTTTGTCGCCCGTTTGACGGCCAAGATCGCCACGTTGCGCGCCGGCGCCCCGACATCCCCCGATTCGGTGTTGGGTTCGCTGGTGGATGTCAGCGCCGGCCTGCGCATCAAAGGCCTGATCGACGATGCCCTGGACAAAGGCGCGACGCTGCTGGCAGGCGGTCAGTTGGACGGCAGCATCCTGCAGCCGACCTTGCTCGATGGCGTGACTGCGCAGATGCGGCTTTATCACGAAGAGTCATTCGGCCCCGTAGCGGTGGTGTTGCGCGGCGAGGGTGATGAGGAGCTGCTGCGCCTGGCGAATGACTCCGAGTTCGGCCTGTCGGCAGCCATTTTCAGCCGCGACACCGCCCGAGCGCTGGCCCTGGCCCAACGGGTCGAGTCGGGCATTTGCCACATCAACGGTCCGACGGTGCACGACGAGGCGCAGATGCCCTTCGGCGGCGTCAAGTCCAGCGGTTACGGCAGCTTTGGCGGCAAGGCGTCCATCGAGCATTTCACCCAGTTGCGTTGGGTGACGATGCAGAACGGACCCCGGCATTACCCGATCTGAAATCCGCCGCATCGCCGGCCATCCCTAATAACGACAAGATCGCAGCCAGACGCTGCCGCGCTCCGCTCGTGTGAAATGCGACCCGAGCGCGCCTTGGTGGAGGAAATGTACGTGAGTTCCGAGTTCAGATCGTCCTCCCGACCCGGCCCCGGGCGTTATCGCCAGGTGTCGATTGGTCACCCCGCCGTTGAGGTCAGCGAGGAGCAGGGCATCCTCCATATGCGATCCCTGGAAACCCTGGCCCCGTTGCCGGCGCGTTTGCTCGATCGGTTGGTGCATTGGGCCGAGAGGCGCCCGCAAGAGACCTTCATCGCTGCCCGCGTGGCCGGTGGTGAGTGGCGCCGGGTCAGTTATGCCCAGATGCTCGACAGCGTCCGGGCCATTGCCCAATGCCTGCTGGGCTACGGCTTGTCCGCCGACAAGCCGCTGGTCCTGCTTTCAGGCAACGACATCGAACACCTGCAAATGGCCCTCGGCGCGATGTACGCCGGCATTCCCTATTGCCCGGTGTCGCCGGCCTATTCATTGTTGTCCCAGGATTTCGCCAAGCTGCGGCATGTCTGCGACCTGCTGCAACCGGGGCTGGTATTCGTCAGCCAGGCTGCGCCTTTCGAGCGGGCGATCAACGCGGTGTTGCCGGCAAACATTCCGTTGGTCACAGTAAGCGGCGAGATACCTGGACGAGCCCGGACAAGCTTCGCCAGCCTGCTGGCGCAACCCGGCGGTGCCGAAGCCGAACGGGCCTTCGCCGCGACCGGCCCCGACAGCATCGCCAAGTTTCTCTTTACCTCGGGCTCCACCAAGTTGCCCAAGGCCGTGATCACCACCCAGCGCATGCTCTGCGCCAACCAGCAAATGCTGTTGCAGACCTTCCCGGTGTTCGGCGAAGCCCCGCCTGTGCTGGTGGACTGGTTGCCGTGGAACCACACGTTCGGCGGCAGTCACAACGTCGGTATCGTGCTGTACAACGGCGGCACGTTTTACCTGGACGACGGCAAACCCACCGCCCAGGGTTTCGCCGAAACCCTGCGCAATCTCAAGGAAATTTCCCCCACGGCTTACTTGACCGTGCCCAAAGGCTGGGAGGAATTGGTCAGCGCCCTGGAGCAGGACGGCGAACTGCGCGAACGCTTTTTCGCGCGCATCAGTCTGTTCTTCTTCGCGGCGGCAGGGTTGTCCCAGAGCACCTGGGACCGGCTCGACAGAGTGGCTGAACAGCACTGTGGCGAACGGATCCGCATGATGGCGGGGCTGGGTATGACCGAGGCGTCGCCGTCCTGCACCTTTACCACCGGGCCACTGTCCATGGCCGGCTACATCGGGCTGCCGGCACCGGGTTGCGAGGTGCGCCTGGTGCCGGTGGACGGCAAGTTCGAGGGGCGCTTTCGCGGGCCGCACATCATGCCCGGCTATTGGCGCTCGCCACAGCAGACCGCCGAGGTGTTCGACGCGGACGGCTTCTACTGTTCGGGCGATGCGATCAAGCTGGCCGATCCAGGAAACCCACAGTTGGGGCTGATGTTCGACGGGCGAATCGCCGAGGATTTCAAACTGTCTTCCGGTGTCTTCGTCAGCGTGGGACCGTTGCGCAATCGGGCAGTGCTGGAGGGCACCCCGTACCTGCTGGACCTGGTGGTGACCGCGCCGGATCGCGAGTGCCTGGGGGCGTTGGTGTTCCCGAGATTGCCCGAATGCCGACGCCTGTCGGGCCTGCCGCCGGACGCCAGCGACGCCCAGGTGCTTGCCAGCGAGCCGGTGCGCCAGTGGTTCGCCGATTGGCTGCAACGCCTGAACCGTGAAGCCAGCGGCAATGCCAGTCGTGTGGAGTGGATTGCTCTGCTCGACGAACCGCCGTCCATCGACCGGGGGGAAATCACCGACAAGGGCTCGCTCAACCAGCGTGCGGTGTTGCAGTGGCGAGCGGCGAAAGTCGAGGCGCTGTATCGCGGAGAAGATGCCTCGATCCTGCGGGCGGGGGACAGCGGCTGAACATCAGGGGCCGGCCAACGCTTCGGGAGCAAGGCTTGCCCGCGATGGCGGTGGGGCAGCAACATTGATGTTGACTGATGTTCTGCTATCGCGAGCCTGCTCGCGATAGCGGTCCGCCGGACAAGCTGATCTACCTGCCCCACCGCCATCTCGGGCAAGCCTTGCTTCCACAACGATTTCCTCCACGTCTATTACACCCCCGCCGTGACACCCAGTCCCAGGCCTTCTACTATGGCGGCTGTCTTTTTCCCTGGAAGTCTGTGGATGAGTAAGCCCGGCCAAACGGTGCTGGTTGCATTGCGCAAGATGATCGCCTCCGGTGAGTTGGCGGCCGGTGAGCGGCTGATGGAGATTCCTACCGCGCAGTTGTTCGGTGTTTCGCGGATGCCGGTGCGCATGGCGTTCCGGACCCTGGAGCAGGAAGGGCTGCTGGTGCGTTTTGGCGGTCGGGGTTTCCAGGTGCGTTCGGTCAGCGCCGAGGACATTGCCGGTGCCGTCGAGGTGCGCGGCGTGCTGGAAGGCCTGGCGGCCCGGCAGACGGCCGAGCGCGGCCTGTCCGAAGAGGCTCGTGCCACGCTCGAACGATGCCTGGTGCAGGGCGATGAGTTGTTCGCCAAGGGTTATGTGACCGAGGAAGACCTGGAGGTCTATCACGACCTCAACATGCGCTTTCACCAGGTGATCGTCGAAGGCAGCCACAACCCGGCGATTGCCGACGCGCTTGCCCGCAACGACCATCTGCCATTCGCTTCGGTCACTGCACTGGCGGTAGACCGGCAGAACATGGCCGGCGAGTATCGTCGTTTCAACTATGCCCACATGCAGCATCACTCAGTGTTCGACGCCTTGATCCATCGCCAGGGCGCACGGGCCGAGGCGATCATGCGCGAACATGCCAACGCCACCTTGCGCTATGCCGAGGTATTCGGTTCGACCCTGGCCGATGAGCGGATGAAGGTGATCCTTCGTCCGGAGTGAACATGGATGCCTTTGTGGGGGGTGTTCAAAGGGTTAAAGATCCAACACCAGCACCGCTGTCTTCGATCGCGAACAGCAAGGCGTGAACTGATCGTTGCACGCCTGTTCGGCCTCGGTGAGGAACAGGTCGCGATGGTCCGGCACGCCTTCCAGCACCCGGGTCAGGCAAGTGCCACAGACCCCTTGTTCGCAGGAGATCGGAATGTCGATGCCATGGCTTTCCAGCACCTGCACCACGCTGCGGTCCGCCGGGATCTCGAACATCTGGCCACTGCTGGCAAGCTTCACCGAAAAGCGCCCATCGTCGCGTGTGTCGGTGGGCGTGGCGGCGAAGTATTCGCGGTGCAGGCAGGTGTCTTTCCATCCCAGGGCCCTGGCGGTGTCCAGTACATGTTGCATGAAACCGCCGGGGCCGCACACATAGAGATGCACATCGTTATCGGGTGCTGACAGTATCCGGGCGGCATCCAGCGCCGTTTCAGGCGCTTCGTCGAAATGCAGGAACACCCGGTCGGCATACGGCGACTGGCGCAGGCGCTCCAGGAAGGCCGCCCGTTCCCGGGACCGGGCGCAGTAATGCAACTCGAACGATGCGCCACTCTGGGCCAGCTGCTCGGCCATGCACAGGATCGGCGTGATGCCGATGCCTCCGGCAAACAGCAGATGGCGTCGGGCCTGGGGGGCGAGGGGAAACAGATTACGCGGTTCGCTGATGTGCAACCGTGCGCCCGGCAGGATCTGTTCATGCAAACTGCGGGAGCCGCCTCGCGACGTCGGGTCCTTGAGTACGCCGATGAGGTAGCGATGCCGTTCCTCTGGATGGTTGCACAGCGAGTACTGGCGAATCAGGCCGCCGGGCAGGTGCACATCGATATGGGCGCCGGCGGTGAACGTCGGCAGCGGCCCCCCATCGACAGGTGCCAGCTCGTAGCTGCAGATGTCCAGGGCTTCGTCGCGCCGGGCAGTGACCTGGACCTCGATCATGGCCGCTGCTCCCCGAGTTGAGGTTGGCGGGTGTTGGCGATCAATGCGGCCTGGGTCTCCTGTTCACGAGCGATCCAGCGCTCCAGCACCCGCCGCGATTGTACGCCGCCGGCATCGATGTTCAGCTTGAGCAGGTTGCGTTGCGGGTGATCCAGCAGATTGCGCTGTTGACGCTCGAGCATTTCCAGGTCTTCGCTGAAAATCTTGCCCTGGCCCTCACGAATGGTGGCAGTGAGGGCTTCGTCCTGAGGCTGGAAATGCCGGGCCATGCCCCAGAAGTACCAGATGGACGTCTCGGTTTCCGGTGTAATGAAATCCACCACGATGCTCGACGCCTTGAACTGTGGCGCCGCGTGGTAGCCCCCGTTGCCGGCATGGGCGACGCCGACTTCGATCATGACATGGCTGGGTGGGGTGAAGCGGCAGATCTGCCAGCGGTCCACGGGCACGTCGTCTGCCAGGTTGTTGCCACGCAAGGCCATGCGCCAGAAGGGCGGGGCCATGATTTTTTCCATGTGCCGGGCGGTGATCACCTCGTCGCCTTCCACCGTGGTGACCGGTGGCGCTTCATCGATTTCCTTCTGGCCGATGCTCGACGCGTGCACGTAGGTTTCGTGGGTCAGGTCCATCAGATTGTCGATCATCAGACGGTAATCGCAATTGATATGAAACAGGCCCCCGCCATAGGCCCATTCGTCGTTCTCTGCCCATTCCAGCGGATGGATCAGCGCCGGATCGGCCTGTGCCTGGTCACCGGGCCAGACCCAGATAAACCCATGACGTTCCTGCACCGCAAAGGTCTTGTTGCAAGGGAAACCGCGTACGCGCTGTCCCGGCATCTCGACGGTCTTGCCGTCGCACCCCATCACCAGGCCGTGATAACCGCACACCAGATTGCCATTCTCGACATACCCCAGGGATAGCGGGGCGCCACGGTGAGGGCAGAAGTCTTCCACGGCAGCGACGTTGCCTTCGTGTCCACGGTAGAAAACCATTTTTTCACCGCAGATCTGTCGACCCAGTGGTTTGCCGGCGATTTCATCGGGGGTGCACGCAACGTACCAGGCGTTCTTGGGATACATGAGGGATCTCCAGGGCGATTTTGTTTTTGTGGATCCATTAAGTCTCTTAACTAGTTTTGATGTCAATGGTTTCCTGATGCAATCGAAGTTTTTCATCTTTTAATGGATCCATTGGCGCAAAACCGACTTGTTGAACCAATTCGTACGGGGTTGGCTCGAAAGGGTGCGAGGGCCATACTTTCACGCACCCTTGCGTTGCACTGCGGAGTGATTGATGAAGAATCAAGCGGTACTGACTGAACAGGATGTCGCGCAATTGCTGGTGGCTGCCAAGGAGCTGGCGCACCAGCGTCAATGGGCCGTGTCGGTCTGTGTCGTGGACGAAGGAGGCCATCCGTTGGGGCTGTTGCGCCTGGACGATGCGTCACCGTTATCGACCTACATTGCCCTGGAAAAAGCCCGCACCGCTGCCATGGGCCGGCGGGACAGCAAGTTTTACGAAGACATGATCAATGGGGGGCGCCACGCCTTCCTCAGCGCACCGCACCTGCATGGGATGCTCGAAGGTGGCGTGGTCATTCGGCACGACGGACGGTGCATCGGCGCCATTGGTGTGTCCGGGGTCAAGGCTGAACAGGACGCCGAACTGGCGCGGCTGGCGGTAGGGACCGTGTTGCCGATGCTTTCGCCCGATGCTTGATGAGGCATCGACAGGCGTCGATCTGTGGGAGCAAGCCCTGCTCGCGATGGCGGAGGGTCAGCAAAGATGTGACTGATACAACGTCATCGCGAGCAGGGCTCGCTCCCACAGAATTTGCTTTTATAGAATTCGCTTCCACAGCGCGATTGCACAAATGTTCCAGACGCCGTCCCCCGCAGCGGTTAATCTGCTGCGAGCCGATGACTCAAGACAGGGCGACTCATGACTTCGCGTAACTGGATCGATCTCAAGCAGGACGCCACGTCCGGTATCGAGACCGTGCGCGCGCATTTCGAAGGGCATGCGTACGACCCCCATTGGCACGATGCCTACCTGGTGGGCGTGACCGAGCAGGGCGTGCAGCAGTTCCATTGCCGTCGCCAGCAGCACAACAGCACGCCAGGCCAGGTGTTCCTGCTCGAGCCGGGCGAGATTCACGACGGCAACGCCCCCCACGCCAGCGGTTTTACTTACCGTACGTTGTATCTGCAGCCCCACTGGTTAGAGCGGGAGCTGCGCTCGCTGTTTGACGTGGCGCCGGATAACGCGCAACTCGGCTTCGCCGCCACGCTTGCACAGGATCCGCAATTGGCCCACGCCACGGCCGTTGCGTTCCAGAGCCTGCACCAGCAGGAAATCCGCATCGTGCGCCAGACCGCCCTCGACACCTTGCTGGCTGACCTGACCCGGCATCTGCACTGGCGGGCACGGATCAATCCCGATCCACGGCTGCCATTGGTGGCGCAGCAAGCGCGTGATTATTTGCACAGCCACCTGAGCGATGACATCGGCCTGGATGACTTGGCACGGGCCACCGGCGTGGATCGCTTTCGCCTGACCCGTGCCTTCAAGGCCGCGTTCGGACTGGCGCCCCATGCTTATCTGATCCAGTTGCGACTGGCCCGCGCCAGGCGTTTGCTGGCACGCGGCGAGAGCGTCGTGGCGGTGGCCGCCTCGCTCGGGTTTGCCGATCAGAGTCACTTGGGCCGCTGGTTCCAGCGTGCCTATCGCATGACTCCCGCGGACTACCGCAAGCGCTGCTCAAACGTTCCAGACTGAACGACGCCTCATCGGGATGATCGAGCCACGATCATTCACCGAGACGTTGTTCCATGGACCAGTTACTGCCGTTTGCCTTGTTCGCGTTTGTCGCCTCCATCACCCCGGGCCCCACCAATATCCTGGTCTTGAGCCACAGCTCGCGCTTCGGCCTGCCGACTACCGTGCCGATCATCCTGGGGGCCTGCGCGGCAGCGGCGTTGCTGGTGCTATTGGTCGGCACCGGGCTGGGGGATGTGTTGACGCGCCATGGGACGATCCAGGCAGTGCTGTCCTGGGCCGGCATCGCCTGGTTGAGTTGGATGGCCTGGCAGATTTTCAGCGCACCGGCCCAGGCCATCGACCCCGAGCAACCCGTCGAAGGCCCTCGGCTCGGGCTGGCTGGGGCGGCGGCGTTGCAGTTGGTCAACCCGAAGACCTGGATGATGGCCCTGGCGGTGGTCAGCGTTTTTGCCGGCAGCGAGATCGAACGCACAGCGCGGGTGCTCTGGTTGTCCCTGGCGTTCTTTGTGATTTCGATTCCTTGCATGACCGTCTGGGCCTACCTGGGACTCGGCGCTGCGCGATTCTGCCGCTCCGCCGAGGCGATGGGCCGGTTCAACCGGGTCATGGCGGTGTTGTTGCTGGTGTCGGCGTGGCTGACGCTGGTGGTGTGAGGGACGGGGTGGTCTGCAACCCCTTGCAACGGTTGGAGGGTTCCCAAGGACAGGTGTTTCCGAGAGCATCGTCCGCGCCTCGGCTCAGGTTCGTGACCTGACCGATTCCCAATCGCCCCCAAGGATGGAGGTTCACCATGTCTACCCTCGATACCCATGTCGAGTTTATCCAGGCCAGGCTGCCCGCCTGGCTGAAGAAAGCCTCACGGCCCCGGCAGGAGCGCTTCAGGACGCTTGCCCGGCAATTGCAGCGCGACAGCGACGCGCTCAACGCGTTGCTGATCGGCCTGACGCCTCCGGAGATTTTTGCCGCGAACCTGTTGCAGGCCCAGCCGGAGGTGCAGGCCTGGCGTCCGTTCAATGGCAGCCGGAGCGCGGCGGCCGCGGTACGTCGGGCGCGGGTCAAACGCGGTCCCTACGTCACCGATTCATCGCTGTCGGTGATCGAGGCTGCCATGCGCAACTATCCGCCGGCCGATGCGGTTGCCGGCAGTGATTTCGACAAAAAGGGTGAGTTGTACATTCAGGGCCGGCGTGGCGAGTTTTATCGCTGGGGCGCGCCCTCTGACACGACGGCGCTGCCGACCACGCCCGCCGGCTTCGCGGCGCTCTGCCGGCGTGTGGATGTGGGCGGCGCGTACCAGCGCCTTCTGGAAGACCATTTGCCACGTATCGGCACCGAGGTTCCTGCCGTTGCCAGGGCCTACATCACCTATGCGCGCAGCCTGCTGGCCTATGACGCTTATGAAGCGAAGCTGGACGGACGCCTGGACGAAACCGGAGAGCGCCTGCTGGCCCATGCCGGGGTGCGGCTGCACGACGCCGTTGTCGCCCTCGGCTGTGAGGTCAAGTCGCTCCAGGTGCTGACGGTGCCGCTCTTCGGTGCCCGCGTGTATTGGGGGCTGGAAGGGGACGCCCAGGGCAATCGCCCTGTAGTCCTGCACTTGCCCCATGATGCGGTGGCGCCCGTCAAGCAGTTCCACAGCGTCCAGGCCATGGCGGCGCATTTGACCGAACGGCTGCGCAAGCGCAGTTACCGCGAGAGCTTGATGCGTTATTTCCCGGAGCGCCTGCGGGCGCGTATCGGCGCGACCCTGCACGATCAGGTGGAGTGGGAGATCAAGGATAACCCCAATCTCTTCCAGGAGATTCACGCCCGTATCGAAGGATGGCGCGAGGGCGAACCGGGAGAGGGGGGAGACAGTCGTCGCGTTCGCGTGCCAACTCCCCGTGTAGCCTGGGACGTGGGCGACGTGCGCGGGGATCACTGGCACGACCGCTACCGTGAATGGCGCGCCCACACGCTGGCCAACGCTTCAGCGCTGATGGTGCCGACCCGTGACCTCGACTGGCAGGCCTGGATGGCCCGGCTCGAGTACTGGGAAAGCCTGGCCGAGCGCTCGCTGATGCTCGCCGCCAGCTTCATCCCGTTTTGTGCCCCGGTGGGGATGGCGGCGGCAGCGGTGGGCGGCGTCCGCCTGATCTATGAAGTATTCGAGGGCATTCAGGCCTTCAACGAAGGACACGCTCAGGAAGGCATCGATCATATCTTCAACGTGTTGTTCGGCATCGCCCAAGGCGCTTACCTGGGGTTCGTCGGCGGCGCAATGGAGCCCATGCCGATGCGTGACGGTAGCACGCGACTCTGGAATGGCGATCTCACCCCTTACCGGGCACGTCGCTTGCCGCCTGTGGAAGCCGAGCAGGATGCCTGGGGGGTCTGGCGCACCGAGGACCAAGCGTGGGTACAGGTCGAAGGGCATTATTACGAAGTGCAGGGCAGGCGCGATGCAATGAGCCTGCGCTTACCCGCCGAGCACCGGGGCGTGACGCCGCTTCTGGAATGGAGCCGTAGCCGCGGCTGGCAGTGGGCGCACCGCAACCCGCTGCAGCGGAGCAGTCTGGAGCTGCTGCGAAATTTTGCCGAGACGCCCGGCGAACTGGACGACGACAGAATGCTTATTGTGCAAAGGCAGGCCGGCGCCAGCGAAGAGCACCTGCGGTACTTGCAAATGAACGGGCAGCCGATGCCGGCGCTGCTCGCCGATGCCCTGGATGAAGCCCGTAACTGGCAGTGGGTGCAGCAGGCCATCGGGCATTTGCGCCGCGGCGAATCGCCTGGGGCCTTGCATTATCAGATCGCCCATACACTTGCGGACTTGCCCGGCTGGCCAGGAAAACTGGCGCTGCGCTACCGGGATCGCCTGGGGGAGCATCTCAGGGGGGAAGCCGCCGCTACGCGAATCCTGGACCTGAGCAGCATGGATCTGGCGCAGGACGCCTGGGCCGATCATATCCTCGCCGGCCTGAGCGTGGATGAGCGGGACAGGTTATTGGGGCAAAGCACCATTGGCCCGCGCCCGGCCGAGCTCAGCGACCTGTTGGCGGGGCACTGGGCCGATCATCTGGAGCGCCACGCCGGGCAGTTGAGTTCGGCCATGGTCCGACCCGATGAACTCGATCCGCTGGCGGCCCCCGTGGCCCAGGCCTTCAAGAGCCTGTCGCGTTCCATGGCCAACGAACTTGCCCGGCAATCCCATGGCCAGGAGCGGTTGCGTCTGCGGGAGGGCCGGGTAACGGGAAGCCTGGGCAAACTGTGCGCGCAGGCCCAGGATGAACTGCGCCTGACCCGAGTGCTGCGTAACCTGGAGCGCGGCGAAAGCAGTGCCGACCGGGACCGGATCGTCATGGGACTGCTGGGCGATCTACCGGAATTGCGAGGCAAGCTGCACCTTCGCCTGTTCTCGCGAGAGCTGGAGCAGCCGCTGGAAATGGGCGTGGACGGGCCGTTGAAAGTCATTCGTCAGGACGGCGGAGAATACCTTTCTTTCGACGAGGAAGGCGTTGAACTGGCTGCGGTCCCGAGCCTGGAGGAAGCCTTGCTCAGGGCAATGTCGGACGAGGCTCGCAATGCGCTGGGCTTGAACATCTGGGACGCGGCACGGTTTCGCAGGAAACTGCTCGACCTGGCCCTCGACGATCGACAAGGCCTACGGCCGTACCTGTCGCTCAAGCGCCTCGATAGCGGTGCATACTCCCCGCAATGGCTGAACGGGAGTTTGGGTTATCCGCTCAGCGGCCGTGGGCGGTTGCCATTGCTGCGTTGGCGCGCGAGCCTCGCGGCGCGTCTGGAACAGTTATTTCCCTACTACGCCGGTGATGCCCTGGAAAGGCTTCAGTGGAGCCTGAACGAGCAAGCCGAGCGCGAAGGTATCAGCCTGGATGATCTGGTTACCCGGTTGAGCAATGAGTGGGCCACCCTGGATACCGCGTTGCAACAATGGGAGCTTTTCGAGGGCGTCCATCATCCCGTCGAAAATGAGTACGCACGTGCGGATGTGCTCTTCAGTCGCCAGAGCGTGGCGAAGGAAATCCGTCGTGCGTGGCGGCGTGAACCCGAGCCGGGCAGGGACGACAGTGAACTGATACTGCGCCTGTCCGGATGGGACATCGGTCGGCTGCCTCCCGTCAGTGTGCGTTTCGACCACATCGAGGAATTGACCCTGGCCCATATGAACCTGGACCAGGACCCCTCGGATTTCCTGAGGTTGTTCCCCAATCTCGATACTTTGCGCCTGCATGGCAATAAACTGACCGCGGTGCCCGTGGCGGTGGGAGAGTTTGCGTCGTTGATAGAGCTTTCGCTGGGGGCGAATCCGCTCAACATGGATGCCAGTGTCTTTGCTCCGCTCCTGGGTGAAGACCGTGCCGTCAGCCTGCGGCAGTTGCACTTGTCGCAGATAAGCAGTGCGGGGGACGTCGTGGGCAGCGCACATCTGGTCGTGGCGATACGCCGTCTGGCTGAGCTGCCTGCCCTGCGTGAGCTGGTCTGGTCGGACAACCTGAACTTCACCCTCGAGGAGCTGCAGGCCATCACCGCTTTGCCCGGACTGCAGGGTTTGGACCTGGTGCGCTGTGGCCTGCGCCTGGATGAAGAGGGCAGCGCGTTTCTGCGTGCCGCCACGGACCTGCAGGATTTGCGCTTGAGTGGCAATAATTGCCGCGAACTGCCTGACCTGCCGGAACTCACATCCCTCACTGAGCTGGAGCTGGCTAACGCAGGGCTCGACCGGGTACCGCCCCTGGCGCTGAGGGTGCTCTCAAGGCCCTCGAGCGATCCGATTTTCGTTGACCTGAAAGGGAACCGCATCACCCACATCCAGGATGATCTGATCCCCGCCCTTGAGGCCATGCCAAGGGAGAATGTGCTCGGGTTGTGGTTGGAGGATAACCCGTTGCCCAGCGCGCAGATTCAGGCTCTTCGTGCCTTGGACGCAGAAGCTTTCCGTTATACCGTCGATGACTGGCTTAACCTCTTTCCCGATCTTCAGCGAGCCCTGGAAGCCGCTCGCGACGACGCCGGGGGACGCCGTTTCATCGATTGGTTCAGCGGGGCCATCCGCGATGCCGATGCCGAAGCGCCCGGCGGACTGTCACTTGGCGAGCGCCAGAGGGCCGCGGCCATCCTGCAGTTCTATATTGGCTCCCCGGCGATTTACCCGGAACTGGTCACACGGCTGGCGGATTTCGATCTACAATTGGGCCAACTGCGTACGCGCCTGCAAGCGCGCGTCCTGGACAGGCAACAACCGGATATCGCCGAACTGGAGCTGCATTTCCTATCGTTCGAGTCGATCCAGCGCTCGCGACTTGAACCCCAGAGCGTACCTTTCGCGGGGTTCCTGGCAGACCACTACAGCTATTGGAACCAGGTGCTGACGACCCGCTATCCAGAGGCCGCGCAGCGTTACGCAGCGATTACCCGCGAGGCCTACATCGACTGGCTCAGTGACGCTCAGGACACCTTCAACAGCAACGACCAGACGCCTCGGGTAGGGGAGATGACCTGGCGTCCCTACCTGGGCTTGATGTCTCATGAATGGCCCGAAGGACTGGCTCTCTGGGACCGGGTGGAGGAGGATCTGGTGGATGCTTTCAGCGAGCCCGTGGACCCGTCCCGTTGGCCTCGGGTACTGCTGGATAATCTCGTCCGGCCGGAAGCGGACCTGCCCAGTGCCCTGGAAGAAGTACCGCAAGCCAACGGAACCGTGTGGCGCCGCGTCGGCCTCGAAGGCGTGGCGGATGTGAACTGGGCCGCCGGGGAGCCCGTAATGCTCACCGAAGACCAGTTGCGGCGAACCATGGCGATCTATCGTTCGGTCAAGAGCCGGGAGATCGAAGTGCTGGTGCGTCGCCTGACCACTGAGCTGGTGGATCCCTGGTGGCCGTTGCGACCGGCACCGCCGCCAGCGGCAACCGTCTGATGGAGCTGCCTGGCTATCGCCCATGGGCAGCGGCTGTCAGGTGGCCTGGAACACCAGGGCTTTCAGGCCACAGGCGATATCCGCATCGGGAAACTCCGGCGGATTCTCCAGGCGCCGCACGAAGGCCAGCCCCGGTGCTTCCCGGGTAACGCCTTCGATGAGGAAGTCCGGGCCTGTGGCCGGATCGTTGCTGCAGGCCAGGACCGTCCCCAGGGGCGCCAGCAGTTCCGGTAGCCGGCGCAGGACGCGTTGGTAGTCCTTGGTCAGCAGGAAGCTGCCTTTCTGGAACGTCGGCGGGTCGATAATGACCAGATCGTAGGGGCCGCTGTTGATCACCTTGCCCCAGGACTTGAACAGGTCATGCCCCAGGAAGCTGACCTGATTCAGGTCATGGCCGTTCAGGCGATGGTTGTCGCGGCCACGACTCAGGGCCGCACGGGACATGTCCAGGTTCACCACATGCCGGGCGCCCCCTGCGATGGCCGCCACCGAGAAGCCGCAGGTGTAAGCGAACAGGTTGAGCACCCGCTTGCCGTCAGCATTGGCCCTCACCCAGTCGCGACCGTAGCGCATGTCCAGGAACAACCCATTGTTCTGCTTCTTGCCCAGGTCAATCCTGTAGCGCAGGCCACCTTCGGTGAGGGTCCATTCGTCGATCGGCTCGCCCACCAGCCATTGGGTAAGGCTTTGAGGGAGGTAGCGGTGTTGCACGGCCAGGGTATGGGCCGTGCTGTACTCCCAGGCAGGCGAGGCGGCGAGGCTTTGCAGCATCGAGAGCAGCTCCTCCAACTGCGCCGGCTCGGGCTCCTTGAACAGCGAAACCAGCACAATCCCCTGCAGCCAGTCGACGGTAATCTGCTCCAGCCCAGGCCAGCAACGACCACGACCATGGAACAGACGCCGGGTTTCTTCGGGTACGGACGCCAGGGCCGTCAGCAAATGCGATTGCAGGGTTTGAAGGGCTTGAGGGTTCATCAGGCGACACCAGCGATTCGAAAGGCCGGCATTTTAACCACCGGCCGTTCAGGTGCAATCACCCGCCGCTGGTGGCGAGGATACTGGCGACCTGCTGTGGCTGGCAGTTGAGATAGGCCGACCGCTTGAGCCAGCCCGGATCCGGGTACCAGGAAAACATGAATTGCCCACCCTTGAGCTTGTCGATGACCTGGCGTGCCACCTGGGGCCGCACGGCAGGGCAGCCCTGGCTGCGTCCGATGCGCCCCTGGCGCAGGCTCCAGAGGGGATTCACGTAGTCGGCGGCATGGATCACGATGGCGCGATCCCGGGCCTGGTCATTGAAGCCCGGTTCAAGGCCATCCATGCGCAGCGAATAGCCATGGGCGCCTTGATAGCTCTCCTGCGTGCGAAACAGTCCGAGGCTGGACTGGTAACTGCCCAGGCGATTGGAAAATTGCGTGGCGAAGTTTTCCCCGGATTTCTGCCCGTGAGCCACCAGGTCACGCAGGACCAGCTTCTTCTGGCGCAGATCAAAGATCCACAGGCGCCGGGCCGTGGACGGTTGGGAGTAGTCGATCACCGCGAGGTGGCGAGCCTGGCGCGCACCGTTGGCAACTGCGCACTGCATCGCACTCAAGGCACTTTTGAGCGCTTGGGGATTGAGTTCCGGCGCGGCGTGGGCGAGGCTGTTGTAAAGCGTTTGAGAACTTGCCTTATCGGCCAGTGCCGGACCGCACAAGACACCGAGGCCCGTCACGACCAGACAGAGTCGGCGAATGAAAGTCAGCGCGGATGAAAGGTTTCCAGGCAGAGAGAGAGTCGCGGCATCCCGTCCGTATTCGTTGGTTTGCATCATGATGGCGGGTCTTACCTGTCGCAAAGTTCACCGTCAACGAGACGGCCATGGATTGGAGTAAAGCAGTTGTTCAAAAAGTCCGTATGTTACTTGAGCCTTTTATGGCTCGCTTCGCCATTGGTCGCGACGGCCGGTGACGTTTCGTTTGGCGATCCGGTCCCGGTGAGCACTACGCTGGCGCAATTGTCGGTTAACTGTCCGGCGCTGGCGGCGGGTGTCGACTTTCCGACGATGCTGAGTTTGCAGGCGTTCTATGAGCAAAACGCAGGCCAGGCCGTCTGGTCGGGCGACGAACGACTGGCGGCGCTGCGAACCCAATTGGAGCAACTGGCCGATGATGGGCTGGAACCGTCCCGCTACAGTTGGCCGGCCGCAGACGCGTCCGGGAGTGCTGCCTGCATGGACATCGCTATCAGCCAACGTTACCTGCAAGCCTTGCACGACCTGCGTTTCGGCTACTTGCCTCAGGACCGGCTGGAGCCGGTATGGAAAGCCAATCCGCAGCCACAGGACCGTCAGGCCACGGTGCTGGCAATCGCCTCGGTAGGGTTGCAAGACCTGGCCGGCGCCTTCGAGCAGGCCCGGCCGAGCCTGGCGTTGTATCGCAACTTGCGCCAGGTTTATGCCCGGCAACGGCAGCAGCCTATTGCCGACTGGCAGCCAGTACCCAGTGGCGCGCTGTTACAGCCGGACAAGCGCGATGCCCGCGTCCCGGTCCTGGCCCAGCGGCTGTTCAACGAGGGGTATCTGAGTGAACTGCCACTGGACCTCGACGAGCACTACGGGCCGACGCTGGTCGAAGCAATGAAAAGCTTTCAGCTCCAGCATTCGCTGCAAGCCGACGGCGTGGTCGGACCGTGGACCGTGACTGAGTTGAACATCAGCCCGGCCATGCGACGCGAACAGCTGCGTATCAACCTGGAACGCATGCGTTGGATGGCCCAGGACCTGGAGCCGGACAGCGTTCTGGTCAACGTCGCCGCAGCCCAGTTGACGGTCTACCAGGGCGGGTCCCCGGTCTGGCAGACCCGTACCCAGGTCGGGCGGGCGGAGCGGGAAACGCCCTTGCTCAAATCCCGGGTCACGCGCCTGACGCTCAACCCCACCTGGACCATTCCCCCGACGATCCTGCGTGAAGACAAACTGCCCGAGATCCGTCGCGATCCGGAATTCCTCGGCCGGCAAAACCTGAGGATAATCGACAGGGACGGTCTGCCGCTGACCGCCACCGATATCGACTGGGACCATCCCGGCGACCTCATGCTGCGCCAGGATCCCGGACCGAAGAATCCGCTGGGCAAAATGGCAATCCGTTTTCCCAATCCGTTTTCGGTGTACCTGCATGACACTCCCAGCCAGGCCCTGTTCAGCAAAGGGCCGCGGGCGTTCAGTTCGGGCTGCGTGCGAATCGAACAAGTGATGCACCTGCGGGACTTGCTGCTCAGTCCCGCCGAACGCGCCCGCACCGAAACGCTGTTGGCCAGCGAACAGACCCATGAGTTCAGGCTGGCCAGGCCCGTGCCGATCCTGATGGGCTACTGGACAGCGCAGGCCGACAGTCAGGGGCAGCCGGTGTACATCCCGGATATCTACAAGCGTGACGCTGCCCTGTCTGCTGCCGGGAGTCGCGCGCTTTAAACGGACTGGACGCATTCGGCATCGGCGTGAACCCATGCCGTTGCGTCCGAGCGTATGAACAGCCGCTGGCCGAGGGCAAAGGCCGATTCCAGATGAATCGAGGGATCCAGGGTTTCCGATTCGAGCAAACGCTGAGAGCTCATCACTTGGGCACCGCAATAATCGAAGATGCCATGGTCGATCTGCGTGGTCATCGCCTCGTCGTAGCCATGACGTTGGAACGAATCGGCATCGGCACCACCGACGCCCACCAGGTGCACCCGCAAGCGTTGCAGTTGTTTGATGAACGGCTTGTCCATACTGAAATCGAACGCCCAGCCGTTGGAGAAAACACGGTCGATCCAGCCCTTGAGCAACGCCGGCATCGACCACCAATAAATCGGATACACCAGAACCAGCGCATCGGCACGGTCGATCCTGGCTTGTTCGGCCAGTACATCCGCGGGCGGCGGGGCTTGGCGGTGATGTACCGCGTGATCGGCGAACCCGAACCGTGGATCGAAGCCTTCGGCGGCCAGGTCAGCAATCTCGAAGGTATCGGCGGGGTTGGCGTGGGCAATGCCCTCGGCGATTCTTGTAGCAATGCTATGGGTCAGGGAGCGAGGGTCGTGATGGGCCACCACAATGAGTGCATGCATGGCGAAACTCCTGCTGTCACGCAAACCGCAAAGCGGTATGCTGGGGTTAAGTTACGTTTGGTAAGCTACTATAAGTAAGCTACGATTAGTAAGTTACGGTTGGTAAAGTAAGCATGTCAAGTCATGAGCAAAATCCATCTTCCGCTCCCCCTCGTCGTCGCCTCTCCAGGGAGGACCGGCAAAGGCAACTGCTGGACGTCGCTTGGCGATTGGTTCGGGAGGAAGGCAGCGAAGCCTTGACCCTGGCGCGGCTCGCTGAGCAGGCGGGGGTGACCAAGCCCATCGTGTATGACCATTTCCTTACCCGACCGGGGCTGCTGGCGGCGCTTTATCAGGATTACGACGCGCGCCAGACGGCGCTCATGGACGCCGCCCTGGAGGCGAGCGAAGCCACCCTGCGGGGGCGGGCCGCAGTCATTGCTTGCTCCTATGTCGATTGCGTGCAGCAACAGGGGCGGGAGATTCCGGGGGTCATCGCTGCGCTGGACAGTTCGCCGGAGCTGGAGAGCATCAAGCGCGAATACGAGGCGATTTTCCTGGATAAGTGTCGTGCCGTGCTGGAGCCGTTCGCTGGCCCCAGGGGCATCGGCCAAGCGGGATTGCGGGCGATGCTCGGCGCCGCCGAAGCGTTATCCGATGCAGCAGCCAGTGGGGACATCAGCACGGACGAGGCCAAGCAAGAGCTGTTCCTGAACATTGTCGCGATGGTTGAGCGGACCATCGACATTCCCGTCGCCTGACCCATCGCTATAGCGGACAAGCCTTGCTTCCACTGGCTTGCTTGCACAGCCAGCGCGCACAGGCCTGGGAGCGGGCCAGAAAAAACGAACCCCGAGTGCGTTTCCCGGTTCTTAATTATGTCCTGCAACACGGGGACACCTGGCGGGGCTGCGGTCTTGCCCATCCGACACCGCGACCAGAGGAGGCGAAATGCCCAACTCCTTCCCTTCGCCCTGGTGGAAGAGCGCCGTGATCTATCAGGTGTATCCGCGCTCGTTTGCCGATGCCAACGGCGATGGCATGGGGGACCTGGCGGGCCTGGCTGCGCGCCTGGACCATCTGCAACACCTGGGTGTGGACGCCTTGTGGCTGTCGCCTGTCTTTCGTTCGCCCATGTGCGACGGCGGCTACGACATCTGCGACTACACCGACGTCGACCCGCTGTTCGGCACCCTCGCAGATCTGGACGAGTTGATTGCCCAGGCCCACGAGCGCGACCTGAAGGTGCTGCTCGATTTCGTGCCCAACCACACCTCCGACCAGCACCCATGGTTCATCGAGTCCCGGTCCAGTCGCGACAACCCCAAGCGCGACTGGTACATCTGGCGTGACCAGCCCAACAATTGGCGCGCCTCCATTGACGGTGGCAGCGCCTGGACCTGGGACGAAACCAGCCAGCAGTATTACCTGCATTTTTTCCTGCCCCAGCAACCCGATCTCAACTGGCACAACCCGGAGGTGGTGGCGGCCATGCACCAGGTGCTGCATTTCTGGTTGAAGCGCGGGGTGGACGGGTTTCGCATCGATGTGGTGCATTGCGTGGGCAAGGACCCGAGTTTCGCCGACGATCCGCGTTGCCTGGCGGGTGAATCCATGGTCAAGATCAATGACCAGCCCTACAGCCATGAAGTGTTGCGCGGCCTGCGTCGGCTGGTGGATAGCTACCCTGGCGACCGGGTCCTGATCGGTGAGGTGAATATTCGTTCCACCGCCCAGGTAGCCGCCTATTACGGCGCGAGCGATGAGTTGCACATGTCCTTCAACTTTCCGCCGCTGGATGCGCCTTGGGATCCAGTGATTTTCCGCATGTGCATTCGTGAGGTGGAAAACGACCTGGGGCCGTTGCAGGCGTGGCCGACCTGGGTGCTGTCCAACCACGATAGCAGTCGCCATCGCAGCCGCTATGGCGGGTCTCTGCGCCGGGCCAGGGCGGCAGCGGTCATGTTGCTGGCCCTGCGCGGCACGCCGTTCATTTATCAAGGTGAAGAGTTGGGGCTGGAGGACACTGTGGTCACGGCGCAGACCCGCGTCGATCCGGGTGGACGGGACGGCAGCCGTGCCCCGTTGCCGTGGACTGTCCAGCCACCCCACGGTTGGCGAGGACAGACGCCGTGGCTGCCGTTTGCCCCACAGGCCGGCGTCTTGTCCGTACAGGCCCAGGAAAACGCCAGTGACTCCACCCTGGCGTTGTACCGCCGGCTGTTGGCCTGTCGTCGCCGCAGTCCGGCGTTGCGCCTGGGGGACTGGGAAGAGCTGCCGTCGCACCCGCAAGTCCTGGCGTGGCGGCGCTATTGCGACGATGACGAGCGGCTGGTCTGCATCAATTTCGCCGACAACGAACACACGTTTCCCCTGGCGGCTTGCTGGCGCGTTGAAGTCGCCAGCGACGGTCAGGGCGAAGGCCAGCCGTTCAGCGGCCGATTGAGCGCCGAGCAGGCCGTGATCCTGTGTCGATGAGGACCGCACAATGAAAGCCAACTGGCACCGCAACACCCTGATCTACCAGATCGACCCTTCGCTGTTCTACGACAGCAACGGCGACGGCCAGGGGGATATCAAAGGCATCATCGAGAAACTCGATTACTTGCAGGCGCTCGGCGTCGGCGCACTCTGGCTGATGCCGCTGTACCGTTCGCCCTTCAAGGATGCCGGTTACGATGTCAGCGACTTCCTGGGCCTGGACCCTCGTTTCGGCAGTGAAGAGGACCTGCGGCAGTTAATCGTGAAGGCTGCAGAGCGGGGCATCCGGGTCATCCTCGAACTGGTGGTGCAGCACACCTCCGATCAGCATCCCTGGTTCCTTCGGGCGCGACGTGACAAGAACAGTATCTACCGCGACTATTACCTGTGGTCCGACACACCTGTGGACGATGGCAACCAGCCGATCTTTCCCTCTGTGGAGGACAGCATCTGGCAATGGGACGAGCAGGCCGGGCAATTCTATCGGCACCTGTTCTATCGCCACGAACCGGACCTCAACCTCGCCAACCCGCGGGTCGTCGAGGCCATCGAACGCGTCATGGTGCATTGGCTGGAGCTGGGGATCGCCGGGTTTCGCCTCGATGCGGCCTCGCACCTGGTGGAGCAGGCCGGCGGTGGGGAGGAAAAACGGGGCGTCTGGCTGCTGGAGCGGTTGTACAAGTGCATGACCCGAATCAATCCCGAAGGTGTGCTGATGGGAGAGGTGGATGTCGAGCCGGAGCGCTACCGCCATTATTTCGGAACAGGCGAGCGGCTGGGGCTGGTGCTGGATTTCTGGGTCAATAACCACTTGTTCCTGGCGCTGGCACGAGGCGAGGCCGAACCGTTGCAGCGGGCCATCGATCGACGCCCGACGCCGCCGGATGGCGCCAACTATGCGGTGTGGCTGCGTAACCATGACGAACTGGACCTGGAGAGACTCACCGCAGAGGAGCGTGAGGAGGTGATGCGGGCCTTCGCTCCGCAAGCGAACATGCGTTTGTATGGCCGGGGCATCCGTCGGCGTCTGGCACCGATGCTCGAAGGTGATGTACGCCGCCAGGCGATGGCCCAGGCATTGTTGCTGTCGCTGCCCGGCACGCCCATCGTGCGGTACGGAGAAGAAATCGGCATGGGCGATGATTTGTCCCGTCCCGAGCGTTTGTCGGTGCGCGCTCCGATGCAATGGAACGACTCGACCAACGCCGGTTTTTCAACGGCCCGTTGCCTGCCCGCGCCGTTGATCGAGCAAGGGCCGTTCGCCTACACGCAGTTGAACGTTGCGCGCCAGCAGGACGACCCCCAATCGCTGTTGGCCCGCACCCGACGCCTGCTCTTGGCGCGGGCCGGGCTGGAAGAGGTGGGCAACGGCAAGCCTGAGTGTCTGGCGTCGGATCATCCGGCGGTGCTCGCCATTGCCCATGTGTGCGCAGCCACTTCGGTGATGATTACCAACCTCTGCGACGAAACCGTCAGCCTGAAACTGCGAGGGCTGGACCTGTCCGGTTTCGAGGAAATCGTTTCGGACGGTCCCTATGCGGCTCCGACAGACCAGCGCCTGGAACTGCAGGGCTACGGCTACCGCTGGTTTCGCCGCAGGGCCTCAGTGGGGCCGCGCCACGCCGCGTAGCAGGTTCGCACTGAGCTTATCGGCGTTGCAACTGGCGACGTTGGCCAGCGATACCATGCCCACGAGGCGTTTGTCGCGATTGACCACGGGCAACCGACGTTTTTCGAGCTGGGCCATGTTCTTGGCGACATGATCGATTTCTTCGTCTTCGAAGCAATAGCGCACCTCATCGCTCATGATCCGGCTGACCGGGGTGTCCAGGTCCATGCCATCGGCCATGGCGCGAATCACCAGATCGCGGTCGGTGATCATCCCGGCCATCCGGTCATCCTGGTTGATGATCAGCGCACCGATATCGGCCTGGCGCATGATTTGCGCGACTTCGCGCAGCGGTGTGTCGGGTGAAACGGTGCGGATTTCCCGGCTCATGATTTCATTGATTTTCATCGTTGAATCTCCTCTTTCGGGTTGATCAGCAAGCCTGAGGCCGGGCGCTGCGAAGGCTCCATGCAGTGCCGTGGCCGGCTCCTGTCTATTGTGAAAATCCTGGGTGGCGATGGTTCAGCATTTTTATCCCAGGGTCTGGAGGGGGTGCACTTTTATGAAGCCGGGAGGGGCAGGGCGCACCATGGGAATGCAAGAGTCAGGGGCGGGGAAGCGAAGGGCTGGAGCCGGGAATCGGGGCGAGGCGTTCGCGAGCAAGCCCGCTCCCACAGGGGGATGCAGCCGGCGAAAGCCTGCATGAATCTTTGAAAGCGTGGTTTGGCACGCTCGCTGCAAGAGGCTATCCAGGCCCACCGTGAACGCAATCGAGTGGGCAGCCCCGTCGGTCAACGAAGATCGAATGCCAACAGGTCGGGGAACATAACGGTAGTTCGAGGCGCAGGCGCCAGGTCGATACCGTACAGAACAGGCAAAGACGCCTGGAACCGCAAGGTTTCAGGCGTCTTTTTTTGCTTCCAAGAACCGTGATGGGCTTTTGTAGGGTGCTTTATATGAATTCCAACGTCGCTTCCCTGAACAAGCTGCAAACGCTGATCGTGATCGGCAATGGCATGGTCGGCCATCACTGCGTCGAACAACTGATCGAACGCGGTGCCCTCAACCAGTACCGCTTGCATGTGTTCAGCGAAGAGCCGATGCGTGCCTATGACCGCGTGCACCTGTCCGAGTATTTCTCCGGCCGTGATGCCGAGTCCCTGGCCCTCGGCGAAGCTTCGTTGTATCAGACCCCCGGCGTTACGCTGCACCTGGGCGTACCGGTGCTGGAAATCGACCGTCAGGCACGCCAGGTGGTCACCGCCGGCGAGCGCATCGGTTACGACAAGCTGGTGCTCGCCACCGGTTCCTATCCGTTCGTGCCACCGATCCAGGGCGCCGAAGGCGATGCCTGCCTGGTCTACCGCACCCTCGAAGACCTCGACGCGATCCGTGCCGCCGCCAGCAATGCTCGCCGTGGCGTGGTGGTCGGGGGTGGCCTGTTGGGTCTTGAGGCGGCCAACGCCCTCAAGACCCTGGGCCTGGAAGCCCATGTGGTGGAATTCGCGCCGCGACTGATGCCGGTGCAACTGGACGAGCAGGGCGGCCTGGCTCTCAAGGCTCGCATCGAGTCGCTGGGCGTCGGCGTGCACCTGTCCAAGGGCACTCAGTCCATCAGCCCCGGTGAGCAGTACCGCTATCGGATGAACTTCGGCGACGATGATTTCCTGGAAACCGACCTGATCGTGTTTTCTGCCGGTATCCGCGCCCAGGATGCCCTGGCTCGCCAGAGTGAATTGCAGATCGGCCCACGGGGTGGCGTGGTGATCGATGACCAATGCCTGAGCAGTGACCCGGACATCTACGCCATCGGCGAATGCGCGGCCTGGAATGGCAGCATCTTCGGCCTGGTTGCGCCGGGTTACCAGATGGCCCGCAGTGTCGCCGCCCGGTTGTGTGGAGAAAACAGCGAGCCGTTCACCGGCGCCGACATGTCCACCAAACTCAAGCTGCTGGGCGTGGACGTCGGCTCGATCGGCGATGCCCACGGCAATACCCCCGGCTCGCGCAGCTTCCAGTTCATTGACCAGACCAGCGCCAGTTATCGACGATTAGTGGTGGACGCCGATGGCAAGCGGGTGATCGGCGCGGTGCTGGTGGGCGACAACAGCTACTACGACACCCTGCTGCAATACATGCAGAACGGCATCGCCTTGCCCAAGGACGCCGCGAGCCTGATCCTGCCGTCGTCCGCAGGCGCACCGACACTGGGCCCGGCCGCGCTGCCAGAATCCGCCACTGTCTGCTCGTGCCACAACGTCACCAAGGGTTCGATCTGTTCGGCCATTGACGGCGGCTGCACCGATCTTGGTCAGTTGAAGTGCGACACCAAGGCCGGCACCGGTTGCGGGGGCTGCGCTGCATTGGTCAAGCAGGTCTTCGAACACGAACTGATCGCCCGGGGCGTCAGCGTCGACAAGAGCCTGTGCGAACACTTCGCCTACACCCGCCAGGAGCTGTACGCGCTGGTGCGGGTGGAGGGCATCATCAGTTTCGAAGAACTGCTGGCCAAGCACGGACGCGGGCACACCGGTTGCGACCTGTGCAAACCGGCAGTGGGCTCGATCCTGGCGTCGTGCTGGAACCAGCCGATCATGGATCCGTCGCTGGTGCCGTTGCAGGACACTAACGACACCTTCATGGCGAACATGCAGAAAAACGGCACCTATTCAGTGGTGCCGCGCATTGCCGGAGGGGAAATCACCGCCGACAAGTTGATCGCCATCGGCGTGGTCGCCAAGAAATACGACCTCTACACCAAGATTACCGGTGGCCAGCGCATCGACCTATTCGGCGCGCAGTTGCACCAGTTGCCGGACATCTGGGCCGAACTGATCGAAGCCGGTTTCGAAACCGGTCATGCCTACGGCAAATCCACTCGCACGGTGAAATCCTGCGTGGGCAGCACCTGGTGCCGCTACGGTGTGCAGGACAGCGTGCAGATGGCCCTGACGATCGAAGATCGCTACAAGGGCCTGCGTTCGCCCCACAAACTCAAGTTCGCGGTGTCGGGTTGCACCCGTGAATGCGCCGAGGCCCAGAGCAAGGACGTTGGCGTGATCGCCACCGAGAAAGGCTGGAACCTGTACCTGGCCGGTAACGGCGGCATGCGTCCCCGCCACGCGGAGCTGTTCGCCACCGACCTGGATGACGCCACCCTGATCCGCTACATCGACCGTTTCCTGATGTTCTACATCCGCACCGCCGACAAGCTGCAACGCACCTCGGTCTGGCGCGAAAGCCTCGAAGGTGGGCTGGATTACCTCAAGGAGGTGATCATCGACGACAGCCTGGGCCTGGGCGCCGAGCTTGAAGCCCAGATGCAATTGGTGGTCGACCGCTATGAATGCGAATGGGCCAACGCTCTCAAGGACCCGGAAAAACTCAAGCGTTTCCGCACCTTCGTCAACGACGGTCGCGGCGACCCGGATGTTCATTTCGTCAGGGAACGCGGTCAGCGCCGGCCGGTTCATGCTGGCGAACTTCACCTGATTCCCGTCACCGAGGAGGTGCTCTGATGAGCCAGTCAAACGTCGTTCGTATTCCCGTTGCCGAAGCCCAGGTGCAGTGGCGTCCGCTGTGCAGCCGCCAGGACCTGGTGCCCAACTCCGGTGTGGTCGCCTGGCACGACGGTAGTCAGATCGCGCTGCTGTACCTGCCGGAGCAGGCCGACAAGCCGCTCTACGCGATCGACAACCGCGACCCCAAGTCCGGCGCGAACGTTATCGGCCGCGGCCTGCTGGGCAGCATCAAGGGTGAGCTGGTGATTGCGTCGCCGATGTACAAGCAACATTTCCGCCTGGAAGACGGCCATTGCCTGGAGTATCCCGAGCAACGCCTGCGGGTGTGGCCGGTGCGGCTCAATGGTGATGTGGTGGAGATCGGCGAAGACTGATCAATGCCTGCAACCTTGTAAGGAACCTGTGGGAGCGAGCCTGCTCGCGACGGCGATATTGACTGACATACCGCTATCGCGAGCAGGCTCGCTCCCACAAGGATGATGGTCATCGACGGCATGCCTTTAACTGAAGCTGGGGATTAGCAATGAAAACCGCCGCTCAACTGGTGAAACTCAAAAGTGTGCAGAACCAGCAGGTCCACAGCATTGCGCCGGAGCAGACGGTGCTCGAAGCACTGCGGATCATGGCCGAGAAAAATGTCGGTGCGCTGCCGGTGATCGAAGACGGTCAGGTGATCGGGGTGTTCAGTGAGCGGGACTATGCGCGCAAGATGGTGCTGCAAGGGCGCTCCTCGGTGGGCACGCCGGTACGCACCATCATGAGCGCGCCGGTGGTCACCGCTGACAGTCAGCAGAGCATCGACCGTTGCATGGAAGTGATGACCGACAGCCATCTGCGGCATCTGCCGGTGCTGGATAACGGGCAGTTGATTGGCCTGTTGTCGATTGGCGATCTGGTCAAGGAGGCAATTGTCGAGCAGGCGGATCTGATCCGGCAGTTGGAACACTACATTCGCGGGCATTGACTGCAAATTTTCCACACCAGGAGATAGCTGACTTGCCCGCGATGCTTTTCGTCATTTGCGGTGCTGTCGCAACAGCTCGATCTGCTGGGAGGGCACCCGTGCCCGCAACGCCTTGTAGAGCGCACGGGTTTCCAACAGGTTCCAGATGCGCAGCATGGTTTCCAGCGCATCCAGGGGCTTGCTGATGAAGTCCCGGGCGCCCAGGGCCAGGGCACGGAGGCGGGTGTCGCGGGTCGCATCGGCGGTCAGGACCAGGATCGGCAGGTAGTCGTTGGCCGGGATGCGTCGGTTGAGTTGTTCCAGCACGGCGAAGCCGTCGAATGCCGGCATGTGCAGGTCGAGGATGACCAGGTCCGGCTCGAAGCTGTTGAACAAATCGAGGGTGCGCAGGGGCTCGGTGCTGCTCAGCACGTTATGCAACCCTTCACGGGCCAGCAGTTGCTCCATCAAGTCGAGGTTGGGGCGCTGGTCATCGATGATCAGGATGCGCAGGTCGCGGTTCATGCGGGCTCCGGCAAATAGCGTTCAAGGTGGCCCAGGAAAGCCTGGATATGAATGGGTTTGGTCAGGATGGCCGTGGCGCCGGCGTCCTGCAGGGTCCGATGGGTCAGGTCGCTGGCGTCGGCGGTGATCATCAAGATCGGGGTTGCCGCGGTGGCGGGCGATTGCCGCAGGCGACGCAGTACTTCCAGGCCTTCGAGGTCCGGCAGGGTCACGTCCAGCAGAATCAGTTGCGGTGCATGCTGGCGCGCCAGATCCAGGCCCATCTGACCTTGCATGCTCGACAGCAACTGGATCCCCGGACGGCGCTGCATCAGCGTTTCGATCAGGGCCAGGCTCGACAGGTTGTCTTCGATGCACAAGACCCGGCCGTGGTATTCGACGGGTGGGCGCGTCACCGTCAGCGTCGCGACGGGAACCGATGGTGTATTGGCGACCGTTGCTCCCGGCAACTGCAGGGTAAAACAACTGCCTTGTCCCGGCACGCTGTGCACTTGGAGGCTGCCCTGCATCATCTCCAGCAGGCTCTTGCTCAGGGACAATCCAAGGCCGGTACCCTCGACCTGGGGATCGGCGTCCAGGCGCTCGAATGGCTTGAACAGTCGGGCCAGTTGTTCCGGTGCGATGCCATGGCCCGTGTCACTGACGGCGATGCTGATCCGTTGGAGCTGCGTCGTTACCTCGATGCGAACTTCACCGCCGGGCCGGTTGTACTTGATGGCGTTGGACAGCAGGTTGAGCAGCACCTGGACCAGGCGCTGGCGGTCGGCCAGCACACCGCTGCCGTCGGGCAGCGGCGACAGCTCGACCAGGCGGATACCGGCGTCGGCGGCCATGGGTGAAACCAGCGTCAGTGCTTCGTGGAGCACCGCCGACAGGGCGAGGGGCTCGATGTTCAGTGGCAGGCGACCGGCCTCGATCCGGGCGATGTCCAACACTTCGTTGATCAATGCGAGCAGGTGCTGACCGGCACGCAGGATGTGGCTGACCTGGGGGCGCTGGCCGGCCGTGGAGTCCATGTCCAGCAGTTGCGCGAACCCGAGGATGGCGTTGAGTGGCGTGCGCAGTTCGTGGCTCATGCGTGAAAGAAACTCGCTCTTGGCCCGACTGGCGCTTTCCGCTTCCTCGCGAGCGGTGCCCAGGGCGATTTCGGCGGCACGCCGGTCGGTGATGTCGCGGGTGATCTTGGAGAAACCGCGCAGGGCGCCGGTGTTGTCGTATTGGGCGGTGATGACCACACTGGCCCAGAACCGACTGCCGTCCTTGCGACAGCGCCACGCTTCTTCCATGTAATGACCGTCGCGAGTGGCTTCGCGCAGGGCCATGTCCGGGTGCGCCGGGCATTCTTCGGGCAGGTAGAACAGGGAAAAATGCCGGCCGAGGATTTCCTGCTCGGTGTAGCCCTTGATCCGTTCGGCACCGGCGTTCCAGGTAATCACATGGCCCTGGGCATCCAGCGCGAAGATCCCGTAGTCCTTCACACCGTCGATGATCAGCCGCAAGCGCTCCTCGTTGTCGCGCAAGGCTCGCTCGCGCTCGGCAAGCAATTGCCCGGCTTCCACCAGCCGCGTGCCCAACTGACCGATTTCATCCTGTTCCGGCGGTTGCGGCAACAGGGGCTGCCCCAGGGCGAGGCGCTGGGCATTGCCTTGCACCTGTTGCACCCGGGCGACGATGCCCTTGGACAGGAACAGCACCGCGACAATCGCCCCGAACAGCCCGCACACGGCTGCCAGCAATGTGGCAAACAACAGGCGCATGCGCGTGGCCGAGGCTGCGGCGCTGCGCTCGTCGAGCAGGGCGTCCTCGCGGATGCGCATGGCATTGATCTGCTCGCGCAGTACGTCCAGCACTTGTTTGTTTTCGATCAGGATCGCCGTGATGGCTTCGGTGTCATCGCCCTTGCCGTTGCGCAATGCGATCAGGCCATGGAGTTTTTCGTCGATCAGCGGGGTGATGTTCTGCAGGTGTTCACGCACCTTGGCGTCGCGGATGTTGTGGTCCAGGCGTTGCAACGCGGCCTGGATCAGTGGCGTGGCCTGTTCATAGCCGGGCAGGAAGTCTTCGCGGCGGGTCAGCAGATAGCCGCGTACACTCGCCGCGGCTTCGGCCAGCAGCGTATGGACCGCCTGGATATCGCCCTGGACTCGCAGCACCCGGCGTACGTCTTCCTCGGCCCGGGCGGTCTGGCGTTCGGTGATGTAGATCAGCACCAGTGACAGCAGCAGCACCACCAGCGGCAGGGAAATCACCACCAGCGCCTTGCCCCGCAAGGGCAGGTTGGCCCATCGACGGGCAGCGACGAACCTCATGGCCATTGCCCGGTGGGTTGCGCCACCAGGCCCAGGGCGACACCACGCACGGCAGCCTGAGTCCGGTCGGCGGCGCCCAGCTTGCCGATGACCCGCTCGACATGGGCCTTGGCGGTGCCGGGAGCGATGCCGAGCTTTTCACCGATCTCGCGATTGCTGAAGCCACCGGCCACCAGTCCCAGCACCTGGCGCTCGCGCGCGGTCAAGGCCTGGAGCTGTGACGCGCCACTGGCGCCGCGCTCGGCCATGCGCCGCAACAGTCGTGCACTGACCGAACTGTTCAGTGCTTCTTCGCCACGGGCCACCCGTTCAAGGGCATCCAGGACCTCGTCCCGACTGGCATCCTTGAGCAGATAGCCGACCGCGCCGGCACCGATGGCGGCCTCCAGGTGATCGGGGCTGTCGTCCATGGTGAAGATCATCACTTTGATCCCGGGCTGGCGCTGCCTCAGGATGCGTGCCGCACCCAGACCGTTGAGCACCGGCATGCGGATATCAAGGATGGCGATGTCCGGTTGCAGCCGTTCGCACAGATCCAGCGCCTCCTGGCCGTCGCGGGCCTGGCCGACAACCTCGAAGCCCGGTAGGCCGGCCAGCATGGTGATGAAGCCGGTGCGGGTGACTTCGTGATCGTCGGCCAACAGCAGGCGTAATGGAGGCGTCATGGGTGTACTCCATGGGGCGGCAGCGGTACTTGGGTCAACAAACGGGTTCCACCCTCCGGCTGGCTGAAACAGGTCAACTGGCCGCCCAGGAGGCTGGCGCGTTCCTGCATGGCGGCCAACCCGAGATGGCAGCCGCCATGGGTTTCGATGGGTTGTTCGAGGGCAAAGCCACGGCCGTCGTCCTCGACCCGCAGGGAAGCCTGGTCGTCATTCACACAAAGCCCCAGGCAGACGTGACTGGCCCGAGCATGCTTGAGGACGTTGTTGATGCCTTCCTGGGCAATGCGGAACAGGGCGATCTCCACCTGCCCGGGCAGGCGAGCCGTGCTGTGTTCGACCCAATCCACCGTCAGGCCGGCCTCTCGCAGGCGGTCGGCTTCCTTGTCGACCGCTTTGTACAGGCCGAAATCGTCCAGCACATGGGGGCGCAGGCCGCTGATCAATTGTCGGCCTTCACCGACGCAGCCCTTGGCGAGGGCGAGGATGTTGTGCAGCTCGTTGGCAAGGTCCGGCGGCAGGGCCGGGCAGCGACCGGCAAAACCCTGCAAGCGCTGATGCAGGCCGGCCAGATTCTGCGCCAGCCCGTCGTGCAGGTCGTAGGCCACGCGCTTGCGCTCGTCTTCCTGGGCGCTGAACAGACGATGGACCAGCTCGGACATGGTGCGCTCACGGGCCTGGAGCGCTTCGAGCAGCCGATGGTTTTCCAAATGCGCCGCCAACAAGGTCGAGAGCAATTGCAGCGAGTCGATGTCTTCACTGTCCGGCGCACTGATGTTCACGCTATTGCCCAGCAGCAGGACGCCGAACACCGTCCCGTCGGACGCACGCAGCGGCACCCGCAGCACTTGGGGCAGGACGCTGCCGGGATACTCCAGCCATTGTGGGTCGGGCCAGGGTGCATGGGCCAGGCTGGCGAGCCAGGCAAGCCGTTCGCCGCTGCCGTGGCTGGCCAGGGTTTGCACGGGTTTTTCAGGCGTCCACGCCAGCAGCAGGCCATGGTCCATCGCCATGAACGCGCATGCCCGCAATACGACACGCTGGCGCATCTGGGCCAATGGCAAGCGGGTCAGCTCATGACCGGTTCCCAATAACAGACCCAGGCGTGCGGCGCGGCTTTGCGACTGGCGATATTGGGTACGGATGGCCAGGGCGCTGCCGGGCTCATGGGGTGGGCTTTGCATGAGGGGCTCCAGCGTGAAAGGGGACCGGAACGGTCGTGGTGCCGATATTAGAACGTGTCATCGATGCCGGGCGTATCTGCCGAACGGCATAGGCGATCGACACCGGATGGCCGATGGCGGCGGCACGGGCGGGCGGCAAAGTAGGGCCATCGAAACCCATGCGTTTTGAACCCCTTGCATTTAAACCCCTGCATTTAAACTCAGAGAAACGCCACGATGAAAATGAAAACCCTCGCCCTGGCCACTTTTTTCGTACTGACCACACCCTTCGCCCATGCCGTCGACGCCACGCCTTACGTGTATCGCACCGTCGCCGAACAACCGAAAAACGAAAAAGACCGTGAGATTGCCGGGCTGTTCGACAAGTGGAACGCTACCCTGAAGACCGGCAGCGCCAGCGCGATGACGAACCTTTACGCGCCGGACGCCATGCTCCAGCCGACGCTGTCCAACAAAGTGCGCACCACGCCGGCCGAGATCCAGGATTACTTTGACCACTTCCTGATGGGCAAGCCGGTCGGCACGATCAATTTTCGGGAAATCCATCGCCTGGGCCCCGATGCAGCGATGGACAGTGGCGTCTACACCTTCACCTTGACCAATGCCGACGGCAGCAAGAAGGACGTCCAGGCGCGCTACACCTTCCTCTATGAACGCCTGGACGGGCAGTGGAAGATTATCAACCACCACTCTTCGGCCATGCCGGAAGTGCCGAAGGTGCTGCACGCCAGCCACTGATTGCCGCGTTACACAAGCGCCCCTGACGTCAGGGGCGCTTGTCTATGCCGGAAAAAAACCTCTGCAACGTGTACCTGCACGTTTGCCAGCACAAAGGACTTGGAATGGGACATGAACATTAATTAGAATCAGTCTCATTTAAGTCATTCCAGGTGCAGGGCTTCTTGACATGTCTGACGCAGTTACGCCGACGGAGCATTCCCTGCATGCGTTGTACCGTGATCACGGAAGCTGGCTGGAAGGCTGGTTGAGACGACGCATGGGCAATGCCTGGGATGCGGCGGACCTGCGCCAGGATACCTTTTTACGAGTGATGGCCAGCGCTCAGCCCTTGGTTGACCTGCACGAACCGCGCGCTTACCTGCTGACGGTCGGCAAGCGGTTGCTGAGCAATTTCTACACCCGGCGCAACCTGGAGCAGGCCTATCTCGATGCCTTGGCGAGCCTGCCCGAAGAATGCGTACCGTCGCCCGAACAACGCTGGTTGCTCCTGGAAACCCTGCACGCCCTGGACGAATTGCTCGATGGCCTGCCGCCTCTGGTGCGGCGGGCTTTTTTGTGGAGCCAGCTCGAAGGCCTGGGCTACCGCGAGATCGCCGAGCGCATGCAAGTATCCGAGCGCACCATCAAGCGTTACATGGCCCAGGCTTACGAACATTGCCTGTTGGTGGACTTCTGATGAAGCCGGCTCCTTCGCTCGAAGCCCGGGAAGTGGCCCGAGCGGCGGCTCGCTGGCTGGCCATGATGGAGTTTGACGACGGCGAGTTCGATTCCGCCGGCCTGCAACGCTGGCGTGACAGCAGTGTTCAGCATGAGGCGGCCTGGCAAAAAGCCCTGCGATTGCGCCAGCGATTTGCCGGGGTGCCGCCCGCGTTGGGCATGGCGACCCTGGATCGTCCAGCCCTGCCTCGTCGCGACGTACTCAAGCGGGCCCTGGGCGTCGCGGCGTTGGCCCCGACCGCCTGGATGCTGGGGCGAGAGCTGCCGCTGCAAGCCTGGCGGGCCGATTTGCACACCGCCACCGGCGAGCAGCGGCGCTGGTCGCTGGTGGGCGGCAGCCTGTTGCGGTTGAATACCGACAGCGCCGTGGACTTGGACCTCAAGGCACGGCGCTTGACGTTGGTGCAAGGGGAAATCGCCCTGACGGTCGCGGGCAATACGCCGCTGACCGTCGAGGCACCCTATGGGGCGATCACGCTCAATCGTGGCGAAGTCTGCGTCCGGTTGAGCGCGCGCAACTGTCAGGTGTCGGTGCTCGGCGGTTCAGTGCAATTGCAACCGCTACAGGGGCTTTCACTGACGTTGGAGAAGGGCCAACAAGTCAGTTTGCAGACCGCCGGCGCTGGCCCGGTGAGTACCTTCGATGTGGCTCAGTTGGGCTGGCGAGACGGTGTGCTGGTGGCGCAGAACCAGCCGCTGGGGGATTTTCTCCGTGAGCTGGACCGCTATCGTCCGGGCGTCTTGCGCTGGGACGAAACCCTGGAGTCGCTGAGGGTGACCGGCAGCTTCCGCCTGGAGAACACCGATCGGATCCTTGGGCTGCTCGCGGCCAGCCTGCCGCTGGAGGTGCGAATGCGCACCCGGTACTGGGTCACGCTGGTGCCTCGTAAAAATATTGCCTGAAGCCTGTCCCCTTTTTTTGTCTCGCTTGTCATTCAAGGCAAGTGAACAAAAACGAGAGCTCTCTCCCATGTCCGTAGCAGTACCTTTGCGCTTTCGCCCGGCCTTTGCCGGCTGGCGTCCGCTGTTGAGCCTGAGTCTCATGCTGAGCCTGAGCGCCAGTCCCTTCTTGATTTCATCCAGCCAGGCTGAAGAAGCCGCCCGGCGCAGCTATCAGGTGCCGGCCGGTAGTCTCAGCGCCGCGCTGACCCGGTTCGCCGGCCTTGCCGGGGTCAATCTTTCGGTGGACCCGTCCCTGGTCGGTGGCCGCAACAGCCCCGGTCTTTCAGGGGAATATGGCGTGGAGGAGGGTTTCGCCCGGCTGCTACAGGGCTCCGGTCTGCAATTGCAGCCGGTGGGTGAGCAGGCCTACATCCTGATGCCCGTGCCGCAAGGCAGTAGCCTGCAACTGGCGCCCACCTCGATTCTCGGCGTTGGCGCTTCCACGGATGGCGACGTATACACGGGCGGCCAGGTGGCGCGCCGTGGTTCACAAGGTTTGCTGGGTTCGCGGGATTTCATGGAAACACCCTTCAGCATGACCACTTACACCAGCGAAGCGGTCAAGAACCAGCAGGCGCGGACCCTGGGCGACTTGATCGCCAGCGACCCTTCGGTTCGTGCGACCAACCCGGCGGGCGGCCGGTATGAACAATTCACCATCCGCGGTTTCAGCCTGTTCAACAGTGATGTGGCCTATAACGGTCTCTACGGCGTCTTGCCGACTTACACCATCGACATGGAAATGGCCGACCGCGTCGACATCCTCAAGGGCCCGACCCAGCTGATCAACGGGATATCGCCACGGGGTAGCGTGGGTGGCGGCATCAACGTGGTGCCCAAGCGTGCGAGCGACACACCCATCACCTCGTTCACCGGCAGCTACGCGTCCAACAACCAGCTGGGCGGTGCCGTGGATGTCGGTCGGCGTTTTGGTGAAGGCAACCAGTTCGGCATTCGCTTCAACGGCGTGAAACAGTCAGGCGACACCGAGTGGGATCACCAGAGCGTGGACCGCGAGATGGCTGTGCTTGGCCTGGATTACCGCGGCGAACGCCTGCGTCTGTCCACCGATATCGGGCACACCGAACGCGACACTGACGCGCCGCAGGAACGCGTGCAGGTTGCCGCCGCAGCACCGATCCCCCATGCCAGCGACGTACGCAGCAACTATGCGCAACCCTGGAGCAAGGCGCGCACCGAGGACACCTTCGGTACTGTGAACGCCGAATACGACGTCAGCGATTCCGTGATGCTGTATGGCGGGGTCGGCGCGCGCGAAAGTCGCCATGACTTCCTGCGGCACAACGTTCTGATCACCAACGCCGCCGGCGATTTCACCGTGTCTCCCCGCGATTTCACCCGTGACGAGAGTGTCCAGACGGCTAACGTCGGGGTACGCAACTGGTTCCATACGGGCCCGGTGAGTCACGAGGTCAACCTGGCCACCAGCTATTTCTACATGGACTTCACCAATGGCGGTGCTCGATACGCCAACGGTCGCAGCAACCTGTATGACCCGGTGGAAACACCGACCCCGAACGTCCCTACGCGCCCGGATCCAAAGGTCTACACCGAGAACCACTTCAGTGGCGTGGCGTTGTCCGACACGCTGGGTTTCTTCGATGACCGGTTGCTGCTGACCCTCGGTGCCCGCTGGCAACGTGTCGAGGTTGACGACTGGTCGGATGGCGTCAAAGGCCGTACCGCTTACGATGAAGAAAAGGTTTCGCCATCGGGCGGTATTCTGTTCAAGGCCACCGACAAACTGTCGCTGTATGCCAACTACATGGAAGGTCTGAGCCAGGGCAAGATCGCGCCTTCGACCTCGGTCAACGAGGATGAGATCTTCCCGCCGTTCATCAGCCGTCAGGTCGAGGTCGGTGCCAAATACGATGCCGGCCCGTTCGCGTTGACCGCCGCGTTGTTCCGAATCAAGCAACCGGCCTACGCGACCGATGCAACGACACGTGTCTTCGGCCCGAACGGCAAACGCGAAAACACGGGCGTGGAGCTGAGTGTCTTCGGGGAGCCGCTCAAGGGCACTCGCTTGCTCGGCGGCGTGATGTACATCGACAGCGAACTGACCGATACCACCGGTGGCGCTTTCGACGGCAACCGCGCACCGGCCACGCCGAAATACAATGTCAACCTGGGCGCAGAGTGGGATGTGCCGACCCTGCAAGGCTTGACCCTGACCAGTCGCGGCATCTACTCCAGCTCGCAGTACCTGGATCAGTCCAACGATAAGGCCATCGATTCCTGGTTCCGTTTTGACGTCGGCGCCCGCTACGGATTCAAGCTCGACGAAAAGAACATCACCCTGCGCGCCAATATCGAGAACGTCGCGGACAAACGCTATTGGAGTTCGGCCGGGGCCTCGGATGACAGTGAACCGGGCTTGACCCTGTCGACACCGCGTACGTACCTGCTGTCAGCGACCATCGATTTTTAAGCGTCGTACGGCTCCAGGGATGGAGCACGCCGAGGGTCAGGCATCGCGGAACAGATCGTGGGCGTCCAGCAACCGCCAGGCGATTTCCGGGCGTTTTTCGAGGCCACGGCGAATGGCGGCCGGGATCGACTGGCGGATCTTGCGGCACAGGCCGGGTTGCGGCTGGAACTCGATGGCAATGCCGCGCATGGTCCGTACTTCGTTGTAGCCGGGCTCGATGGTCAGGCGCACCCCGAGATTTTCGTAAAGACGCTGTTGCAGTCGCTCCAGTTCGGCCAGGTCCTGGATGTTTTCCAGGCGTTCGAGCAGGCGTTTTTCTTCCTGGCGGTTCAGGCAAAGAATGCGCAAATCGCCGCCGGGGGTTTCCAGCAACGCATCGCGCCCGCAATCGCAAACGCCGGGCGGGCAGGGGGGACGGATCGGGATCGACGCGGTCATGGGCTCCACAAACTCTGTGACACAACGCAACCGCCGCCGGATCTGCCGGCGGCTCAGGCAATGTGAAGCCTGATGGTATTGGGGTCAACCCCATCATCAGGCCGCTTGTCTGCCGCCGGACATGACCCGCTCGTCTGCTTATGTTCGGATCTGATCAAATCTTTCAATAGCAAGGACCTCTAGAAATGCACCTACGTTGCGGTGCGCTCCGTCATAGAGATGACGAGCAAGCCCACAGCAAGCATTAGAAGGAGTCCGATCGATGCAAGTGAACCCGTCTACATGGCCTTTGCTGGAAGAGCTGCTGATGGCCCGTGGCCCTGGCGGCCAGGAACATGAGGTCCGGCAGATCTGCCTGCGAGAATTGGAACCGCACTGTGACGAGACCTGGATCGATCCGGCCGGCAATGTGATCGGCTTGATCAAGGGGACCGCCAAGGCAGACGAAACCCGCACGCCCATCAGGATCATGGCTCATCTGGATGAAATCGCCATGCTGGTCAAGCGCATCGAACCGGATGGCACGTTGCGGGTGGTGGCGTTGGGTGGAGCCAATCCGATCAACTTCGGCGTCTGCCCCGTGGACATCCTGGGCGACCAGGATTTCATTCCTGGCGTATTGTCGTTCGGCTCCATGCACAGCACGGGTGAAACGCACCAGGGCGCGGATGTCTTGTCCGGGAATGTGCACTGGGGGGATGTGCATGTCATTACCCGGTGTTCGCCCGAGCAATTGCGCGAGCATGGCGTGCGCCCCGGTACGCGGGTGGTGTTGAGCCAGCATTGGCGCCGGCCGTTTCGTGTGGGAGATGCCATTGCTGCGCACTTCCTCGATGACCGCGCACCCATGGCCGCCACGCTCCAGGCGGCGGCGTTGCTGGCGGGACGCCGTGAAGCGTTGGTCGGCGAAGTGTATTTTGTCTTTACTACCCAGGAGGAAGAGTCCAACGCCGGGGCGCTGTACGCCGCCAGTCATCTGCCGGGGGAGGTGACCGTGGCCGTGGAAGTCGGGCCGGTGGTGCAAGAGTACGGGACTCGACTGAGCATCGATCCGATCATCAGCACGGGGGATCAGAACGGCTGCTACAGCCGTGAGATCGCCGATCGGCTGTACCGTGCCGGCGAACGCTGCGGATTGAGCCCTCAGTTTGCGTTATTGGTGGATTTTGCCAGTGACGCCAGTGCGGTCATGGGTGGCGGGATCTCGGCGCTGGGCGGTTGCATCGCGATTCCCACCGAAAATACCCATGGGTATGAGCTGATCCTGGAGGGCAGCATCGAGGCTTGCGCGGCTACGCTGCTGGAGTTTCTGGTTAGTCATTGAGGTTCGCGGCGCATCTGACAGGAACATGTCGCCTGTGGGAACAAAGCTTGCCCGCGATAGCGGTCTTTCCATGCCGGATATGTTGGCTGGGCTGGCCTCATCGCGAGCAGGCTCGCTCCCGCAGTGGTTCGCGGTGCAGCTGACGAACCGCCGTTTCTGTGGGAGCGAGCCCTGCTCGCGATAGCGGTTTGTCTGTGTCGGTGGTGTTGGACCCCACAGGTTTGAATGGGTCTACAGCCCAAGCTCGGACAATCCGGGATGGTCATCCGGGCGGCGCCCCAGCGGCCAGTGGAACTTGCGCTCGCTGGCCTGGATCGGCAGGTCGTTGATGCAGGCATAGCGGTTGCGCATCAGGCCATTCTCGTCGAATTCCCAGTTTTCATTGCCATAGGAGCGGAACCAGTTGCCCGAGTCGTCGTGCCATTCGTAGGCGTAGCGCACGGCGATGCGGTTGTCGGTGAAGGCCCAGAGCTCCTTGATCAGGCGATAGTCCAGCTCCTTGGCCCATTTGCGCGTCAGGAATGCCTTGGCTTCTTCCCGGCCATGAACGAACTCGGCGCGGTTGCGCCATTGGGTGTCGAGGGTATAGGCCAGGGATACCCGCTGTGGATCGCGGGAGTTCCAGCCGTCTTCGGCCAGGCGGACTTTCTCGATGGCTGACTCACGGGTGAACGGTGGCAACGGTGGGCGTACTTCGGCGGTGGACGACATGGCGAATCTCCAATGGCTGATGGATTGAATTTCACAACGGTTCAACGGGGTGCGTTTTCAGACTTCTTTTCGATCAACAACGTGTCCACTACCGCCCGGGCGTTATCGGCGGCACTGGGGTCGCCCATCACCAGCGCGACAGTAATAGCGCCATCGATCAGGATCAGTAATTGTCGGGCCAGGGCATCCGGATCTTCGGCGCCTTGTTCGACGCAAAGTCGGGTGACATAGTCGAGCAACTTCTGTTTGTGCAACTTCGCCACTTGGCGTACCGGGTCGTTCGGGTCGCCGGTTTCGCCGCTGGTGTTGATAAACGCGCAGCCACGAAAACCTTCACTGTCAAACCAGCCCCTGAGTACGGTGAACAGGTTCAACAGCCGTGCCCTCGGGTTCGGGGCCTTGTCGACTTCCGTGCTGAACCAGTGCATCCAACGCTCGTCCCGTCGCTTGAGGGCAGCCACGATCAGGTCGTCCTTGTTGGCGAAATAGCGATAGATGCTCTTCCTGGAGACGCCGGCGGTCTTTACCAGAAGGTCCATGCCGGTGGCGGCGATGCCACTTTTATAGATCAACTTTTCGGCGACATCGAGGATGATGTCTCGTGTTTCATTGTTAATGATTTCGTTCATGGCGCAACAGTAGAACGATCGTTCTCCTTGGTCAAGTTTAATTTCTGTGAAAACTCGCTTGCCGACGGTGGCTCCAAAACCCGCCCATCATGGTGTAAGCTCATCGGCTCTTCGGAACCGACCTTTTGCGAGCCTTAATGCCGTCGCTCTTCAAACGCACCTTGCTGCCAAAATTGCGCAGCTTCGCACTGACCGCCGATGCCGTGACCATCCTCGATGGCGCCGCCGAGTTCCGCCGTTGCCTGCTGGAGAAAATTGCCCAGGCCACCCAGCGTATCTACATCGTCGCCCTGTACTTGCAACAGGACGAGGCGGGCCAGGAAATCCTCGATGCCTTGCATGCTGCCAAAGCCGCTCGCCCGGAACTGGATGTGGTTGTGGTGGTGGACTGGTTGCGGGCCCAGCGCGGGCTGATCGGTGCCAAGAAACAGCCGGGCAACTCGGCGTGGTACCAGGAGCAGACGCGTCTGCACGCCAGCGAAGTGCCGATCTACGGCGTACCGGTGCAAACCCGCGAGCTGTTCGGCGTGTTGCATCTGAAAGGCTTCGTGATCGACGATTGCGTGCTCTACAGCGGCGCCAGCCTCAATAACGTTTATCTGCACAAGTTCGAGAAATACCGCTACGACCGTTATCACTTGCTGCAGAACGCTGCGTTGGCCGACTCCATGCATCATCTGGTGGAGCATGGCCTGGTGGCTTCCAAGGCTGTTCACCGCCTGGACCTGCCGAACTTGCCCAGCACCCGCAGTTTGCGCAAGGACATCGGCGACTTGCGCAGCCGCCTCAAGTACGCGGCCTATGACACCACGGCCGGTAGCCTCGACAAGAGTGGGTTATCGGTGAGCCCGCTGCTGGGCGTCGGCAAGAACAATCCGTTGAGCCGGGTCATCATTGAATTGATCGCCAGCAGTCGCCAGCAACTGACCATCTGTACACCGTATTTCAACCTGCCGCTGGCCGTGACCCGCGAGCTCAACCGCGCCCTGGCGCGCGGGGTGAAAATCGACATCATCGTCGGCGACAAGACCGCCAACGACTTCTTCATTCCACCGAGCGAGCCGTTCAAGATCATCGCGGCGCTGCCGTACCTCTACGAAATCAGCTTGCGGCGCTTCGCCAAACGGCATCAGCGCTACATCGACAGCGGCCAGTTGAACCTGCACCTGTGGCGTGACGGCGACAACAGCTACCACCTCAAGGGCATGTGGGTGGACGAGCGCTACACCTTGTTGACCGGCAACAACCTCAACCCGCGTGCCTTTCGTCTCGACCTGGAAAACGCCTTGTTGCTGGACGACCCCAAGGGCGAGTTGCTGACGCCACGCCGGGCCGAGCTTGAGCAGATCTACCGGCACACCCGTCGGATAGCACGCTACCTGGACCTGGAAACCCTGCCGGACTACCCGGCAGCTGTAGCCAAGTTCCTGAAACGGGTCAGCCGGGTACGGATAGAACGGCTGCTTTACCGGATCCTGTGAATACTGGCGCCATGTCCGAGAAAGACACCATCTCTGTCCAGTTGGTGCGTGAAGCGCTGTTGCAGAGCTGCGCCCCCGGCCCGGCGACGGACGAGGTCTTGAACAAGGTCGGCATCGCTCCGGCGCTGCTCGCCGATCCCCAGGCGCGTGTCCCGGCCCATGCGTACGCACGGCTCTGGCGTTTGCTGGCCCGACGTACCGACGACGAGTTTTTTGGCATGGACCCGCGCAAGCTCAAGTCCGGAAGCCTGGCGTTTCTCTGCCAGTGCGCCATGGCCCAGCCGACGCTGGCGGCCGGGTTGACGGTAGGGCTGGGCTTTCTGTCATTGATGCTCGAATGCTTGCCGGCGCAGTGGGTCCGTCAGCAGAGCCTGGCGGAAATCGTTCTGCTGGAAGATGACCGGGAACCCCGTCGGGCTTTCACGTATTTCACTTATTGGATGATCGTCCATGGAGTGGCCTGCTGGTTGGCCGGACGGCGCATCCCGATTCTGTCTATCGAGTTGCGCTGTAGCGAACCGGATTTTTGTGACGACTACCGGGTGATGTTTTCCCAGAACCTGCGCTTTGGCCGGCCCCGTACACGGATGATCCTTGCGGCCGACTGCCTGGACCTTCCCATCCGGCGCAACGCCGATGAACTCAAGCGTTTCCTCGCCCAAGCCCCGGCCAATATCCTGGTCAAATACCGCAACCCGCAAAGCCTGGCCAGCCGTATCCGCCACGACCTGCGGCAATTGCCCGCCCAACAATGGCCGGAAACCGAAGCCCTGGCCCAGCAGCTGTGCGTTTCCGCTTCGACCCTGCGCCGACGTCTGGCGGACGAGGGGCAGACGTACCAGGGGCTCAAGGACAGTGTGCGCAAGGAACTGGCGATTGCCTGGCTGGCCGAGCCTGCCGTCAGTTTCGTCGAAATTGCCTCGCGCCTCGGGTTCGCCGATGCAAGCTCGTTCTACAAGGCCTTTCGCAAGTGGTCGGGCTCCAATCCGGGACATTATCGGAGCCTGATTCTCAACGAATCTGATTGATACGCTCGCCGCGCTTTTTTATCCGTCCCCTTGTCTCTTTTCCCTCATAAAACCGTCATTTTTGTTTGATATAAGCCTCTGCAGGCGCTGAAAAAGCCAGACCATCAGGCAGAGTAGTGTATGCGAGTGACCGTTTCAGGTAGCGGCGATGTCGGTTTGAAAACCGTTTCCAATCCTGCTGTTGGTCAAGGTCCACAAGGACCGGACCTATGAAAATACTGGTCACCGGCGTGGCGGGTTTCATTGGTTTCCATACGGCCAGGCGGCTGTGTCATGACGGTCATCAGGTCATCGGCCTCGATAACCTCAACAGCTACTACAGCGTTGAATTGAAGCAGGCTCGACTGTCGCAATTGGCCGCCTACGGCAATTTCCGCTTCCGGTTGCTGGATGTGGCCGACAAACAAGCGCTGCTGGCTATGTTTGCCGAAGGCGCCTTCGACTGCGTCGTGCATCTGGCCGCCCAGGCCGGGGTGCGCCATTCCCTCGACAACCCCGATATTTATGCGCAAAGCAATCTGGTGGGGTTTCTCAATGTGCTGGAAGCCTGCCGTGCCCACAGGCCTGAGCATCTGATCTTCGCTTCGAGCAGTTCCGTGTACGGGTTGAATGAACGTATGCCGTATGCGACGACTGACCCCGTCGACCAACCGGTTTCCTTCTATGCCGCCACCAAGCGCGCCAATGAGCTGATGGCCCACGCTTATTCACATCTTTACGGCATTCCTACCACCGGCCTGCGTTTTTTCACGGTGTACGGACCTTGGGGGCGGCCTGACATGGCCCCGTTCAAGTTCACGGAGGCGATTCTGGGTGGCCGTACCCTTGATCTCTATAACGAGGGCGCGATGTCGCGCGACTTCACCTACATCGATGACATCGTCGAGGGGCTGGTGCGCTTGATACCACTGCCGCCCACCGATGGCGTCGGGGTACCGAACAAGGTCTACAACATTGGCTTCGGTTCGCCGGTAAAGCTTCTGCAATTTGTCGAATGCCTCGAAGAGGCGCTGGGCATGCGTGCGATTAAAAATTTCCTGCCGTTGCAATCGGGCGATGTGGTTGACACCTGGGCGGACACCCGCGAACTGGAAGAACGGGTGGGGTTTCGCCCGCAGGTCGCGGTACCCGTCGGTGTGCAGTCATTTGTCGATTGGTACCGCAGCTATTACGGCGTCTAACCTCTGATTCTTACTGGAATGTCATGCACGAAACCCCTTATGTGTCCGTCCTGATTCCGGCCAAAAACGAAGCAGGCAACCTCGTTCCACTGTTGGAGGAAGTTCGTACGGCGTTGGCCGACGAGGTCTTCGAAGTCATCGTGGTCGACGATGGCAGCACTGATGCCACCGCCGCTGAACTGCGCGCGCTGCAGGCCAATGGTTACCGCCAGTTGCGGGTGCTCAGTCATGCGCGCTCCCTGGGTCAAAGCACATCGGTTTTCCATGCCGCCGAAGTGGCGCGCGGACATTGGTTGGCGACCCTCGATGGCGACGGTCAGAACGACCCGGCGGATCTACCGAAAATGCTCGAACGGGTGCGCGGTTCCGAGGGCAAGCCTGGTGGCGTCAAGCTGGTGGCGGGGCATCGGGTCAACCGTCGGGACCCGGCGAGCAAACGGTGGGCCTCGCGATGGGCCAATAAACTGCGCGCCAGCCTGCTGAAAGACCAGACGCCTGACACCGGCTGCGGGATCAAACTGATCGAGCGCGAGGCGTTCCTGCGGCTGCCGTACTTCGATCACATGCACCGCTTCATTCCCGCGCTGATCCGTCGCCACAACGGGCGGATGCTGGTCCAACCGGTGAACCATCGCGAGCGCGGGGCAGGGGTGTCCAAGTACGGAAACCTCGACCGGGCCCTGGTGGGCATTCTCGATCTGTTCGGGGTGTGGTGGTTGATCAAACGCACCCGTCTTGACGTCAACGCACAGGAAACCGAGGTCTGACATGGGTAGAGAGTCGTTATGGCTGGTGGTCGGCTTCGGCGGGCAATTGGCATTCACCGGGCGTTTCGCCTTGCAATGGCTGTACAGCGAATACAAGAAACGCAGCCTGATTCCCGTGGGATTCTGGTACCTGAGCATCGTTGGCAGCGCGCTGCTGCTGGCGTACGCGATCTACCGCCAGGATCCGGTGTTCATTGTCGGCCAGTCCTTTGGTTTCATCGTCTACCTGCGCAACCTGCAATTGATTGCCAGGCATCAAGAGCGCAACAGCGGCGAACTGGGTAACAAGGGCTGACCGGGTGCGAATACGACTGTCTTCCTCGCGGCGGGAGCTGCTTGCGCTGGTGCTGTTGGCGTTGGTCATGGTGGGCGCCGGCCTGGGCTGGCGCCAGCCGATGAACGTCGATGAAGAGCGTTTCCTCGGCGTTGCCCTGGAAATGCTGCAGAACGGTTCATGGTTCATTCCCCATCGTGCCGGCGAAATCTATGCGGACAAGCCGCCGCTGTTCATGTGGGCCGTCGCGCTGTTCGTGCAACTGACCCACTGGCCGACAGTGGCCCTGTACTTGCCGGCCTTGCTGGCCGGGGCCGTGACCACCGCTTGCCTGTATGACCTGGGTCGGCGGTTATGGGGGCGGCGGGTCGGGGTGATCGCGGCGCTGCTGTTCCTGGCGACCTACCAGAGCTACAGCATCCTGCGGACCGGTCAGATCGACGGGTTCCTGGCCCTTTGGACGGTACTCGGAATCTATGGCTTATGCCGCCATCTGTTGCTCGGTCCCGCCTGGCATTGGTATTACCTGGCGTGCGCGGCGATGGGTTTCGGGATCATCAGCAAGGGGGTGGGCTTTCTGCCGGCGCTGATGCTGATTCCCTACGCCTATGCGGTACGCAAGGGTTGGAAGGGCGTGGTGCCCATGCCCGGCAAGGCAGCCGCCTGGTGGCTGGGGCTGCTGGTGGCATTGGCCGCCATCGCGGTATGGCTCGGGCCGTTGCTGGTGATCGTCTGGCATGGCAGCGCCGACAGCCTGGCCTACATCCAGGAAATCCTGTTCAAACAAACCGCTGGCCGCTATGCCAGCGCTTGGGAGCATCGCGAGCCGTTCTGGTATTTCTTCGCCCAGGTGATCCCCAAGTACTGGTTACCGATCTTTTTGTGGCTGCCCTGGTTGGTGCCGGCCTGGCGCAAGCAGCTGCTCAAGCACGACGGGCGGGTACTGGTGCTGCTCGGCTGGGTGGTGCTGGTACTGCTGTTTTTCAGCCTCAGCAGTGGCAAGCGCAAGTTGTACATCTTTCCCGCAGTGCCCGCGTTGGTCCTGCTGGTGGCGCCGCTGATCCCCTGGCTGCTGCGCCGTTGGTTCAGCCGCCGCCCGAGAGGCCGAACGGTGTTCGCGGTCCTGACGGTGCTGTGGCTGGGCGCCTGGTGCGCGCGCGGTTTCATCGAGCCTCACAAAGAAGGTATCAACCCCCACGAAACGATCATGGGCGAGGTGGCGCGACTGACCGGCAATGCCGATCTGGTGCTGGTAAGCTGGCGCGAAGGACACTGGCTGTTTGCCCGGCAACCCATCGTGCATTTTGGCTTCCATGGCAATCAGTCGCTGGAACAATCGGCCCTGTGGCTACGTAGCCATCCCCAGGCCCATGCCCTGGTGCCGGCGCGGAATCTGGCGCGTTGTTACGACCCGCAGAAGGCGCGCCGCGTCGGCGAAACCTCAAGGGCTGAGTGGTTCCTGGTCGGGGCCGATGCGGATAACCAGCAGTGCCAGCCTTCAGCGCCGGACAAGGTCTATACCTTCGCCTGGCGGCATCCTTTGCCGTAGTTGACACCGGCCTGCGGCCATCGCGAGCAGGGCTCGCTCCCACAGGGATTGGCTAACATCCAGATCACTTGTGGGAGCGAGCCCTGCTCGCGATGAGGCCCTCACTGGCAACGCAATACTCCAACCATGGCCAAACCAGTCAAGCAACTTGATGGCTTTGACCATTGCCGCCCAAGCCCTTCGGCGCGAGTATTTCCCTGCTGTCTACGGTTCCCCCACCAATAAAAAGTACAGAGGGACTCTGCTCATGCGCGATTACTTGTCCGCCACGTCGCAGTTCGATTACCAGCACACTGTCAACGCCGCGCTGTACGGCTCGCTCGAGGCGATGAACGCCTGTGTCGAGTGTTGCGACCGGCACGCCCTGCCTGGCCGTATCGCCCTGTTCTGGGAAGGCCGCGATGGCAGCGATGCGACCTGGACCTACCGTGACGTGCAGGACAACGCGGCACGTTTCGCCAATTTTCTCCTGGCCCAGGGCGTAGGGAAGGGGGACAAGGTCGCCGGGCTGCTGCCGCGCACCGCTGAACTGCTGATCGTGGTGCTCGCCACCTGGCGTATCGGGGCGGTGTATCAGCCGCTGTTCACCGCCTTCGGCCCCAAGGCCATCGAGCATCGTCTCGGCAGTTCCGGGGCACGTATCGTCGTCACTGACCCGGTCAACCGCCCCAAGCTCGACGAAGTTGCCGGTTGCCCGACCATCGTCACGGTGGGCGGCGCCAAAGGGCAGGGGATCGTGCGAGGCGACTTCAGCTTCTGGGCGGAAGTGGCGAACCACCCCAGCCACTGCGAACCAATCATGCTGACCGGTGAAGACCCCTTTCTGCTGATGTTCACTTCCGGCACCACCGGACCGGCCAAGGCGCTGTCAGTGCCGCTCAAGGCCATCGTTGCGTTCCAGAGCTACACCCGCGACGCCGTTGACCTGCGTCCGGAAGACGCCTTCTGGAACGTCGCCGACCCGGGCTGGGCCTATGGCATCTACTTCGGCGTGACCGGCCCCCTGGCCATGGGACACCCGATTACCTTCTACGACGGCCCGTTCACCCTGGAAAGCACCTGCCGGGTGATCAATAAGTACGGCATCACCAACCTGACGGGCTCCCCCACGGCCTACCGCCTGTTGATTGCCGGAGGCGAGCAATTCGCCCGGTCGATCAAAGGCAAGCTGCGCATCGTCAGCAGCGCCGGCGAGCCGTTGAACCCGGAGGTGATCCGCTGGTTCGCCGACAACCTCGACGTAGTGATCCATGACCATTACGGCCAGACCGAACTGGGCATGGTGCTGTGCAACCACCACGGGCTCGATCATCCGGTTCACCTCGGCGCGGCCGGTTTCGCCTCGCCGGGCCACAGAATCGTGGTGCTGGATGAAAACCACCGGGAACTGGGCGTGGGGCAACCGGGTATTCTCGCCATCGACCGCCGCCAGTCCCCCATGTGCTGGTTCGCCGGCTACGAGGGCGGCCCCACCAAGGCGTTCGTCGGTGATTACTACCTGAGCGGTGATACCGTCGAGCTCAACCCTGACGGCAGCATCAGCTTCGTCGGCCGCAGTGATGACGTGATCACCACTTCCGGCTATCGCGTCGGCCCGTTCGACGTGGAAAGCGCCTTGATCGAGCATCCGGCGGTGGTCGAAGCGGCGGTGGTCGGCAAGCCTGACCCGGAGCGTACCGAGCTGGTGAAGGCCTTCGTGGTGCTCAGCGCCCAATACCGCGCCGCGCCGGAACTGGCCGAAGAGCTGCGCCAGCATGTGCGCAAGCGCCTGGCAGCCCATGCCTATCCCCGTGAAATCGAATTTGTCAGCGACTTGCCCAAAACCCCCAGTGGCAAATTGCAGCGCTTTATCTTGCGCAACCAGGAAATCGCCAAGGCTCAAGAGGCTGCGGCGCAGAACGTTTCAGCGTGAACCCAAGGAATCCATGATGCAGATCGACAACAAGATTTTCCTCGTCAGCGGCGGCGCGTCCGGCCTGGGCGCGGCCACCGGCGAGATGCTGGTCAAGGCTGGCGCCAAGGTAATGCTGGTGGACCTCAACGCCGAAGCCGTGGCCGCCCAGGCGCAAAAACTGGGCTGCCAGAGCGTGGTGGCGGACATCAGTAACGAGGCGGCGGCCGAAGCGGCGGTCAAGGCGACCGTCGACACCTTTGGTGGCTTGAACGGACTGGTGAACTGCGCGGGCATCGTGCGCGGCGAGAAGATCCTTGGCAAAAACGGTCCGCACGCCTTGGCAAGCTTCAGCCAGGTGATCAACGTCAACCTGATCGGCAGTTTCAACCTGATGCGCCTCGCGGCGGCGGCCATTGCCGAGACCGAAGCCAATGACGACGGTGAGCGTGGGGTGATCATCAACACCGCTTCGGTCGCTGCGTTCGATGGTCAGATCGGCCAGGCGGCCTATTCGGCGTCCAAGGGGGCCATTGCCAGCCTGACCTTGCCGGCGGCTCGGGAACTGGCCCGCTTCGGTATCCGCGTGATGACCATCGCCCCGGGCATTTTCGAAACCCCGATGATGGCCGGCATGACGCCCGAGGTGCGCGAGTCCCTGGCCGCCGGCGTGCCGTTCCCGCCGCGCCTGGGCAAGCCTGCCGAGTATGCGGCCTTGGCCCGGCATATCATTGAAAACAGCATGCTCAACGGCGAGGTGATCCGTCTCGACGGTGCCTTGCGCATGGCCGCCAAATGAAGGAGGACTTAGCCATGTCCAACGATCCGATTGTCATTGTCAGTGCCGTCCGCACCCCCATGGGTGGCTTTCAGGGCGAGCTCAAGAGTCTTACGGCCCCACAATTGGGGGCTGCCGCCATCAAGGCTGCGGTAGAGCGCGCCGGCATCGACGCTGATGCCGTTGAAGAAGTCCTGTTCGGTTGCGTGCTCGCGGCCGGCCAGGGCCAGGCCCCGGCGCGTCAGGCGGCGCTGGGCGCCGGGCTCGACAAGTCGACCCGCTGCACCACGCTCAACAAGATGTGCGGCTCGGGCATGGAAGCGGCGATCCTGGCCCATGACATGCTCGTCGCCGGCAGCGCCGACGTGGTGGTGGCCGGTGGCATGGAGAGCATGTCCAACGCCCCGTACCTGCTCGATCGCGCCCGCAGCGGCCTGCGCATGGGCCACGGCAAGGTGCTCGACCATATGTTTCTTGATGGCCTGGAGGACGCCTACGACAAGGGCCGCCTGATGGGCACCTTCGCCGAGGATTGCGCCGAAGCCAACGGTTTCAGCCGCGAGGCCCAGGACGCGTTCGCCATCGCCTCCACCACCCGTGCCCAGCAAGCGATCAAGGACGGCAGCTTCGATGCCGAGATCGTGCCGTTGCAGGTCATGGTCGGCAAGGAACAGGTCACTGTAAGCCACGACGAACAGCCGCCCAAGGCGCGGATCGACAAGATCGCCACCCTCAAACCGGCGTTCCGTGAGGGCGGTACGGTGACGGCGGCCAATGCCAGTTCCATATCCGATGGCGCCGCAGCGCTGGTGCTGATGCGCCAGAGCCAGGCCGTACAACGTGGTTTGAAGCCCTTGGCGGTGATTCACGGCCATGCGGCGTTTGCCGACACGCCGAGCCTGTTCCCTACGGCACCTGTCGGTGCAGTGAAGAAACTGATGCAGAAAACCGGTTGGTCGTTGGATCAGGTGGACCTGTTCGAAGTCAACGAAGCCTTTGCCGTGGTCGGGCTGGTGACCATGGGCAAGCTTGAGATCCCTCACAGTAAGGTTAATGTCCACGGCGGCGCGTGCGCCTTGGGTCACCCGATTGGCGCGTCCGGCGCGCGGATCCTGGTGACATTGGTCTCGGCCTTGCGTCAAAAAGGCCTCAAGCGCGGCGTCGCGGCGATCTGCATCGGCGGCGGCGAAGCCACGGCCATGGCTGTCGAATGCCTGTATTAAGGAATCACCATGCTCCCGACTGAAGAACAAACCCAAATCCGTGACATGGCCCGGGACTTCGCCCAGGAGCGCTTGAAGCCGTTCGCTGCCGACTGGGATCGCGAGCACCGTTTCCCCAGGGAGGCCATTGCCGAAATGGGTGAACTGGGTTTTTTCGGCATGCTCGTGCCGGAGCAGTGGGGCGGTTGCGATACCGGTTACCTGGCCTATGCCATGGCCCTGGAAGAAATCGCCGCTGGCGATGGTGCGTGTTCGACCATCATGAGCGTGCACAACTCGGTGGGCTGCGTGCCGATCCTGAAGTTTGGCAACGATGAGCAAAAAGAGCGCTTTCTCGCCCCGCTGGCCAGCGGCGCGATGCTCGGTGCGTTCGCCCTCACCGAGCCCCAGGCCGGTTCGGACGCCAGCAGCCTCAAGACACGGGCGCGCCTGGAAGGTGATCATTACGTGCTCAACGGCAGCAAGCAGTTCATCACCTCGGGGCAGAATGCCGGGGTGGTGATCGTGTTCGCGGTGACCGATCCGAGCGCCGGCAAACGCGGCATCAGCGCCTTCATCGTGCCCACCGATTCGCCGGGCTACAGCGTGGCGCGGGTCGAGGACAAACTCGGGCAGCACGCCTCCGATACGTGCCAGATCCTTTTCGAAGACGTGAAGGTCCCGGTGGCCAATCGGTTGGGTGAGGAGGGCGAAGGTTACCGGATCGCCCTGGCCAACCTGGAAGGCGGACGTGTCGGCATCGCGGCACAATCGGTGGGCATGGCCCGTGCTGCGTTCGAGGCCGCCCGGGACTATGCCCGCGAACGGCAGAGTTTCGGCAAACCGATCATCGAGCATCAGGCCGTGGCGTTCCGGTTGGCGGACATGGCGACCCAGATCGCCGTGGCGCGGCAGATGGTCCATCACGCCGCCACCTTGCGGGACAACGACCAGCCGGCGCTGGTGGAGGCGTCCATGGCCAAGCTGTTCGCCTCGGAAATGGCCGAGAAAGTCTGCTCCATGGCGTTGCAAACCCTGGGCGGATACGGTTATCTCAACGACTTCCCGCTGGAGCGCATCTACCGCGACGTGCGGGTCTGCCAGATCTACGAAGGCACCAGCGACATTCAGCGCATGGTCATTTCGCGCAATCTTTGAACAGGAGTGCTGCATGAATTACGAAACGATTTTGTTGGAGATCAAAGACCGTGTCGGCCTGATCACCCTCAACCGTCCCCAGGCACTGAACGCCTTGAACGCGCAGATCGTCAGCGAACTGAACCATGCGCTGGACAGCCTGGAAGCCGATCCGAAGATCGGCTGCATCGTATTGACGGGGTCGAAGAAAGCCTTTGCCGCCGGTGCGGATATCAAGGAAATGGCTGAGCTGACCTATCCGCAGATTTATCTGGATGACCTGTTCAGCGACAGCGACCGGGTAGCGAATCGCCGCAAGCCCATCATTGCGGCCGTAAACGGCTTTGCTCTGGGCGGCGGCTGCGAACTGGCGCTGATGTGCGACTTCATCCTGGCCGGCGACAACGCCAAGTTCGGCCAGCCTGAAGTCAACCTGGGTGTACTGCCCGGCATGGGCGGCACCCAGCGCCTGACCCGTGCGGTGGGCAAGGCCAAGGCCATGGAAATGTGCCTGACCGGGCGTTTCATCGACGCGGTGGAGGCTGAACGTTGCGGCATCGTGGCGCGGATCGTACCGGCTGACGAACTGCTGGACGACGCCTTGAAAACCGCCGCGCTGATCGCCTCCAAGTCGGTGCCGATCAGCATGATGGTCAAGGAAAGCGTCAACCGGGCGTTTGAAGTGAGCCTGTCCGAAGGTGTTCGTTTCGAGCGTCGGGTGTTCCACGCAGCGTTTGCCACGCAGGATCAAAAGGAAGGCATGGCAGCGTTCGTCGCCAAGCGTTCGCCTGAGTTCCAGGACAAGTAACGCGGCGACCTGACTGACGCTATCGCGAGCAGGCTCGCTCCCACATTGGATTTGAGGTGTCGCAGCTTCTGCATGCATCCTCGAACCCTGTGGGAGCGAGCCTGCTCGCGAAGACGTCGACACATTCAGTATCCAAGTGCCAGACAGACCGCTATCGCGAGCAAGCTCGCTCCCACACAGTCGGACGTCGTATGCAATGGTTGCGTACAACTCGGATCTCTGTGGGAGCGAGCCTGCTCGCGATGCTTTTCAAGCCATCACACCAGGTAGTGCTTCAGCTCCCGGGCGATGACCATCCGCTGTATCTCGCTCGACCCTTCGTAGATCTGGGTGATCCGCGCATCGCGGTAGTAGCGCTCCACCGGGTAATCCTCCAGGTAGCCATATCCGCCATGAATCTGGATGGCGGAGGAGCAAACCTTCTCCGCCATTTCCGAGGCGAACAGCTTGGCCTGGGACGCTTCCGACAGGCATGGCTGGCCGGCGCTGCGTAACCGGGCGGCGTGGAGGACCAGCAGGCGGGCCGCGTTCAGGCGGGTGTGCATGTCGGCCAGCAGATTGGCAATGCTCTGATGTTCGATGATGGCCTTGTCGAACTGCACCCGATCCCGCGCATAGCCCAGGGCCGCTTCGAACGCCGCCCGGGCGATACCCAGGGCCTGGGCCGCTATGCCGATGCGACCGCCTTCGAGGTTGGAGAGGGCGATTGCCAGGCCTTTGCCTCGGGCACCCAGCAGGTTCGCCTCGGGAATGGCGCAGTTGTTCAGGGTCACCGCGCAGGTGTCCGAGGCCCGAATGCCCATCTTGTGCTCGGTGCGGTCCACGATGAAGCCCGGCGTATCGGTTGGCACCAGGAACGCCGAAATGCCTTTCTTGCCCAAGTCAGGATCCGTCACGGCAAACACGATCGCCAGTTTCGCCCGCTTGCCGTTGCTGACGAACTGCTTGGCGCCGTTGATGACCCATTGACCATCCCGCAGTTCGGCACGAGTGCGCAAGTTGTGGGCCTCGGAGCCCGCCTGAGGCTCGGTCAGGCAGAAGCAGCCAATGGACTGGCCGCTCGCCAGTTCGGCGAGCCAGGTCTGCTTCTGCTCATCGGTCCCGTAGTTCAGCACCGGCCCGCACCCCACCGAGTTGTGGATGCTCATCAGTGCCCCAAGCGCGCCATCGCCCGCGGAAATTTCTTCCACCGCCAGCGCATAGGCCACGTAGTCCACGTAGGTGCCGCCCCATTCTTCGGGCACCACCATGCCCAGCAGGCCCAATTCACCCATCTTCGTCACGACACCGTCGTCGATCCAGCCGGCCTTTTCCCAGGCCTGTGCATGGGGCGCGATTTCGCCGCGGGCAAAATCCCTGGCCATGTCGCGGATCATCACTTGTTCTTCAGTCAGTTCGAGGTCGTGCATGGAGTCAATTCCCAAGGTCGTCGAAACCGTCGAAGAAACTCGCTACGTGCCCAGCGTCCAGCGCTTGCAGGGTCGGCGGGTTCCAGCGCGGTTTTTTGTCTTTATCGATCAGCAGCGCGCGCACGCCCTCGATCAGGTCGCCACGCTCGAACCATTGCCGGTCCAGGTGCAACTCCAGGGCAAAGCAGTTTTCCAGGCTCAGATGCCGGCCACGCCGCAACATTTCCAGGGTCACGGCCATGGCCAGGGGGGAGCGGGACGCCAGCAGGTCGGCGGTTTCCAAGGCCCATTCACGGCTGTTGGCGACCGTCACCTGACGCAACTGCTCGACCATGCTCGGTACGTCGGGCAAGGCAAAAAAATGATCGATGGCCGGGCGCAGGGCGTCGAGGGGAGGGGCTGGCAATTGCTGCACGGCAAGCTTGGCCAGCAGGCTTTGCAGGTCCTTGAGCGGCGTATCGCTCCACTCCAGCCGGTCCAGGCGCTCATCGAGTTGCAGGAGTTTGTGGCTCTCCAGATACCAGTCGGCCAGTCCGCAGTACAACGCGTCGGCAGCGCGTATCTGGACCCCGCTGACGCCCAGATAGATGCCCAGCTCGCCGGGAATGCGCGGCAGGAAATAACTGCCGCCCACGTCCGGGAAATAGCCGATGCCGGTTTCCGGCATACCCAGACGGCTGCGTTCGGTGACGATCCGCAGGTCTGCGCCCTGCACCAGACCCATGCCACCGCCCAGGACGAAACCGTCCATCAGTGCAACGATGGGTTTACGGTAGTGATGGATCGTCAGGTCGAGGGCGTATTCCTCGACGAAAAAGTCTTCATGCAGGGTCTCGCCCTGTTTGAAGCTGTCGTAGAGCGAACGTATATCGCCCCCGGCGCAGAACGCCTTCTCGCCAGCGCCGCGCAAGACCACCGCATGGATGCGCGGATCGAGAGCCCAGGTGTCGAGCTGTCGCTGCAAGCGGCGGACCATGTCCAGGGTCAACGCATTGAGGCCGGCGGGGCGGTTCAGGGTCAGATGGCCGATGTGGTTTCGAACCTCGACCAACACCTCGCAGGTCGCGACTTGGACGCTTCCTACGGGTTGTGATGAAACCTGAGCAGTCATCGCTAACTCCCTGCTTTTATTGTTCTTTATGAATTGTGTCGCACGTACCCGGTCTGGATCGTAACAGTGCAAATTTGCATTGCACAACCGGCATACGTGCAGGTCCTTTCTGCATATTTATAGCAGTCACCGAATCATCCGCGACCTGACAGTACCTCTGTGATGCTTCGGCGCTTGGCATGTCGCTCGCTGGCGTGGATCAATTGTTCGAGATCTTCGGGGGTTACGTCGAAAAATGCTTCCATTTCCTCAAGAGCGCGTTTCAAGTCTTCGGCGGTGATGGCCTGGCTGTCGACAGGAGGGTGATCGGCCGGAATGACGGCGACCGGTTCGGCGGCTCGCTTCGGATAGCGCACTCGCGTCAGATTGTTGTAGGCCAAGGCACTGGCGAGCAGGGCCGAACCGGCCAGCATGGCGGCTGCGACACCCTGCCAGTCCAAGGCAATGATGGACGGGTCGGCCAACACCATGGTCGCGGCCAAGGCGCCTGCTGGCGGATGAACGCAGCGCAACCAGCACATCAGCACCAGCGCCATACCGGCTGCCAGACAGGCACTGCCCAGCGTACGGCCCAGCACATGAGCGACCAAAAGCGCCACGACCGATGCGCAGAGGTAGCCGCCAAAAATCGACCAGGGCTGGGCCAGGGCGCCCGAAGACACGGCAAACAGCAGCACCGCAGAGGCACCCAGGGGGCCAATTAAATGTTGAGCCACTTCCAGGCCATAGACCTGGCTGCAGAGCCAGACACTGAACATCGTTCCGAGCGCCATGCCGATGGCGGCGCGGCTCCATTCGGTCGGACGGGTATTGATAGCAGCGGGGATCCAGCGAGCAAGCATTCAGCAAAATCCAAAAAACGAACAAAAAAAGGGGCTTACGGGAAGATCCCAGAAAGCCCTTTAAGTGTTCCAACAGTTGGGGGTGAGGAACGACGTACAGTCTGCCGTTCAGCCCCTTCACTTACAAATTCATATTAATGCTGTTCTAGTGCATTTATTTTGAGTTAAAGAGGCATTCATGCACTGCGAGGCATTTGGAAATGTACGGGGGGTGCGACAGGCAAGTCGCAGGATTGGCCGCGCCCCATCGGAAAGTAGATAAAACCTTTGCTGTTCATGCGCTCCGGGTCGTACAGGTTGCGACCATCAAAGATGACCGGAGCTTTGAGCCGCTGATGGATCAAGTCAAAGTCCGGCGCCTTGAAGGGTTGCCACTCGGTGCAGATGATCAGCGCATCGGCGCCCGGCAAGACCGATTCCGGGGTACCCATCAGCATGAGTTTCGCCTCGTTGGGGTACAACTGCTGGGTCTGCAGCATCGCCTCGGGGTCAAACGCGCGAACACTGGCGCCAGCGGCCCACAGCGCTTGCAGGAGTGCACGGCTGGGCGCATCGCGCATATCGTCGGTATTGGGTTTGAAGGCCAGGCCCCACAGTGCGAAGGTCTTGCCGCGCAAATCGCCCTTGTAGTAAGCCTTGATGCGCTCGAACAGCTTGTGTTTCTGCCGCCCGTTGATGGCTTCCACCGCTTGCAGCAGATCGCTGGCGCAGTGTGCCTGCTCGGCACTGTGGATCAGGGCGCGCATGTCCTTGGGAAAACACGAACCACCGTAGCCGCAACCCGGATAGATGAAGTGATAACCGATGCGCGAGTCCGCGCCGATGCCCAGGCGTACGGCCTCAATGTCGGCCCCCAGATGTTCCGCCAGTTCCGCGATCTGGTTGATGAAGCTGATCTTGGTCGCCAACATGGCGTTGGCGGCGTACTTGGTCAGTTCGGCGCTGCGCAGGTCCATGAACAGCACACGCTCGTGGTTACGGTTGAACGGTGCATACAGGTCACGCATGGTTTCCCGGACTTCCTCGCGCTCGCAACCGATCACGATCCGGTCCGGACGCCGGCAATCGGCGACGGCGGAGCCTTCCTTGAGAAACTCCGGGTTGGACACGATATCGAACTGCAGCAAGCGACCGGCCTTGATCAGGCATTTATTGATGTGTGCGTGCAAAGCATCGCCGGTGCCCACGGGCACGGTGGATTTTTCCACCACGATGACCGGCTGCTCGCGGTAGCGTGCGACGGCTTCGCCGACTGACATGACCTGGGACAGGTCGGCCGAGCCATCCGCCCTGGAAGGCGTGCCGACCGCGATGAACAGGACCTGGCCGTGCTGCACGGCGAGCCGTTCGTCACTGGTGAAATGCAGGCGTCCGGCCTCGACCCCCTCACGCACCAGCGCTGCCAGGCCCGGCTCATAGATGCTGACCTGTCCCTGGCGCAGGCTTTCGACCTTGCGCTCATCGATGTCCATGCAAATGACGTCGTGACCCACTTCGGCCAATACGGCGGCCTGCACCAAGCCGACGTAACCACTTCCGAAGACACTGATTCTCATAGCGGACTCCCTGGCCATCCGAACGGACGAAGATGCACAGCCAGCCGTCGGGCCGTGCGTTCTTCCCAGCGTATGTCCGGGACATTGCAATTCACTTACAGCGGGAAGTCGCAGTGCGAATCAGTGGGAAAAAGGCAGGCAGGTGCCGTTGAGCAACAGATCAGTCTGAATCCAGTCGGTAGGCGACAGGCAATTGCGCAACGAACTCACCCACTACATCCCGGGTGAGGCTGACGATGTCTTCCACCCGTTCCATGCCCGCGCCGGTACGCCAACTGGCGACGATGTCCATCACCGAGGGCAGCGGTACGCCGTCGACCAGTTTCAGTGTGCCTTGGGCCAGTTCGCCCTGGACCAGTGCCGCGGGCATGGCGCCGATGCCAAAACCGTCGCGGACCAGGCGCGTGATGGCCGATGCCGAGTTCACGCAGTTGATGCGTGGCGAAACAATGTTCGCCGAATGCAGCAGGTTGAGGATGTCCTGATGCGGCCGCGAATTGCGCGAGAAGGTGACGATGCGCTCGTGGGACAGGTCATCCAACGATGCGTAAGGGCGGTCATAGACAGAGCCGGTGCGCACCACCCAATGCATCGGGTATCGGGTCAGCAGGGCATTGCGTACGCTGTCCAGGCGCAGGATGTCGGTCTGGAAAATAATGTCCTGGTAGCCTTTCTCCAATTGTGAGCACAGGTTGCTCGCCGTGTCGGCCGACAATTCGATTTCCAGGGCCGGATAGCACTCCATCAGGCGTGTCACCAGGGGGCTGATCCAGGTATGGATCACCGTATCCATGGCGCCGATACGGATCCGGCCGCGGACCTGACGCGGATCCTTGATCACGGCTTTCATGCTTTGCATGGTGTCCATGATGCGCTCGGCGTATTCCAGCACCCGCTGCCCTTCGGACGTCAGCGACACACCTTTGGAGTCGCGCACGAACAGGCGCACGCCCATTTCGTCTTCCAGGGCCGCGATGCGGCTGGAAATCGAGGCCTGGGTGGTGAACAGTTTTTCCGCCGTGAGCCGGAAACTTTTCAGGCGAGCGACCCAGACGAAGGTTTCCAGAAACTTGATGTTCATTGGGACGCTCCTGAGGAACAGATGGGCCATGAGCCGGTTAAAGCATGTCGGCCCTCGCATAGTGGATCACGGGTTGAAGCTCGGTCGCATCCGGTACATTGCTCAGCGCCGCCTGAGGATCGCACCATGGATAGTCCAGCCCGGAAACCCAGGCCATTATCACAGGTAGATTGGCCGCTGGCAGAATTTCCATGTGCTCGATCGTGATCGTCAGACCCTCGACCCGCTTCGACCCAGGTTCGAACTGCCAGTCGTACAGACCACAACCGACACGGACCTCGCCGCTGTTTTTGTCCGACATCGCCACCAGCCATTTGCACTGGAAAGCGTTGGCATCCACGGGGGGCGGAGCTCCCAGGCAAAACGTATAAACGTTCTCGAAGGTCTGGCCAAAGCGCCTGACCAGGACCTCGCCGATGCCCTCGCGACCTTCCACGTGCCCCGGAAAGGAAATGGCGCCGGTGCGCACCACCATGTCCAGGGTAGCCTCGGTCGTGAAAGCCTGGTCGAGCAGGTGAGGGCGGTTGCCATCCTTGGCGTCAATGTAGCGTTGGATCGATAGCCGGGCTGTGTTCATCGTCAGTCCACATCAGGTTGTTCGCTGTGCTTACAACGCACTGTTCCACAAGTCCGTCACCAGCATGCACCCCGGTGCATGGGTGATGCACAGCGGTGGACGGGACGCCTGGACCACCGATTGCGGTGTCACGCCACAGGCCCAGAATACCGGGATTTCGTCCGCTTCGACCGGTACGGCATCGCCGTAATCCGGCCGGTCCAGGGATGCGATGCCGATCAGGGCCGGGTCGCCGATATGCACCGGGGCACCATGGACGTTGGGCATGCGGCCAGTGATCTGGATGGCCTGAATGGCGGCAGCGGCCTTCATCGGGCGCATGCTCACGACCATTTTGCCGGCCAGCCGGGCGGTGGGGCGCGTGTCGATGTTGGTCCGGAACATGGCGACATTACGGCCCAGCTCGATATGCCGCAGATGAATGCCGGCTTCCAGCAACGGTTGTTCGAAGGAGAACGAGCAACCGAGGGCGAAGGCGACCATGTCGTCCTGCCACAGGTGTTCGATGTCGAGGGGGTCCTCGCTCAGTTCACCGTGGCGGAAGACTCGGTAGCGGGGCACGTCATGGCGGATATCGATGGCGCTGCCCAGGTGACGGAAATACGGATCGCCGGGTTCGGTCACGTCCAATATCGGACAGGCTTGGCGGTTCAGTGTGCAGTAGCGCAGGAATTCGTCGGCCCAATCGCCGGGCAAAATCACGATGTTGGCTTGCACCCGGCCCGGACCCAGTCCGCTGGTGTGCCCCTGATAATGGCCGGCGGCGATGCTCTGGCGAAGGGCTGGCGGTTCGTACTGCTGCAGTTGCTCGAAGGTGGGGGCTGGCTGAGTCATCGAAGTGGCGCCTGTTCTTGTTGGATTTTTACCCTAAAAGCCCGCGATGCCGGCGTCCAACAAGGAATGTTGGTGCGTGCGACAAGTAAAAGTTATCGCCAGGGTGTGATTGCCAGCAACTGCAACGATCACTCCGAATCAGAGCCCACGGTGCATCAGATTTTCTTATGGCCGATCCGGCTTTTTTCCCGTTTGACGCTTCCGGATCGCCAAACGAAGAATCCGCACCACGACGCCGCTGATGGCGTCCGTGTCCCCACGACAACGTCTTCACACAACAATAACGAGGCGCACGCAAAGCCCCCCGAAAGGGTTCGCTCGCGTCGATAAAAGGAGCACGCATGCGACATTTCAACCCCATCCAACCGATTTACACCCCGCTTGGCGCGGCATTGGGTTTGAGCTTGATTGGTTTACCCAGCGCCCACGCCGATTTCATCGCCGACAGCAAAGGCAGCCTGGAAGCACGCAACTTCTATTTCAATCGCGACTTTCGCCAGACGGGCGCCCGGGACAAGGCCGAAGAGTGGGCGCAGGGTTTCCTGTTGCGGATGGAGTCGGGATACACCGCCGGCACCGTCGGCTTCGGTCTGGACGCCCTGGCCATGGCCGGTTTCAAACTGGACTCCGGGGGCGGCACGTCGGGCACCAATCTGTTGCCGGCGGATTCGTCCGGAGGTTCTCAAGACCGCTATGGGGAAGTGGGCCTGACCGCCAAGATGCGCCTGTCCAACAGCACCCTCAAGCTGGGCACGCTGCAAATCAAAGACCCGGTGGTCAACTCCAACGACACCCGCCTGTTACCGGGAACGTTCAAGGGCGGCCAGGTGAACGTGCAGGAAATTGACCGACTGAAACTGACCGGCGGGCAGCTCACCCAGATCAACTTCGTCGACTCCACCGATTACCAGGACATGACCGCCAACCGCATCGGCGGCACCAGCGACAAGTTCCAGTTCGCCGGGGCGGACTATCAATTCCTGCCAAATCTCACGGCGCAATACCGTTACGGGAGGCTGGAAGACATCTATCAGCAGAACTACCTCGGGTTCGTGCATACCCTGGACCTGGGCGGCGGTCAGTCCCTCAAAAGTGATGTGCGCTACTCGCGCAGCACAGAGGACGGCAATTTCCGTGACCTGGACAACCAGGCGTTCGGCGCCTTGTTCACCTATAGCCTCGGTGGACATGCCCTGGGCCTGGGCTATCAGCGCATGAGCGGTGACGATCCGTTCCCGTATATCAGCCGCAGTGACCCGTACCTGGTGAACTTCGTGCAGATCGGCGACTTCGCCAACGTCGACGAACGCTCCTGGCAGGCCCGCTATGACTACAATTTTGCTGCGCTCGGCCTACCGGGATTGACGTTCATGACGCGCTACATTTCAGGCGACAACGTGCAACGCACCGCGCCCGGCGAAGGCAAGGAATGGGAGCGCAACACGGACATTGCCTATGTCGTACAGGACGGCACGTTCAAGGGGTTGGGCCTGAAATGGCGCAACGCCTCGGTCCGCTCGAACTTCGGTAATGACCTGGATGAGAACCGCTTGATCGTCAGCTATACGATGTCGCTTTGGTAACCCTCGATGCCCGCGATGGCGCTGCTGCGTGAGCGGCGCTATTGCATTTTATGAAAGGGTGGATTGCGGTTCATGGGTATTCCGCCTCGTCGGCAAACGACAGAAGATGAGCCCATGACAACGCACCTGTGCATCGGGTGCGAACCCACCCACACCGTAGTGTCATCCCTGCGGGCAGGAGGACAGACCCATGGACAACGCCTCGACAGCAACCGGCTCCCCCTGGCATGAAGGCGAACTGACCCTGCAACGCTCCGTCGGCGCGGTGGAGATGATGGTCGGTGTCGGCCAACGGCAGATGTCCCGGACATGGATGCCGGACCAGCATCGGGAGTTCTACGCCCAACTGCCTTTCGTCGTGCTGGGGGCGGTGGATCCTCAAGGTGACGTGTGGGCCACGCTCCGCACGGGACAACCCGGTTTCATGAATTCGCCCGATCCACAGACACTGCACATCGATTTTGCGCCGCAGCCGGACGATCCGGCCCAGGCGGGCATGAACGCGGGTGACGCCATCGGCCTGCTGGGCATCGAATTGCACACCCGTCGGCGCAACCGCATGAACGGCACCATTGTCCGTCGGCTCGACCATGGCGTGGACATCACGGTCCGCCAGGCTTATGGCAATTGCCCGCGCTATATCAATCTGCGTCAGTACCGCTTTGTCGACGTGCAGGAATCCGAAGCGCTTGAGCTGACGGTGGCGGATCCGCTCGTACGTCGCCTGGTCACTGCAGCGGATTCGTTTCACGTCGCCACCTACGTAGAGCGTGACGGCGAACGGCAGATCGATGCGTCCCACCGGGGTGGCAAGCCTGGTTTCGTGCGCATGGACGAGGCCGGGACGCTGACCATTCCGGACTTTTCCGGAAACCTGTTTTTCAACACGTTGGGCAACATCCAGCTCAATCCGCGTGCCGGGCTGCTTTTCATCGATTTCGCCACCGGCGATCTTGTGCAGATGACCGGCTCGGCAGAGGTTTTGCTGGACTCGCCGGAAATCGCCGCGTTCCAGGGCGCCGAACGGTTATGGCGGTTCACGCCGCAGCGCATTGTCTTGCGCCGGGCCGCGATCCCGTTGCGTTGGGACGATCAGGCCGACGGTGATTCACCCAATTCGTCGATGACCGGCAGTTGGGAACAGGCCGCCGAGCGCTTGCAGGCCGAGGCCATGCGCACACGCTGGCGTGCGTTGCGGGTTGCTCGCATCGTGGACGAGAGCCCCAACATCCGTTCCTTCTATCTGGAGGCCACGGACGGTGTCGGTTTGCCCGGCTTCGACGCCGGGCAGCATTTGCCCGTACGGGTAGCGTTGCAGGGCCAGGCGGCCGCGGTGATTCGAACCTACAGCGTCTCCAGCGCACCGTCGGATGATTTCCTGCGCATCAGCGTCAAGCGCGATGGCTCGGTATCTTCCCACTTGCATGACCGGGTACAAGTAGGGGATGAAATCGAAGTGCGGGCACCCCAAGGGCATTTCATCGTGCAAGCCACTGAGCGACGTCCCCTGGTGCTGCTGGCGGCGGGCGTCGGTGTGACGCCGCTGTTGTCGATGCTGCGCGAGGTGGTTTACCAAGGGCTGCGTATCAATCGCATGCGTCCGGTCTGGATGGTGCAAAGTGCCCGTACCGTGGCCGACCTGGCCTTTCGTGAAGAGATCGACGCGTTGGTTGCCCGCTCGGGCGGCAAGGTCCGGGTGTTGCGGATGGTCAGCCAGCCGCCCGTCGGGGCCGACGCTGGCAAAGGCTATGAGGCCGAAGGCCGGATCGACATCGAGCTGCTCAAGCAATGGCTGCCCCTCAACGACTACGATTACTACCTGTGCGGGCCGGGCAGTTTTACTCAGGCGCTGTATGACGGTTTGCGCGGGCTGCGCATCCCGGACGACCGCATCCATGCAGAAACTTTCGGCCCGTCCACCCTGGTGCGTGACGTTGAAATCAGCCTGCCAGCGGTACAGCAAGTGCCTGCCGCGAGCGAACCGGTCAAGGTATTGTTCGCCACCTCGGCCAAGGAAGGGCGTTGGGAGCCCGGCAACGGAACGTTACTGGAGCTGGCGGAAGCCCGGGGATTGAGCCCCGAGTTCAGCTGCCGTGGCGGTTCGTGCGGCACCTGTAAAACCCGCATGACCCGCGGCCAGGTGCATTACCTGAACACGCCGGCCATGCCGTTGGCGCAAGACGAGGTCCTGATCTGCTGCGCGGTGCCGGCCCAAGGCAGCGAGACGCTGGTGCTGGAGGTGTGAAGGGCGCCTCTGGATGCTTTCGGCCCAGATGGCCCGGCGGATGCGCCCGGGCGCTTCGCCATCGGGCAGGGGTTAGACAACGTCGGGGGGATGAGGCTACCGTTATGCCCCCTTCGTAGTAAACCAAACCCAGGACTCCCCCCTCGATATGCCCGCCAATGACTACGACCTGTACGTGGATTTCCATTCGCCCGACGCCAACATCGCTGCCCGTGAACGTGCGCCGATGCTGGATCAGGAAAGGGCCTGGGCGCATTATCGAGCGAGTGTTCACACCAGCGGCTGGCTGCAATGGACTGTGATGCCGCTCGCTATCGGACCTGTATTGCCGGCACTGGTCCTGTTCCTGGGCATCTGGGTCTATCAGGGGCTGTTCGACCCGGACTTCGATATCGATCGCTACGGGGCACACACACTGGGATGGCTCGCGGCGGGCACGGTGCTGTTCGTTGCCGGCTGGGTGGCCTGGAACAGGCACCGCGCTCTACACGACCTAAGGCTGCGTTACTGGCGAGACATGCCCGAGCACGGCGAAGTGGAACTGGAGCGGCACACCCTGATTCGTGGCGTCAGCCTGTGGTCGCTCGATTATGACCCTGACCGGTGCCATATCCCGCAATGGCTCGGCGAGCGCATCCAGGAGATGCCCGACAGCGGCGTCTCGCAATGGATCCTGACGCAAACCGCCGAAGGGCAATGGCTGGTGCTGCGTCACTTCATTGCAGGCAGCTTCGCGGGTTACGGCAAGACCGTGCAGCCCCCGGCGAGCAAGCACCTGCAGGTGAATCGTGACCTGGCCATTGCGTTTGCCCCGCGCACCAACATTTCGTTGGGGCTGCGCTTTTCCGGGATGCCGATTGAGCTGGCCTGCACCGATTACTGGCTCAGCGCGCCCGAACTCGAACGCCTGGACGACGCGGCCCATCACTGGAAGTTTTTCGCGCCGGACCGCTATGGGGTGGTCAATCCGATAGAGGTCCCGTGGATCGAGGCATTGGTTGCGAAAGCCCAGGCAAAGGCCGCGTGACGCGGTGAAGCGGGCGAGGGACTCAATGCGTTAAGCTGTCAGCATTCAAAAACGCACCGGCCGGGCAAAGAAGATGAATCGTCGCAAGAAAATCAAGCAGCTCCTGGAAGCCCACGCCAAGAAAGCCAGCGCCAAACTGGCCCCGCGAAACAAACCCAAGTACATCAGCAAGGCCGATCGTTTGAAACTGGAGGCTGAATCGGCTGCGGCTCAGTCGATATCGTCGAGTGTTGATACGTTGAGCACCGATTGATCCGGGCGACGCAGGGTAGGGGGTGATGTTCCGTAGACCTGTATCGCGTCCTGTTTCGTAGTTGAAACATCGACCTTGATCACGATCCGGCCGCGATCCTGCTTGCGCGAATGCGGGAGAGTCAGTCCTTCCTGGCACCCGGCGGATTGTCCTGGCGATAGGTATGGTCGGGTTTGATCACCCATTGCCTGACCTGCTCGTCCAGTTCTTTGCTGTGATACAGGTCCAGGCATTTGAGCAGGTCAAAGCGAACCCCTTTACGTTCCGATTCGACCAAAGGGTTGCCGTAATCGCGCGCCAGGAACTGCTCAACCAGCGGGTGACTGGCTTGCGGCGCCTGTTCGAAGTCGAAATAGGTCCAGTCCATCAGCGCGCTGGCGCTGCTTCCGGCATCCGCGGCCGCTTTGGGTTCGCTTTTGTAGGCGGTCGCGATGCAGTCTGCCAGTGCCATGTCTTTGTAGTTCTGTGCGTAGCTGCGCCCGGCGGCCTGTGGCGAGTGGCTCGGGTCGTCCTTGGACCAGCTGCTGGAGGGCAGGGATGCCCAAGCCAGGATCAGGGCGGTGGTTAGATACTTCATCAAGGCCAGCTCAAGAGAAAAGCAGCAACTATAGACCCGTGCCGAGATCCACCGGGCGTCGCGTCATACCGCGCCGGTTCTGATCCAGGCATAGACTGGGTATCCCAGCGGTGGCTTTCAGCCCCGCGTGGTTATCCATCCGACCACCGCAAACATTCTTCAGGTTCTTTACGCCCGTGTCGACGGTGGCCTTCTTGCAGGAGGGTACGTAATGGACGAGGCAAAACTGAACGAGTTCATGGGTAAGCTGGTGTCCGACATGGGCGCCTCGGCCATGCTCGCCAATGTGATACTGGGTGATGAACTCGGGCTGTACAAGGCCATGGCCGACAGCCAACCGGTGACTCCCGAGGCGCTTGCTTCCAGGACCGGTTGCAACCCGCGGCTGGTCCGGGAGTGGCTGAGCGCTCACGTGGCGTCCGGCTATATGGAGCACCGAGAAGGACAATTCGTGCTGCCCGAGGAGCAGGCGATGGCATTGGCCATCGAGGACTCGCCGGTGTACGCGGCGGGCGGCGTCATGGTGGTGGCCTCCATGTTCCACGACAAGGACAAACTGGTGGCGGCCATGCGTGGCGATGGCGGGCTGGCCTGGGGCGATCATCACCCCTGTATGTTCAGCGGTACCGAGCGTTTTTTCCGGCCCGGTTACAAAACCTATCTGGTGTCGCAGTGGTTGCCGGCATTGGAAGGGGTCGTGGAAAAGCTCACGGCCGGTGCACGGGTTGCGGACGTTGGCTGTGGGCACGGGGCTTCGACCATCGTCATGGCGCAGGCCTTTCCGGCGTCGCGCTTCGTGGGTTTCGATTATCACGGTCCCTCCATCGTGACCGCCATGCAGCGGGCCAAGGAGGGCGGCGTCGATGAGCGCGTCAGTTTTGCCCAAAACACCGCCAAGGATTTTCCGGGAGAGGATTACGACCTGATCTGCTATTTCGATTGCCTGCACGACATGGGCGACCCGGTCGGTGCGGCGCAACATGCGTATCGGTCGCTGAAAGCAGACGGAACAGTGCTGTTGGTCGAACCCTATGCCAAGGACACGCTCGACGAGAACATCAACCCTGTCGGACGGCTGTTCTACGCCGCATCCACCTTTATCTGCACGCCGAACTCGTTGTCCCAGGAGGTTGGGTTGGGGCTCGGTGCGCAGGCCGGGGAGGCAAGGTTGCGGGAAGTTTTCGAGGCGGCGGGTTTCAGACACCTGCGTCGTGCGGCAGAAACGCCTTTCAACCTGATTCTGGAGGCTCGTAAGTAATCGTCTTGGAATCCCCCGTGCATGGTTTTGAAAGCCATGCACGGCTTGATCGGGTTTGTTCTGCAGCTTTGCTCCACTGCGCCTAAGCTTCTTCACGGACGATCGTGGAGAAGGGACCCCCGTGACGAAAAAAATGACGGTTGGACAGCTCACGATGTTGACGGCCGTCAACATGCTGGGCTCGGGCATTGTGCTGTTGCCCACCAAACTCGCCGAAGTCGGCGGTATTTCGATTCTTTCCTGGCTGATCACGGCCACGGGCTCGCTGGCGCTGGCCTATGCTTTTGCGCGATGCGGCATGCTCAGTCGCAAGACCGGAGGCATGGGGGGCTATGCCGAATACACCTTCGGCAAGTCCGGTAACTACATCACCAACTACACCTATGGGCTGTCCCTGCTGATTGCCAACGTGGCGATCAGCATTACGGCGGTCGGCTACATACAGACCCTCTTCGATATACGACTCGACGCGCTGCAAGTCGGCCTCGCCACCATCGCGCTGCTCTGGATCACCACGTTCGCGAACTTCGGCGGCGCGAGCATCACCGGCAGGATCGGCTCGGTCACCGTGTGGGGCGTTATCGCGCCGGTGGTGCTGGTGTCGACGATTGGCTGGTTCTGGTTCGATGGCAGCGTGTATGCCGCCGGTTGGAACCCTCACGATAAGACCTGGTACGACGCCGCGGGCGCGTCGGTGGCGATCACGTTGTGGGCATTCCTGGGGCTGGAGTCTGCCTGCGCCAACGGCGATGCGGTGGACAATCCCGAGAAGAACGTACCGATCGCCGTACTGGGGGGGACGCTGGGTGCCGCGGTGATTTATATCGCGTCCACCAACGTCATCGCCGGCATCGTCGGCAACGCCGAACTCGTCAGTTCCACCGCGCCGTTCGGCCTGGTCTTTGCCAGAATGTTCACGCCCATGATCGGCGATATCGTCATGGGCCTGATGGTGCTGGCCTGCATCGGCTCCTTGCTCGGTTGGCAATTCACCGTGGCCCAGGTCTTCAAGAGTTCGGCCGATACGGGGTATTTCCTGCCGATTTTCGCCAAGGCCAACCAGCATGGCGTTCCGATCATCGGCATGCTGATCCTGCTGGCGCTGCAAACCGCCATGGCGTTGCTCACCATCAGCCCTGACCTGGCCAAGCAGTTCGACACCCTGGTCAATCTGGCGGTGGTCACCAACCTGGTGCCCTACATCCTGTCGATGGCCACCTTGATGACGCTGCAAAACGTCTCGGGCGTCCCGGCCAGAAAGGCACTGATCACCAATATCGTCGCCGGCATCGCGGCGGCCTACAGCTACCTTGCGCTCTACAGCGCCGGCGCTCAGGCACTGATGCTCGGCGGCGTGGCGACCATCGTCGGCTACACGCTCTTCGGGTTCGTCAACACCCGGTTGATTCGTCTCGAGGCGCTGAACAACAGCGTTCCGACCCAGACCGTCGCGGCGCAACACATCGTGGGTGAGGTTGTCCCAGTCAATGACCTGCCGCCAAAACGCCTGAAAACGACCAGAACGGAGCCTCAATCATGACGGAAAACAGACAGCTGCTTGGCATGCTCGCGTTGCTGGTCTGCAACCAGCCGGACAAGCGTACCGTCTTCGGCCGGGCGTTGATCCAACTGATCACGGACGTTGAGGAGCGCTCCATCAGCGTGTTGACCTCCGAAAGCCTGAGCGATGCGAAGTCGATCCTCAGCAGCGACCCGGCCATCCAGTGTGTATTGCTCAGTTGGGAAATGGACAGCAGCGACGACCATCAGGAGTGCATCGACCTGCTGGCGGCCTTGCGCGAGCGCAACACCCGCGTGCCGGTGTTCCTGATCAGTGACCGCAGCACCGCATCGAGCGTGCCGCTGATCGTGATGCAATACGCCGACGATTTCATCTGGTTGCCGGAGGACACCAGTCGCTTCCTCAGCGGCCGCATCATGGCCGCCATCGAGCGTTATCGCCAGGCTGTGTTGCCGCCCATGTTCGGCGCGTTGCTGAAGTTCGCCCGCGGCTACGAATACTCCTGGCACACCCCCGGCCACGCCGGCGGCACGGCCTTTTTGAAAAGTACCGCAGGCCGCGCATTCTATGAGTTCTTCGGCGAAAACCTGTTGCGCTCCGACTTGTCGATTTCGGTCGGCGAACTGGGCTCGCTGCTCGATCACAGTGGCCCCATCGGCCAGGGCGAGCGCTACGCGGCAAAGGTGTTCGGTGCCCACCGTACCTATTACGTGACCAACGGCTCATCGATGTCCAATCGGGTGATCCTCATGGCCAGTGTCACCCGCGACCAGATCGCCCTGTGCGACCGTAACTGTCATAAGTCCGCCGAGCACGCGATGACGTTGTCCGGTGCGATTCCCACGTACCTGGTGCCCACGCGCAACCGCTACGGCATCATCGGCCCGATCTTGCCGCAAACCTTGAGCGCCGAAGGTGTGAAGTCCGCCATCGCCAATAATCCATTGGTCCAGGACCACATCGATCCAACGCCGGTACACGCGATCATTACCAATTCCACCTACGACGGCCTGACCTACAATGTTCGGCGCGTCGAAGAGTTGCTCGGGCAGAGTGTCGATCGCCTGCATTTCGATGAAGCCTGGTACGGTTATGCGCGCTTCAACCCGCTGTACAAGGACCGTTTCGCGATGCACGGCAACCCGGAAGATCACGACCCGTCCAAGCCCACCGTGTTTGCCACGCAATCGACACACAAGCTGCTGGCGGCGCTGTCCCAGGCGTCGATGATCCACGTGCGTAACGGCCGCAACCCAATCCCCCATGGCCGGTTCAATGAGTCCTTCATGATGCACGCCTCGACCTCGCCCAATTACGCGATCATGGCCTCGTGCGACGTGAGCTCGGCCATGATGGAAGCCCCCAGCGGGCAAATCCTGACCAATGAATCCATCGAGGAGGCCATTGCGTTCCGCCAGGTGATCTCGCGCATGCAGTGTGAGATGTCGACCCATGACGATTGGTTCTTCTCATGCTGGCAACCGCCTTCGGTTCAAGTGGATGCGGTGCAGGTTCCTTTCCATGAAGTCGATCCCCTGCGGCTCAAGACCGATCCGGACTGCTGGGTGCTGCACCCGCATGAGGTCTGGCATGGCTTCGGTGACATCGAGGACGGCTATTGCATGCTCGACCCGATCAAGGTGTCGATCCTGAGTCCGGGCATGGGCGATGACGGCAATTTGCTCGACTTTGGCATCCCTGCCTGTGTATTGAGCGCCTACCTGGGGCATCAAGGCATCGTGGTCGAGAAAACCACGGATTTCACGATCCTGTTCCTGTTCTCCATCGGTATTACCAAGGGCAAATGGGGCACATTGGTTAACGCACTGCTGGACTTCAAGCGCGACTTCGACACCAATCTGGAACTTGAGCTGTGCCTGCCCGACTTGCTGAACGCGAACCAGCAGCGCTACGCCGGCATGGGGTTGAAGGACCTGGCGCAAGAGATCTTCGCGGCGATGAAAAAGACCCGGATCACCGCCGCCATGTCTCAGGCTTTCGGCACCTTGCCCAACGCCGAACTCAGCCCGGTGGAAACCTACGAGCACCTGGTCAAGGGCAAGGTCGAGCAGGTCACCCTCGATGAAGCCGCCGGCCGCATCGCCGCCACGGGCATCGTGCCGTATCCACCGGGCATTCCGCTGCTGATGCCGGGGGAGAATGCAGGGACCTCTGACGGCCCGCTGCTGGCGTATCTCAAGGCACTCGAGAGCTTTGACCGATCGTTCCCTGGCTTCGCTCACGATACCCACGGGATTGAAAGCGAGGCGGGGGTGTATCGGATGCTGGTATTGAAGTAGCGAATAAAGCGCAGCGCCACTCAAGAGGGTGTTTCACTGCTCTTGTCGATAACACGGTTGAATGGGGTAGCGAACATCGGCAAACGCTGCAACATCCAGTTCAGCAATTCCTGGGCAGGAGCCGCCAGCGGGCGTCCGGACTTGACCAGCAGCTTCGCCTCAACGTTCTGGAAAAGTGGATGATCGACGGCCACGGCCGCGAGGCTGCCTTGGGCGATCTCCCGATAGGCCGCCACCTCGCCCAATAACGAAGCAAACTGCCCGCAAGCGACAAGGCGCTTGAGGGCGGCCAATGAATTGCTGACCAGCGCCGGGCGGATCTGAATCTTCTCGGCGTACTCAAGCATCTTCAACGCATGACCGATACCGAAGGTTGTCGGCGTCAGCACCAGCTGGCAATCGAGCAAGTCTGCGACGGTGGCCTTCGCTCCTTTCAACGCCAGCGGGTGGTCCGGGCGAACCAGCAGCACGATGGGTTGACGGGAGGTCGCTTGATGATCGATGTGGGCGTGAGGAGGGGGGTTGTAGGCCAGGCCGATATGCGCCCGATTTTCCGCGATCTCGTTAAGGACATCGTCCACGGGCAGTATGTCCAGCCGGATATCGAGCTTGGGGTACTGTTTGCAGAACGGTGCGAGCACATGGTCGACCAACGTGTCGACATAGCCTTCGCTGATGACGACCCGCACGTGCCCCAGTTGCAGCCCCTTGATGGCCTGGAGCTGGTCCTCGAGCTTTTCCTGATGTGATCGATAGCCCCGCCAGAACTCCAGCAGGTGCGCGGCAGCCTCAGTGGGCTGGACACCGCGGGCCTGACGTTCGAACAGGCGGGCGCCCAATTCCTCTTCCAGCAATTTGATCTGACGGGTTATCACCGAAGGGGACGTGTTGATGCTGTCCGCCGCGCCACGGATCGATCCGTGGGTCAACACTTCATGAAAATACCGCAAGCGTTGCTGGTTGATTTCTCGCATCGGACGTTTCTCCAGGACATGGCGTTGCTCATAAAGCAACAATACATGAACATAGTTGCTCTTGCTGCTGTTCACAGGGGCGGCGCAATATCTTTGACAAAGCCGACGGCACGTCGCGAGCCGGCCTTGAGTGCTCCGAGGGTTGAACGTGCTTTGGCCCCCATACCCATCGTTCCGCAAGGAACCCTTTTGCAAAGAGAGAACGCAGATGCTTTTACATCTATCGACCTGGGCCGAAATCGAAAAATTTCTTGAACGCAGCCGTACTGTCGTCATCCCGATCGGCTCCAACGAGCAGCATGGGCCGACTGGTCTGCTGGGTACGGACTGGATGTGTCCCGAAATCATCGCCCACCAGGCGCAGCAAACAGCGGACATCTTGGTGGCCCCGACTTTCAACATCGGCATGGCGCAGCATCACCTCGGTTTTCCGGGAACGATCTCGCTCAGGCCCTCGACTTTCATCGCCGCCATCGGTGACTGGACACGTTCGTTGGCTGCCCACGGGTTCGAGAAAATATTCTTTCTCAATGGCCATGGCGGCAACATTGCCTCGATTGAAGCGGCTTTCTCTGAGCTTTACGCCGAGGCGAGCTTCGCCCGTCGCCCGGCAGGTTTCGCCTTGAAATTGTGCAATTGGTGGGACCTGGAAGGCGTCAATGAGTTGGCCCGCGACCAGTTCCCGGAAGGTCACGGCATTCATGCCACGCCTTCGGAAATTGCCGTGACCCAGTGGGCCTATCCCCACGCCATCAAGTTAGCTGACTACTCGCCACAAATCGCCAACTGGGGCCCTATCCGGGAGGCCGCCGATTTCCGCGCCCGTCATCCGGACGGCCGCATGGGCTCGGATCCGGCGCAAGCGTCTCCGGAAAAAGGTCGGCAACTGGTGATGATGGCCGCACAAGGATTGGTGCAGGAGGTGCACGCTTTCAGCCGTGAGTCCATGCCGGGCTGAATCATGGCAAAGCCATCGAGCCGGGGCGACACCTGGGCCTGACAGGCGTTGGTGCTTCATTCCGGGCAAGCCCCGTAGTCAATCAGGTACGCCACGATGTGGAAGATCAATCACAGTTACATTGATGGAGCCTTCGTTCCCGTGCACGGGGATGAAACGGTGGAGTGCATCAACCCCGCGACCGAAGCGGTCATCGGTACGGTCACGCTGGCTGATCGTGATGACGCCAGACGTGCCATCGCGGCGGCCTCGCGTGCTCAAGCCTCGATGAGCCGCACCTCCAAGGCCGAGCGTATCGACATGCTCAAACAGTTGCAGGCCGCCGTGCTGGCGAGCACGAATGAAATTCGCGATACCGCCATCGAGGAGTACGGCGCGCCGCTTGCCCGCGCCCAATGGGTCAGCCGTTATGCTTCGCAATCCTTTGCCAATGCGGCGCAGGTGCTGAAGCATTACGAGCTGCTTCGCCCGGTCGGTGACGCGACCGTGGTAATGGAACCGGTGGGTGTATCGGCGCTGGTTGCTCCCTGGAACAGCACCGCCGGGACGGTATGCAGCAAGCTGGCCTCGGCCATCGCCGCCGGTTGTGCTTCGGTGATCAAGCCGAGCGAGTTGAGTCCCTTGCAAACCGACGTGCTCGCCCAGGCGTTGCACCGCGCAGGTTTGCCTGAAGGCGTTTTCAACATTCTGTTGGGACGCGGCAGCGATGTCGGTGACGAAATCAGCACCCATCCACAGGTCGCGAAGATCTCATTCACGGGTTCTACCGCTACCGGGAAGCTGATTGCCCGCGCCGGTATCGAGACCCTGAAGCGAGTGAGTCTGTCGCTGACCGGGAAGTCGGCGTCCATCATGCTCGACGACGCCGATCTCGACACGGCTATTGCGCAGGCATTGAATGCGGCGTTCATGAACAACGGCCAGGCCTGTGTCGCCGGCACGCGGTTGCTGGTGCCGCGCACGCAGGCCAAGCACATCATCGACCGTGTGAAGAACCTGGTCGGGGCCATGGTCGTGGGCAATCCACGGGATCCGGCGACCGTCATCGGGCCGCTGGTCAACAAGGCCCAATTCGACCGTGTCCAACACTATATCCGCCGCGGACTGGCGCAAGGTGCCACGCTGATCGCCGGCGGAGAAGGCCGGCCGATAGGTCTGGACACGGGCTATTTCGTCAGGCCCACGGTCTTTGCTGACGTCAGCAACGATATGGACATCGCGCAAGAGGAGATTTTCGGCCCGGTGCTATCGATCATCACGTATGACTCGCAAGAGCAGGCTATCGAAATCGCCAACGCCAGCCCCTACGGGTTGCAGGCCTACGTCTTTTCCCGACAGCCGCAGCGCGCCCGGCAGCTGGCGGCGAGGCTGCAGGCCGGCTCGGTATTGATCAACAGAATCACGCCGGAGCTGCTTGCCCCATTTGGCGGGGTCAAGCAGTCCGGCGTCGGACGGGAGTTCGGGGTACATGGCCTGGAGGCCTTTCTTGAGGCGAAGAGTATTGTGGCGGATCAGGACGAGCCGGATGAATAACCTGAGCGCGCTTGGCCACATCTGGCCGGGTAGGTGCGTGGACCTCGACCTTCGCACGAAAGTCGCGACCGAGACTTCATTGCGGCCACTGCTCCAGCAGAATCGAAACGAATTTCTCGGCGGCAGGAGACAAAGACGCGCCGCGTCGATAGACCAGCCCCAGTGATCGGTTTACCACCGGCTCGATCAGCGGCACGCTGACCAGCGTCGGATGGTCACCGGCGGGCATCGCCAGGCTGGGCATTGCCGAGACGCCGAGACCGGCCTCGACCAACCCCAGTGACGTCGACAGGTGTTGTACCTCGTAGAACCACTGGGGACGCCAGCTCAAGCCCGACAAGGCATGATCGAGCAGCATACGGTTGCCGCTCAGCCGACCGACCCCGATCAGCCGATAATCGCTCAACTCCGACCAGGTGACGGCGCTGCGTCCAGCCAGTTCATGGTCGCGTCGGCAGGCCAGGACAAAGGGTTCATTGACCAGCGGCACGAATTCAATGTCCGGATGCTGTCCGCTCATCATATTGATGCCGAAGTCGGCTTCGCCTCGCAGTACCGCTTCCAGTCCTTCGTTGGCGCTGAGGTCGAGCAGGCGTATGCGGATTTTCGGATAGCGCTCGTTGTAGAGGCGAATCACCGAAGGCAGGAAATAGAAAGCGGCCGTGGGAATGCACGCCAGTGTCACGCGGCCGATCCGCCGCTCCGCCAACTCGCGGATGTTGAGAATCGAATCGTCGAAGTCATCCAGCAAGCGTCGTGCCTTGGGCAGGAAATCGCGCCCGACGCTGGTCAGGCTGACCTTGCGAGTTGTGCGGTCGAGCAACGCCGTGCCCAGACCCTCTTCGAGTTTTTTCATCCGTCGGCTCAAAGCCGGCTGCGACAGGTGCAGTGCATCGGCGGCTTCGTGAAAACTGCCCAGTTCGGCGATTTTAACGAAAGATCGTATGTCTTGAAGCTCATATTCCATATTGAATTCCACAAGAAAGGCGATGCGTGGTGTGCGTCATCCTACGGCCATTCATTCGTTAAACGCAATAAACTCGCTGATCTTTGCATTGGAAACACTTTTGAAACCCTGCCACTCTTGCCTCCAGAACATCAATTATCCAGATTGATCAACAAGAGTTAGTGTTCATGCAACGAATTCCTTGTGTATTGATGCGCGGTGGCACTTCCAAAGGGCCGGTGTTTCTCGCCTGGGATCTGCCGACTTCCGTCGTCGCCCGTGATGAGTTGTTGCTCGATCTGATGGGGTCCGGCCATGAGCTGGAAATCGACGGTATCGGGGGTGGTAGCCCCCAAACCAGCAAGGTCGCGATCGTCAGTCCTTCACTGCACCCTGAGGCGGATGTGGATTACTTGTTCGTCCAGGTGATGGTTTCTCAACGTCGGGTCGATACGGCTCCCAACTGCGGGAATATGCTCTGCGCAGTCGGTCCGTTCGCCATCGAACAGGGTCTGGTCAAGGCTGGCGGCGACCTGACCCAGGTGCGTATTCGCAACCTCAATACCGGAACCTTCGTTATTTCCGAGGTGCAAACCCCCGGGGGCAAGGTCAGCTATGAAGGCGACACGGCCATCGATGGCGTGCCGGGCACCGCCGCGCCGGTGCAATTGACCTTCCTGGATGCCGCCGGCAGCAAGACGGGGAAACTGTTCCCTACCGGACAAGCGTTGGACTTGATCGACGGTGTCGCAGTGACCTGCATCGATATGGCGATGCCCATGGTGATCGTCGAAGCCGGCCAACTGGGCAAGCGCGGCGACGAAAGCCCCGCGGAACTGGATGCCGATCAAGTCTTTCTGCAGCGCCTGGAGTCCCTGCGGCTCAAGGCCGGCCTGGCGATGGGCCTGGGGGACGTCAGCGACAAGGTGATTCCCAAGCCGGTGCTGGTATCCCCGGCCAAATCGGGCGGTACGCTCCAGGTGCGCTATTTCATGCCGCACAACTGTCATCGTGCGTTGGCAATTACGGGCTCCATCGGAATCGCCACGGCCTGTGTGACTGAAGGCAGCGTGGCCGCTCAACTGCTCGGCGGTGTCCGCGAGCCACGCTTGCAGCGGGTTCGCATCGAACACCCCAGCGGTGGGATCGACGTGGTTTTGTCCTACGTCGGCGACAAAGGAGAGACTATCCGTGCCTCGGTGGTGCGCACTGCACGCCGGCTCTTTTCAGGTTTCGTCTACGCCAAGGCTTCCCACCGACTGGCCGGCTAGCCGGGTAGTTGGCAAAACTCGACATCACGACGTTATGGCATCAATCATTCTGCCAGGCACACATGGATCGTGTTGCCTGGCGGGTTGGGAGTCGTACGCCTGGGTGTTGGCAACACTACTGATAACAACAAGAGATCCGACCTATGCTCGCTTTACTTGGCTTGGCCATGGTGGTGGCCTTTACCTTCCTGATCATGACTAAACGGCTGTCGCCGATTGTGGCCTTGACGCTCGTGCCCATCGTTTTCGCGGTCATCGGTGGGTTCGGCGGGACCACCGGCAAAATGATGCTGGACGGCTTGAAAATGGTAGCGCCCTCGGCCGCGCTGCTGCTGTTCGCGATCCTGTTTTTCGGTCTGATGATCGATGCCGGGCTGTTCGACCCGTTGATCCGCAAGATCCTCAAGCGAGTCAATGGCGACCCGATGAAGATCGCTGTAGGCACCGCCTTGTTGTCGCTGCTGGTGGCACTGGACGGTGACGGCACCACGACTTACATGATCACCTGCGCCGCCATGTTGCCGCTGTACAAGCGTATCGGCATGAACCCCATGATCCTGGCGACGGTTGCCATGCTGTCCCTGAGCATCATGAGCGGCATGACGCCCTGGGGCGGCCCTGCGACCCGTGCGATCGCCGCGCTGGGCCTGGATGCCGGCGAATATTTCGTGCCCTTGCTGCCCACCATGATCGGCGGAGCGATGTGGGTAGTGTTCACGGCGTTTCTACTGGGCCGTGCCGAGCGCAAGCGCATTGGCAATATCCAGCTGCAGAGCGGGGGCGGGAATTGCTATATCAAGGCAATTATCGAGGACACTCCGTACAAGCGCGCGAAATTGGCCTACGTCAATCTGCTGCTGGTGATCGCAGTCATGGTTGCGTTGGTCATGGGGCTCATGCATTCGGCCATTCTGTTCCTGATCGGTTTCGTCCTGGCGCTGATGATCAACTACCCCCAGCTGGACCTTCAGAAGGAGCGCATCCTGGCCCATTCGGGCAACGCAATGGCCGTCGTTCTGCTGGTCTTTGCGGCCGGTATTTTCGCTGGCATCTTCTCCGGAACGAAAATGGTCGATGCGCTGGCGCAGACCCTGGTGGACTGGATTCCTCCTTCGTGGGGGCACCTGTTCCCGTTGGTGGTCGCCATTACCAGCATGCCGCTGACGTTCGTGCTGTCCAACGATGCCTACTACTTTGGCGTGGTGCCCATCCTGGCGAACGCTGCGGCGGCCTACGGGATTGATCCGGTGGAAATCGCACGGGCCTCGATTCTCGGCCAGCCCGTGCATCTGATGAGTCCGCTGGTGGCCTCGACCTTGTTGCTGGTGGGCATGGTCGATCGCGACCTTGGCGACTTCCAGAAGGCTACCGTCAAGTGGGCCGTGCTCACGTCCCTAGTGATTACCGCGCTGGCCTTGCTGACCGGAGCGTTGACGCTCTTTTCCTGAAAAATCAGTTAGTTGAATTTTCTGCCTGACACGCCTCGCAACCGAGGGGTGCGCCGGCCTGCGCGCCGAATAACAACAACGAGAATCTTGATATGAATACCGTCCTGACCCGTGGGGCTTTATTTTCAATGCTAGGCCTGTTGCCGCTGGCCATGGCCAATGCAGAAGGCTTCATCGACGAAAGCAAGCTCAAGCTGCAACTGCGCAATGTCTACTTCAATGAAAACTTTCGCGACGAGCACGGAATGAGCGCACGAGCGGCAAGATCCGCAAAGAGCGAGCGCACCGAGTGGGCCCAAGGCTTCCTGTTGGATTACCAATCGGGCTTTACGCCAGGCACGGTTGGCTTTGGCGTCGATGCCCTGGGCCTGCTCGGTGTCAGGCTCGATTCCGGCCGCGGCCGCAGTGGCACAGGGCTGCTGCCGGTACATAACGATGGCCGGGCTGCCGATGAGTTTGCCAGCGCGGGCATGACCGCCAAGGCCAGGGTGGCCAAGACCACGGTCAAATATGGCACCTTGCTGCCCAAGAACCCGCTATTGATCTACAACGATGCGCGGCTGATGCCCCAGACCTATCAGGGCATGCAAGTCAGCAGCACCGATATCGACAATCTCGCGCTCACCGGTGGGCATCTAGAGCGGTTCAAACTCAGGGATTCCAGCGACAGCATGCCAATCGTGCCCGACGGTTACAGTGGCGATCAGTCCGGCAACTTCAGCTACGCCGGCGCCGATTACAAGCTGACGAAGAACATTCGCTTGAGCTATTTCTACGGTGAGCTTGAGAATTTCTATCGGCAGAGCTTCGCTGGCATCCAGCACGAGCTGCCGCTGGGCGCCGGGCTGTTGACCAGTGACCTGCGCTATTTCAACAGTGTCGATTCAGGGTCGGCCTATGCCGGCAGGATCGATAACGACATGTTCAGCGGCCTGCTGTCCTACGCCGTTGTCGGCCATACGTTCAGCGCGGGTTATCAGAAGCTCAGCGGCGAGGCCGGCTTGCCGTATATCAGCGGCGCCACGGTCTATTCCTTCAGCAACGTGGGTATCGGCAAGTTTATCGAGGAAGACGAGAAGACCTGGATGCTCGGCTATGGTTACGATTTTTCGCGTCTCGGTGTGCCGGGCCTGACATTTTCCACCCGCTACCTCAGTGGTGACGATGGCAAGTCCCAGAGCACCGTGAAGGAATGGGAACGTGATGCCGAAGTCGCTTATGTCGTGCAGCAAGGTACGTTGAAGGGACTGGGCGTGAAGCTGCGTAACTATGTCTACCGCTCGGATTTTTCACGGGGACGTGACAGCAATCGCATCTACCTGACCTATGACATCGCGCTTTGGTAGGACACCGATCCAGCCATGGTGAGGCGCAATCCATCCGGCAAGGGTCGCGACGCGGGAACGTCTACCTCGACACAGCCTCTGAGTGTAATGCAGGGCGAACCACTCGCCCGTTCACGCTCGGAGGCTGGGTTCACATGAAAATCCTGATGGTCCTTACATCTCACGATCAGTTGGGCGACACCGGCAAGAAAACCGGTTTCTGGCTGGAAGAATTTGCCGCGCCTTACTATGTGTTCGTCGACGCCAACGCTGCGGTCACCATTGCCTCTCCCAAGGGCGGGCAACCGCCGCTGGACCCCAAGAGCAGCGAGGAGGACGCCCAGACCGATGCAACCCGTCGTTTTGTCGCGGACACTCGGGCCCAGGCAGCATTGGCTAACACAGTGCCGCTGGGGGAAATCGACCCCTATGACTTCGATGCGGTGTTCTATCCCGGCGGACACGGCCCGCTATGGGACCTGGCCGAGGACACCGACTCCAAGACCCTCATCGAAGCCTTCTATGCCGCGAACAAACCCATCGCGGCGGTCTGCCATGCGCCGGGGGTGTTCAAGAACGTCAACGCGCCGGATGGCCAGCCCGTGGTGAAGGGCAAGAAAGTGACCGGATTCACCAACTCCGAGGAGGAGGCGGTGGGGCTGACGCAGGTGGTGCCGTTCCTGGTGGAAGACATGCTCAAGGCCAAGGGAGGCGAATATTCCAGGGCTGGGGACTGGGCAAGTTATGTGGTCGAGGATGGGCACCTGATCACCGGGCAGAATCCCGCATCCTCGCAAGCCGCCGCCGAAGCGTTGCTCAAGCGGCTGAGGCAGGAACAGAAGGCCTGAGTCATGAGCGTCCCGATTGTCGTCGGGCTGGCGGTCCATGCCTCGGACGACTGAACCTGAACACAAGGAGAACACGACATGTCAATTGATCCTGTCTTGCTCATGGGCGGTTCCGGCGCCATTGGTCACCAAACCGCCCGGGCATTGCGTGCCGCCTGCCCGGACGTCCCCCTGTTGATCGGCGGCCGTGACCTGGCCAAGGCCCAGCAGGCCGCTGAGCGAATGGGTAAGGCGCAAGGCGTGGTGATTGATCCCCACGCAGACGACCTGGGTCTCGGCGCGCGCCCGGTCAGCGCCGTCGCGATTTTCTATATGGACCACGCCCTGGCCGGATTGCGTTATGCGCAAAAGCGCGGGGTACCGCACCTCAGCATTTCATCCGGCATCTTTGAGATCGCGCCGGAGATCGCGACGTACATGCATACGCCTGACGCCTCGCCCATTGTCCTGGGCTACGAATGGATGGCCGGCGCGACGACGGTGTCGACACTGAGCATTGCCGCAACATTCAGCCGGGTACACGCGATCAGCATCAACGCTCTGGTCGATGAACAGGACACCGGTGGGCCAACGGTTGCCGCCGATTTCGAACACTTGAACAAGATGCTGCCCGCAGCGCTGACACGACGCGACGGTGCGTATATCTGGCGCGAAGGCGAGGATTCGAAGGTCCGATTCAACGCAGTGGATGGCACGCAAATCCAGGCCTCCGGCTTCTCGTCCATCGATGTCGTCGGCCTGGCTGCGGCCACCGGCGCGCCCAACGTCCAGTTCAACATGGCCACCGGGGTGAGCTCGACTCGACGCCAGGGCAAACCCATGTCGACCGAGATCATCATCGAACTCGATGGTGAAGGCCTGAAGGGGGAACCGCTGCACACGCGCCATGCCATCATTCACCCGGCCGGCGCCGCGCCACTGACTGGCCTCAGCGTGGCAATGACTCTCGAACGCCTGCTCGGCTTGGATGGTCAGCCGCCGACGCCGCCGGGACTCTACTTCCCTTACCAGATACTGGACGCCACCGGGTTTTTGAAACGTCTGGAAGAAGAGGGCGGTGAGTTACGCAGGCTTTAGGTGTCAGCCTGAATTCGCGGGACTGTGGGATGGCTGAATGACCTGGCGATACGCCCGAGGGGCGGATGGCAGACTACCCGCTGTTATCAACGCGGTTCGCAATCCGCCGACCCGCCATGAAACACAGCGTCCCGCCCAGCGCTGTCAGTAGGCTGAGGGCATAAAACATCGTTGGCGCCGGGGTGTGCAAGAGCAGGAAGCCGCAGATGACCGGGCTCAACGCACCGCCGAGGGCCGCGAGGTTCTGCGCGCCGTAGTAGCTGCCACGCAGGTCCTCCGGGGCCAGGGTGTCGACGAACAGGAATTCCGCCGGGTAGATGATCATCTCGCCCAGGGTGAAGATGAACATCGCCACGCACCAGCCCACCCAGCCATCGGCCAGGCTGAAACCGATCAGACCGAGGATGAACAGGCTGGTGCCACCGGCGATCCAGTAGCGCAGCTGTTCGCGCTTGAGGAAACGGCCGATCTGGTATTGCAGCAGGATCACGCTGACGGCGTTGCAGGCAAGCAGGGCGGCCATGGTTTGCAGGGCGCGCTGGGATTCATTCGTCACCAGCAGGTATTGCGACAGGTACAGGGTGAATCGACCGTGGACCACCGTGCTGAACAGGCAACCGCAGGTGAACATGATCAGGGTGCGGTCGTTCTTGAGGGTGCGGAGGGTTCTCATGAAGCTCGGCGGTTGCCCGATGACGGGCACCGGGGCGGCGTCTTTCGGGATGGCGCTCATCAGGAAAATACTGAGGAACGCGATGCCTCCCGCGATCAGAAACGGGGCTGTGGGATAGACCCCGGCGATCACCACTCCGAGCATCGGGCCGGTGGCGTAGCCGATGTTGGTCAACGTGTAGCGCAGGGAAAACGCCTTGGCCCGCTGGCCCACCGGCAGTTGCTCGCTGAGGATCGCCTTGGAGCCGATCAGGAACAGTGCCGAAGCGGTTTCGGTGACGACCAGGATTGCAGTGGTCAGGTAAAGGTTCTCGGCGAACGTCAGCAACACGAATCCGACGGCACTGGAGAGCATGGCCACGATCAGCAACTGGCGTTTTTCCAGGCGGTCGATGACGTAGCCGCCGTACAACGCCAGCAGGGTGGCGATGAACACCGCGATACCCAACAGCAGCCCTACGTCCTGTTGGTTGAGGCCGAGTTTGGTGCTCAGAAACAGCGTGAGCAACGGACTGGTGATAGCGCGGCTGACGACGATGGTCAGCGAGCAGATCATCAAGCGACGGATGACAAGGGAGTAGCTGCGCACGTGGGGCAAATGTCCTTATTTCGATACTGTTGGGTTCGAGGGCGCACAGTCGCCGTGGGGGTTACACGCCCTGGGTCCGATAATGGCGCTCGTACACGGCCGCCGGATGGTCGTCCGTCACCGCGGCCGCCGTAGTGGCCCACCATTGTGCGACGTCGTCCGCCGTCGCGATCCACACATCCGGATGCTGCCGGATGCCGTGGAGCAAATCACGCAGTACGCCGATGCGCCCCGGCGTGGCAATGATTTCCGGGTGCAGCCGCAGCACATAGCAAAGGCCGAATCGGCGGAACCCGGCAAAGTCCATCCGCAGGTTGCCCAGGGTATGACTGTATGAAGCGATCCGAGATTGTCCTGGCGGCACAGCGGGGCTGAGGTTGAAGGCGAAATAGGGTTCGTCTTCGAGTTCGTAGTGCAGGGGCAACTCGATGACCTCGGGTGCGGTCGGATGCGCGAAGGGGAGGTCGTCGCCGCGCCACGACGAAGACCAGCGGATACCCTGTTGGTGCAACGCCTGGATGAACCCCGGCGCGCCATTTCCCGCGGGAATCCTGAAGCCTGCCGGGCGCATGCCGGTCAGTCGAGTCAACGCTTCGCAGCCCTGGGCGATGTCGGCCACCTGCTCGGCAAGTGTCAGGTTGTCGTAGTTTTGATGACGATAACCGGCGCAGGCAATCTCGTGACCGGCGGCCAGGATCGCCTGGATGTGCCCGGGGTTTTCTTCGCCGACGATGCCGGGAATGCACCAGGTGCCGGGAATTCCCAGTTCGGCAAGCAGGCCGAGCAGACGTTCCACGCCCCGTTGACTGCCGTAGCGCCAGACCGACAGGGTCTTGTCCCGTCCGGCCACTTCCGGGGCCTGGGTGAGAATGCCGTGGATGTCGTTGTAATCGACGGTCACTACCACCGCGCAACGGTAGCCTTCGGGCCAGACACTGGAATCAGCCATGGTGATGCTCCTTGAGCCACCAATGGGCGACCTCTCGGCAGGTGGCGAACCACACATCATCGCGCTGACGCATGTGTTCGAAGAGTTTTTCCAGCAGCAGGATGCGTCCCGGTTTGCCGGTGATCTTGGGATGGAACAAGGTGGTCAGGCACAGGCCTTCGTTCATGGCGCCGTCGTACTCGCGACGCCAATTGTCCAGCGTCAGTTCATAGCTGGCGGTGCGGTCCAGCCCCGAAGGAAAGTCCGGGCCTCGGGTGTACGCGAGGGAGGCGTAGTCGTCCATTTCCCAGCGGCCGGGGATTTCCACCAAGGGGACGTCAAGGCCCGGGACATCGACCAGATAGGGACGGTCATCGCCGCGCATGCTGCTGGAATAGATCACGCCGGCCTCGGCCAGCATCGCCGGGGTTTCGGCGCGCCAGTCACCGGACGGCGTGCGAAAACCTTCCGCGCGGATGTTCAGGTATTTGTCGAACACCTCCCGGGATTTATTCATCACCGCCTTCTGTTGGTCCAGCGTCAGGGCGTAGAAGGACTCGTGCCGGTAGCCGTGGTACGCCACTTCATGCCCACGCTCGATGATCGCCTGGCACTGCCTGGGCCAGTTTTCCACGACCCAGGCCGGGACAAAGAAAGTGGTCGGGATCTGGAAGTCGTCGAGCAGGTCGAGCAGGCGTGGCAGTGCACGATAGGGGCCGTAGCCACCGAAGCCGAAGTATTCGGGTTTTTGCCAGATAGAGCCGTTGAGCATCGCATCGCCGGTCGGGCCGTCAAGGTCGAAGGCCAGGGCGAGGCAGGCTTTGTATCTGTCGGGCCAGGTGGGTAAAGACATCTTTGTGCTCCAACATGTATGAACGCCACCGCAGGTTTGATTGTGGGAGCGAGCCTGCTCGCGATAGCGGTGGCCCAGGCAATCCAGTAGCGACTGATCGGACGCCATCGCGAGCAGGCTCGCTCCCCCAGGGGGCGGGCGCTGGTCACTTACCCGCGTTGATGGTCACGGTCTTGATCGCGCCCAGCTCCAGGTCCCACTTCTTCAGGATCGCCTGGTAGCTGCCGTCATCGACCATGCTCTGCAGCGCGACTTTCACCGCCTCGCTCAGCTCGGGCTTTTTCTTGCTCACGCCCAGGCCGGTGAACTGTACGGAAATCGGCTGGCCGACGGTCTTGTACATGTCCTTTTCCTGGGTCTTGAGATAGGACAGGGTCTCGCTGCCCTGCATCGCCGCGTCGATACGGCTCTGGCGCAGTTGCGCACGGGCGTCAGCCGAGCCTTCGGTGCCGATCACGACGATGGCCGGTTTGCCGGCCGCTTCACAATTGGCCTTGCTGAACTCGGCGATTTCCGCCGGGAAGGTGGTTCGCCGACTGGTGCCGACTTTCTTGCCGCACAGGTCGGTGGCTTCATTGATGTCCTTGTTCTTTTGCAAGGTGTAGAACTGCGGGCCGCTGGTGAAGTAGTCGACGAAGGTCACGCTGGCCTGACGCTCGGCGGTGTCGGTCATGCCCGACAGCACCATGTCCACCCGGTCGGTGGTCAAGGCATTGATCATCTGTTCGAAGCCGGTTTCCTGCCATTTGACCTTGACCCCCAGGCGTTCGCCCAGGGCATTGCCCAGGTCATAATCAAAACCGGTCAGGGTGTTGGTGGCCGGGTCTTTGAAATCCATCGGTGGGTAGTTCGGCATGATCGCCACGACGATCTCGCCCTTGTCCTTGATGCTTGCTGGTAAATCGGCGGCGAAGCTGACGCTGGAAGCCATCAGGCCGGCGAGTACTGCTGGGATAACGAAGTTCTTCATGGTCGTTCTCTTATGTGTGTTGTGACGCCAGATGGCGTTCAGGTTCGAACGGCAGATATGAAGCTTTGGGTGCGCGGGTTTTGTGGACTTATCAGTATTTCTTCGGGGCTTCCAGCCTCCACGATCTGCCCGCCGTCCATGAACACCATGCGGTTGGAAACTTCGCGAGCGAAGCCCAGTTCATGGGTGACGACGATCATGGTCATGCCGGTCTGCGCCAGATCGCGCATGACCGACAGCACCTCACCGACCAGTTCCGGGTCGAGTGCCGAAGTGGGTTCATCGAACAGCATCAGCTTGGGTCGCATGGCCAGGGCACGAGCGATGGCTACTCGTTGTTGCTGGCCGCCCGACAGTTCGATCGGGTAGCTGTTGCGTTTGTCGGCCAGACCAACGCGGGCCAGCAGTTCCAATGCTTCATCGTGCGCTTCCTTGGGCGAACGCTTGAGCACCTGGCAGGGGCCTTCGATGATGTTTTGCAGCACGGTCATGTGCGGGAACAGGTTGAAGCGCTGGAACACCATGCCGGTGGCCAGGCGTTGCCGGGCGATCTGCGTCTCGTTGAGCTCATGGAGTTTGTTGCCGACAATGCGGTAACCCACCAGTTCGCCGTCGACCCACAGGCCACCCTTGTCGATTTTTTCCAGTTGGTTGATGCAGCGCAGCAACGTGCTCTTGCCCGAGCCCGACGGACCGATGATGCACAGTACTTCGCCTTGTTCGACTTCTATGTTGATGTCGTTGAGGGCGTGGTACTGGTCATAGAATTTGTTCAGGCTCACGGCCTTGACGATGCTTCTCATGTCGCTTTCCTCACGAACGCTTGCCGGCGCCGCGAGCGAAGCGGCGCTCCAGGCGGCTTTGACCAAAGGACAGCACCGTGACCGCGGCCAGGTACCAGATACCCGCGACGATCAGCAACTCCATGACCCGGGCGTTGGCGTAGTAGATGTTCTGGGCGTTGTAGAGCAGTTCCGAATACTGGATGACGCTTGCCAGGGAGGTCATTTTCACCATGCCGATGAATTCGTTACCGACCGGTGGGATGATGATTCGCATGGCCTGGGGCAGGATGATCCGGCGCAGGGCCTGCAAACGCGGCATGCCGATGGACTTGGCGGCTTCGTACTGGCCGGTGTCCACGGACAACAGGCCGGCGCGCACCACCTCGGCGGTGTAGGCGCCCTGGTTGATGCTCAGCCCGAGCAACGCCGCCACGAACGGCGTCATCAGGTTCACGGTGTCCATTTCGAACACACCGGGGATGCCGATGGTGGGGAAGATCAACGCCAGGTTGAACCACAACAGCAATTGCAGGATCAGCGGCGTACCGCGGAACAGCCAAGTGTAGGTCAACGCCACGTAGCGCAGGATCGGGTTGGCCGACATGCGCATGATCGCCGTGATCACCCCGAACACAATCCCCAGCGCCATTGCCAGCACGGCCATGACGATGGTGTTGAACAAGCCCCACAGAATGGCCTGGGAGGTGAGGAACTGGCCGATGTACGACCATTCGATCTTGCCCTCGGCGAAGGCCCGCGCCAGGCCCAGCAGGGCTATGACGATGACTGTGGCGAAGAAAATCCGCCCGTAGTAGCGCCGTGGCACATGCTGGTACTGGGTGATGTCGAACTGGTTTTCCGCCAGTTTGCGCTCCGCCTGGAGTTGTTCTGCCTGGGTCTGGCCCATGTGGGTTCTCCGTACTCTTTATTTCGGGTCAAACACTTGGCCCGCAGGGGTGTTTGATTCAGAGGCGAAAACCCTGGTAGTCCTCGGTCCATGCCTGCTGTGCGACGAGGGCGGTTTTCAAGCGAGCGATCTGCTCGCGCACCCGCTGCGGCGCGGTGCCACCCCGGCCACTGCGAGCCGCAATGGCCGCTTCCAGAGTCAGGCTTTCGCGCACTTCCGGGGTCAGTCGCGGATCGATCTCGGCCAACAGTGTCGGGGACGCCTCCCACAATTCAATGTCATGTTTCTCACAGGCCTGGACCAGGGCACCGGTGATTTCGTGGGCCTGTTTGAAGGGCACGCCGCGCATGGCCAGCCAGTCGGCGACTTCGGTGGCCAATGTGAAGCCCAGCGGCGCCTGACGCCGTAGCTCGTCGACATTGACCTGCAGGGTGGCAACCATTCCGGCCATGGCGGGCAATACCAGCAACAGGGTGTCGACGCTGTCGAGCACACCGTTTTTGTCTTCGCTCAAGTCGCGGTTGTAAGACAGCGGCAGGGATTTGAGGGTGGACAGCAAACCCGTCAGGTTGCCGATCAAGCGACCTGCCTTGCCTCGGGCCAGTTCGGCAATGTCCGGATTCTTTTTCTGCGGCATGATCGAACTGCCGGTGGCGTAGGCATCGTCCAGCGTGACCCAGCGAAACTGCCGCGAGGACCACAGGCAGAACTCCTCGGCGAGGCGGGAAATGTTGATCCCGAGCATGCTGGCGATAAACAGGAATTCGGCGACATGGTCGCGGCTGGCTACGGCGTCGATGGAGTTTTCGCACACGCCGCTGTAGCCCATTTCCCTGGCCGAGTGCTCGGGCTGGCGAGCGATGGCGGAACCGGCCATGGCGGCGGCGCCCAGTGGCGAAAGCGAGGTGCGCGCATCCCAATCCATCAGGCGCTGCACGTCGCGCAGCATCGCTTGGGCGTGGGCCAGCAGGTGATGGGCGAAGACGATTGGTTGCGCCTGCTGCAGGTGGGTGAAACCGGGGCAGATGCTCTCGACGTGCTGTTCGGCCTGGCTCACAAGAGCTTGTTGCAAAGCCAGTACTTCGGCAGCCAGGGTGCGGACGTGATCGCGCAGGAACAGGCGCAGGTCGTTGGCAGTCTGGTCGTTGCGCGAGCGTCCGGCACGCAGTTTGCCGCCCAAGGCGCCGAGGCGCTCGGTCAGCAGGCGTTCGATGAAGGTATGGACGTCTTCGTCATCCAGGGTCGGAGCGATGCGGCCGGCGCGAAAGTCGGCGCCGATCCGGTCCAGGGCGTCGAGCATCGTCCGGGTTTCTTCTTCGCTCAGCAGACCGGCACGCTGCAGCTCTCCGGCGTGGGCCTTGGACCCGGCAAGGTCGTAAGGGGTCAGGCGGAAATAACGTTCCGGGCAACGGGACAGGGCCGCCAGGGCTTCGGACGGGCCGCTCTTGAAACGCGCTCCCCAGAGACGGTCAGTGGTTTGGGACATCGGTTTTTCCTCATCGGTAAAGCGAACCTGAAGCGTTCTGCCAGGCCCTGAACATCCGCCGTGGACGGTGTAAATCCATCCGGCGTGACTCGGCTTATTTGTTCATCGGGGGGCAGGGGACAAGCGCAGTTTCGAAGTGGAAAGGGCTGATCGAAGTGTCAGCTTTTAACAGCGGAAAATCAGTGAGTTGGCACTCGGGTGCGAAATTTCTTGACGGTTGCCAAGCCTGGTTTTCTGTGATCATTATTATTAGCCAGCGTTGTTTTTGTTGTTGGACACAGAGTGTTGAATAGGGCGCCAGAGGTAAATAAGCATTATGGAAACCCCACTTTCCAATTCCGGAAACCCGCCGCCCAAACCGCCTCACCGAGCGCCGCTGGCGCTCAGTGGCCTGGACTTCAAACTGCTCAAAGTGTTCAAGGCAGTGGTCGAGGCGGGAGGCTTCAGTGCCGCCCAGAATGAGCTCAACGTGGGGCTGGCAGCGATCAGCAAACAGATATCGGACCTTGAGATTCGCATTGGCATGCGCCTGTGTACCCGCGGTCGCGAGGGCTTTCACCTGACCGAAGAAGGCAAGTTGGTCTATCAGGCCTCGATTGATCTTTTTGCGTCTGTCGACAACTTTCGAGATCGGCTTAGTTCAGCGCAAAATGAACTTGTCGGGGATCTTGGTGTGGGCGTGATTGACAATACAATTACCGATCCGAACTCCCCGTTAGTTGCAGCGCTAAAAAGCATCAACGAGGAATCACCGAAAGTAAGGCTGCAACTTCAGGCGTCTCAGTTGGATGAAGTGGAACGTGGCGTTGTAGAAGGGCGACTTGTCGCCGGCATCGTGCCGGTCTACCAACGACGCGAAGAGTTTGATTACTTTGCCTTGTACGAAGAGCGCTCACTGGTTTATTGCGCGCAGGGCCATCCGTTATTTGACGTGCCCGAGGCCCGAATCGATAGCCAGGTGCTCAAGGAACATGAATGCGTCAACCACCGCTACGCCATTCACCGTGACAAGTTGAATTTCGCCCGTTACGACAGCTATTCCGCCTCGGCGACCCAGGTGGAGGCGGTTGCACTGTTGGTCAAGACCGGGCGCTTCGTGGGCTTCCTGCCTGAACATTATGCCGCCGGCCTGGTGGAACAAAAGCTGTTGCGCGCCCTACGCCCGGACCTGATCAGTATCGTCACGCCTTTCAATCTGATCTTGCGACACAACACCGTGCGCAGTCCGTTGGTCAAGGCATTTGCCCGGGCGTTGGGGGTGGATTTGAAAGTGATACGGTGATGTTTGCCAGCCGTCAGGGCACGTCGAAGTTTTCATACGCCAGGGAGATCGAGTCGCTCTGCGGATAGCTGACGTACACCATCTCTCCGTAGTTATTGGCGACCAGTACGTAGGGCCACTTGCCGTTGGCCTTTCGCAATTGCTCGTACAAGGGCAGGAAGAAGTCTTTGGTCTGACCCTGAGGGTCGTAGGGAACTTCCCCAAGGAAGATGGGATAACGCCCACCATTACACAACTGCACCCGCTCGAGCTTGATACCGTTCTTTTCCAGAACGATGCGGGTGGGATGCTGCCAAGTGGCGAGATCGACGTCCTGGCAGTCGGTGGCTTTCTGGGTGTAGAGCTCGGTGTCCTGGAGAGCGGGGTACGCCATGACCTGGCCAGCCAGGATCGATAATGCCAAGGGAAGCAGACGCAGCATGATTGTGGTCCAGATGAAGGGGAGGAGGATTGTAAGTGGTTTTCTCCAGGATCCAAGGTCCCTGGCAACTTCCGCCGCGTCGCCCAACATTCACTGACCGAGGAGAACGAATCATGCACGACACGTTCAATCTGTCTCGTTTCGTCGAGGCGCAAGCTCCCGTATTGAGTCGAGTCATGACCGAACTGCGCGAAGGCCGCAAGACGACTCACTGGATGTGGTTCATCTTCCCGCAGTTGCAGGGACTGGGGCGTTCCGAGATGGCCAGTCGCTTCGCTCTTTCGGGCATTGCCGAAGCCCGCGCTTATCTGCAGCACGACTTGCTCGGCCCCCGGTTGGAAGCGTGCGTGAAAACTGTTTTGCAACACCGCGACAGGAGTGCCATGCAGATATTCGGCTCGCCCGACGAGCTGAAGTTGCGCTCATGTCTCACGCTGTTCATGAACGCCGGGCCAGGATCCTTACTGTACGAACAAGCGCTCGAACAGTTTTATTCGGGGGAGCCGGATCGCAAGACGCTTCTGCTGCTGGGTCGTCAGTAATAAACCCAAATTCAACGCTGCGTCGAACTAAGGAAGTCCTTTGGCGCCGGTAGAAACCACGCTATCAAGGCTGTTGGCGGTTGGCGCCTTCACAGGGATCAACAATCGCTCACTGCGGCATTTGTATTTAACGCCTTTGCGCGGCGCAATATCCCGGGCCATCGCCATGCACATTTCCCTGGTGGCATAGGTAGGTTCCGTCCTACGTTCCTCCACACAGCCTTCGAAGCCACTGCAGATAGTCATTACCATTACGTAGACGGTCATCATCCTGGTGTTGCTCCCATCGAAGCGATGCGATTGATGCATGCTGCGTTTAGCCCTGCCGGGCTTAAGCGAGTAGCAATGACAGGCGGATGATGTGCCTTTCTTCAAATGGCCAGCAATGGCCAATTAATGCCTTTTGTCGGAAAAACGTCACTATTTTAAAAGATATCGATTTTGTCAAAGTCGACGCCAATATGTTGGCGAATCCGGGGTTTTGAGCAGATGAAATCTATGAGCGGCGGCATGTTTTTCATAGAGACGGTGCCCATGGGAATGAGCCTTGCCGCGTAAGCGCATCCACCCTCGCTCCAGGAGGGCGGATGTCCCCTGTCTCACTCCTGAGGGGCGCCTGCTTCAACCATCGCCCGCCACGTCTGGACGCTGGGACGTGCTTGCATCCTGGCATGCCAGGCGTGCAACGATGCGCATGCTTCAGGTACAGGAAGCTCCACCAGCGCCGCGAAAATCATGCCGCCGAGCAGCGCAATGTCCGCCATCGAAAAGCGCTCCCCGGCGACGAAGGGTTGGTTACGCAAGACACTGTCGAAGTAGTGCATGCCTCTGATGGCCTTGTCGCGCATCCGGTTGCCCCATTCCGGGTTCTGATAAAGCTCGACCCGTGGTCCCAGCCCCGGCGTAGCGTGGTGGAAATACACGCTGACCGCATCGAGAAACTCGATCTCGGCGCGCTTGGTCATCATATGGATGCGACCTTGCTCGACAGGCGTCTGGCCGGTGAGTGTCGGGTTGCCATCGAGCGTGTCGAGGTACTGCGTGATGGCCGTGCATTCGGCGATCAGTGTGCCGTCGTTCAGCTCCAGTACGGGAAGGGTTCCTGAGTAGTTGATGGCGAGGAACTCCGGTTTCTTGTGCTCGCCTTTCCACAGGTTGACCGGCACGAACTCGGTTCGCGAAAGCAGCCCCTTTTCCGCCAGGGCAATGCGCACACGGGCAGGGTATGGGCCGTTAAACCAGTCATGGATATTCATCATCGGAAGCGTTGAAGCATCGGATTGCGATTGGAACGGGGTCATGGAGGTTACCTGCCTGTCAATTGGTAGGTAAAGATTGAGCGCGTGCTTTCGGGCTGTCAAGCCCTACCTGTCAATTGGCAGGTAGCTGACGTTTGGTTAGAATCCTTCGGCAAGCAAAGCGGGTAGAGGGCCTGAAGATGAGCGCAAACGCACGTGAAGCCATCCTGGCGGCAGCGAAAGCGGCGGCACAAATGCACGGCTACAACGGCATCAATTTTCGTAGCATCGGTGAAGTGGTGGGGATCAAGAACGCAAGTATCTATTACCACTTCCCTAGCAAGGCTGATCTGGGCGCCGCTGTGGCGCAACGGTATCGGCAGGACGTGGTTCGCGTACTGGCGGATATCCGTGAGTCGAATCCGGATCCGAAACGCTGTCTTGAGGTCTATCCCTCGATCTTTCGTACCTCGTTGGAAAACGGCAACCGCCTCTGCATGTCCAGCTTTATGGCGGCCGAATACCAGGACTTGCCCGAAGTCGTACAGCAGGAGGTCAAGGCGTTCGCCGATGCCAATGTGACCTGGTTGACGCAGGTACTGGCTGACGCCGGCCTGGGCGATGTCGATCGCTGTGAGCGGCGGGCCCGAGCCATCTACACCGCCGTGGCCGGCGCGCAATTGATCGCACGTACACGACTCGATATCAGCCTGTTCGACGAGTTGGTGCTGAGTTATCAGGAAGCGGGACTGCTGGTGGCATGACGTTTATCCTTGTCAGGTCTATTTTTAGCATCGACAACAACCCGCACTCATACCCACAGAAGGAGCGAGCATGAGCCTCCATGGTCAATATGATTCACGAAACATCTTTGCATTGATCCTGAACGGCGATGCGCCGTGCTACAAAATCTACGAAGATGAACAGGTATTGGCTTTCCTGGACGTCTTTCCCCAATCGTATGGCCATACCCTGGTCATTCCGAAATCATCCCAGGCCCGGAATATCCTCGAAGTCGAGCCCGCCGCACTGAGCGCGATGATGGCGGCAGTGCAACGCCTGACGCGAATCATCGTAGACGAGTTGCAGCCGGACGGCGTCCAGATCGCGCAGTTCAACGGCGCGGCGGCAGGACAGACGGTTTATCACATTCATATGCACATCGTTCCTCGCTGGGAAGGCAAGGAGGCGAGCGAGCATGGCAGAGGCAAGGCCGAGGCCCAGGAGCTCCAGGCCTTGCAGGCGCGTCTGGTGGAGCGGATTTCGGCGCAGGGCGGGGTCTGAGCAAGACAACCGGAAAGGGACCCAGACCTCCGTTTCTTTCCTGTCACGCCAGCCTGAAAGGCAACTGCCGCAGCGGCTTGCCCGTGAGACTTGCAATGGCATTCGCGAAAGCGGGCGCCAGGGCTGGCAGGCCGGGCTCGCCCATTCCTGTCGGGGGTTCGGCGCTGGGCACGATATGGATGGAGAACTCCGGCATATCGGTAATGCGTGGCACGCTGAAATCCGCGAAATTGCTTTGCTGCACGACGCCGTCCTTCAAGGTGATGGCGCCGCCCGGCAGGCACATGGACAAGCCCATCAACGCCGCGCCCTGCACCTGGGCTTCCACGCTGCGCGGGTTGACGACCAGGTTACAGTGCACGCCTGCGGTGACGCGGTGCAACACCGGCCGACCATCCTGTACGGAAGCCTCCACGACGTAAGCCACGACTGAACTGAAGGATTCGTGTACCGCCACGCCCCAGGCGCGGCCGTCCGCGAGCTGGCGCTTGCCATATTCGCTCTTGTCCACGGCCAACTGCAGGGCCGCTCGATGGCGAGGGCTTTGGTCGCCAAACAATTTCATCCTGTAGGCCACAGGATCCTGCCGCGTGGTCCGGGCGATCTCGTCGATCAACGTTTCCATGACGAAGGCCGTGTGTGTGGAGCCCACGCTGCGCCACCAGAGTACCGGCACGTTGAGTTTGGGATGATGCACTGTCAGGCGCATCGGCAAGGGATACGGATTGCGCATGCCCTCGGTCGCGGTCGGGTCGATACCGTTCTTCACCCGTCCACCGAACAGGGTGCCGCTGAGGATCGATTGCCCGACGAGGGCGTGGTCCCAGGCCAGGACCTTGCCTTCGTCATCGAAACCTATTCGCGCGCGGTGCAAGTGCATGGGACGGTAATAGCCGCCCTTGATGTCATCTTCTCGACTCCAGAGCGTACGTATCGGGGCGTTCAGCCCACCCGTGCGAGCGGCCTTGGCCACCTCGCAAGCCAGCACGACGAAATCGCTGGTGGGGACGCCACGGCGACCGAAGCCACCGCCGGCGGTCTGTACGTGGACCTGGACCTGTTCTGGCTTGAGGTTGAGGACCTTGGCGGCCGCGGCCCCATCGCCGCCTGGGAACTGCGTACCGACCCACAGGCGTGCGCCATCCGGGTCAAGCTGCACCGTGCAGTTCAATGGTTCCATGGGGGCATGGGCAAGGTAGGGAAAGACGAACTCGGCTTCCAGGCGATGAGGTGCCGTGGCAAGGGGCGTCATGTCCGCATCGAAATGCAGTGGGCCGGGCTGGTTGGCAAGCTCTCGGTACTGAATCAATTGTTTGTCGCTGTCCACCTTCTCCATGGCGGCCAGGTTCCACTCCAGTTTCAATGCATCTCGGGCGACCTTGGCCTGCCAGTAGCCATCCGCGATCACCGCCACGCCTTCGCCACCACCGTCCAGCGGCACACGCAACACGGCTTTCACGCCTTGGGTGGCACGCGCCGCGCTGTCATCCAGGGCGCTGATCCTGGCGCCAAATACCGGTGGCCGAGCGACGACCGCCGTGAGCTGCCCGGGCAGATGGGTGTCGATGCCAAAGTCCTGTTGGCCGCTGCTCTTGGCCTTGGCGTCAATGCGCGTGGTGGCTTGACCAATGATGCGAAAGTCCTTGGGGTCCTTGAGTGTGACGTTCTCGGGCACCGGCATCGCCATCGCAGCCTCGGCCAACTCGCCATAAGTGGCTTGCCGTCCCGCTGGGCCGAGCACTGTACCGGCCCTGGTGCTCAGGCTCGCCACGTCCACGTTCCAGCGCGCGGCAGCGGCGGCGAGCAACATGGCGCGAGCGCGGGCGCCAAGTTCGCGGTATTGGGTGTAGCTGTTCTTGATCGAATTGGAGCCACCGGTAAGGTGAATGCCGAAAATCGGATCCTGGTAGGCCGCATCGTTGTTGCCGTTGCGACTGCGCACCAGGCTCCAGTCGGCATCGAGCTCTTCGGCGAGAATCATCGGCAGGCCGGTCTGCACCCCTTGGCCGAACTCCAGGCGGTTGATGGTCACGATGACCTCTCCGCTAGGCGCGATCTGCACGAAGGCGGACGGTTGCTGGGCCGGTTTGAGGGGCGTGTCGGCAGTGTCACTGGCCTGTTGGGCCATGGCCAGGTGCGGAAAGGCACCCAGCGCCAGCCCGCCGATGCCGACGATCTTCAAGAAACTGCGCCGGGGCAGGGTAGCGGGCCCATCGGCAAGATCGCGCTCAAACAAGTGTTCCAGCGCACGCGGCGTCTCTGGATGAAAGAGGTCGTTCAACATGGCAGGCTCCGTCAGGCAAGGGCTTTGGCGGCATCCGCCACTGCGGCGCGGATACGGGCGTAAGTGCCGCAACGGCAGATATTGCCGGCCATGGCCGAGTCGATTTCCGCCATGGTGGGCTGCTTGCCCTTGGGTTGCGCCTTGAGGAAAGCGGTGGCGCTCATGATCTGTCCACTCTGGCAGTAGCCACATTGCGCCACGTCGTGCTTGACCCAGGCCTCGTGGACGGCGGTGCCGACCGGGTCGCTGCCATTGGTGGCCGCCTCGATGGTGGTGATGTGCTTGCCCTCGGCGGCGGCAATCGGCGTCACGCAGGAACGGATGGCCTGGCCATCGAGGTGAACCGTGCAAGCGCCGCACAGCGCCGCGCCGCAGCCGAACTTGGTGCCGGTCAGGCCCAGCGTATCGCGCAGGGTCCAGAGGATGGGCGTTGCAGGGTCTACGTCGACCGTGTACTCACGGCCATTGATAGTGAGGGCACTCATAATGGCTGGTTCTCCATACGGGTTAAGTCAGTCCTTGCAAACCACTATAGGGCCCATTGCCCTGGCTGGATTGCACGATCCTCTCGAATCATTGCCTATTCTTGGCGTGGTGCTGGTCGTCCGAGCGCGGTTTGCACCAGGACGCTCATCGCGTCACTGACTGGCGTTGCGACTCCCCTTGTCCGGTGCAATTTGAAATCCCTACATGCCCCCCTACAATTCACAAGCCGCCCGTCGTCCCAGGTTCCTGCATTTCAACCACGACCAGGATATTGACATGCGCTTGCCCGATTTCATCAGCGAGAACACCGAGGCCATTCTTCAAGCGTGGGAGGACTTCGCCGCGTCGATAGACGCGCCTGGTGCACCTCTGGACAGCAGCGCGTTGCGAGACCATGCCGAACAGATGTTGCAGGCAGTCGTTCTCGATCTTCGAACAAAACAGACCGCCCGAGAACAGCTCGCCAAGTCCCAGGGGCATGGTCCGGTGAACGAGTCTCAGACAGCAGCTGAAACCCATGCCGTGACGCGCTTGCTGGCGGGTTTCAGCATCAATCAAATGGTGTCGGAATACCGAGCGCTCAGAACCAGCGTGCTGTTCCAATGGATGAAAGCGAACAAGTCCAGCCTGTCGCCTGATGAAGTCGACGATATGATCCGCTTCCACGAAGCCATCGATCAGGCGCTGACGGAATCGATTGCCAGTTATTCGCGTTTCCAGGAAGCTTCGCACAACCTGTTCATCGGCATTCTCGGCCATGACTTGCGGACCCCGTTAGGCGCTATCCTGCTTGGCTCGGACCGCCTGCGCCGCTCACCCGAGAGCAGCCAACAGGTGACGAAGCTGGCGACGCAGATCCATGACAGCGTGGGCCGTGCCAGCAAAATCGTCGACGATCTTCTGGACCTGAGCCGTTGTCAGATGGGGCCGGGAATCCCTATCAAACCGGAAACGCTTGATTTACTGCCGCTTTGTAAACGAGTACTGGCGGAAGTCCGGACGGTCCATCCTGCGTCTACTTTGCACCTTGAAGCATGCGGATCCGTCGTAGGGGAGTTTGATGGGGCCAGGATGGAACAAGTCTTTTCCAATATCGTCAGTAACGCCGTACTGCACGGTGATCCCACGATGCCAATCACTGTAGAACTGGCTGTTTCAGGGACCCAGGCCTGCTTCTGCGTCCATAATCGCGGAGAGCCGATACCCAAAGAGGTGTTGCCGTTTATCTTCAACCCAATGGGCCGTTTTTCTCAACGTCCAACTGCCGAGCATCCATCGACGGAAGGGTTGGGGCTCGGCCTCTTTATCGCGTCTGAAATTGTTGCATCCCATGGTGGATCGATAGACGTTCAATCCGACGAAACCCAAGGTACGACGTTTTCGGTGAAAGTTCCTCTGTTACGAGACAAGGCTGCTTGAAAGAAATCCGGTTTTTATGATTCTTCCGGTGGTGGTGGATGTCCCATTTCAGGGAAGGAAAATGAATTGAACAAACTGAACAGCTATGACCGAATGGATACGCTCAACACCAAGATACTGGAGAACTGTAACCCTATCGCGACGATAGAAGGCACGGAAATATTGCAGTTCGATTCACGCGGGGGAGATCAGATCGCCCTGTCTTCCCAAGCGTATCCTTATACAACCGTGGGGGCGATTTCCATCGTCAAGTCGAACGACCAAATCAATGATCAGGTCGTCAATCAGTACCAAAACAGATACGGAGCCAATATCGGCTCTACACATCTTGCAAGCCAACTGATCCTGCTGGATTCGACCGATGAAGAACTGATCAAACAGGCCATCAGAAGAGATGCCAGGCACACGGGGCCCAAAAATATCAATAAAGCGGCCTCGGCCGCTGTAGTGTTCGGTCTGAATGATCAGCCGCTCGCTGAAAAAATCCAATGGTTCATGGAGAACAAAGAGGAAGCTCTCGCGGGTTTTGATGCGATGACTCGTCGCGTGAGTCCGCAACCGGAGTTCCTTCGACGGTTCAGCGAAATCGTCTCCCAGAACAGCGCTAATTACGATTTGATGCGAAACGTCAAGTCTTGGCTTTATGGTTCATTTGGCGCGAGCCAGCCAGGGTGGGAAAGATTTGTTCACCACGACTTGTATTCAGCCAGACGGGTCAGGAGACACTTCAAGAACCTGGACAATGCCGGCCAGGCAGAGGCACGCGGTGAATACGCTGCAGCCAAATACCTGCTGACCATTCAAGGTCAGAATTACCAGATGAAAATTGGCAAGGCCGCATCGGGAAGAACCAATGGCATAGACCAGATCTGGATACGCAGGAATATGCTGAGTGGGGCCGTCGAGGAATATTTGATCATCGAATCGAAAGGCAGCCTGGGCGCAAAACTGACCAATACCGAATATGGCCAGCAGATGTCTCCCAAGTGGGTATTTTTCTGCCTGGTTGGATTATTCAGCGACGATCACAGGCTCGCCAGCTCCGCCGCTTCTGATCGTTATGCGAAGAGGGGACTGGTCGAGAAGATCCTGGATGCGATGATCAACAATACGATTCCCGTGACAGGCTACATCTTCCAGGCAATGACAGGGCTGAAGATCGGAGCTGAATCCCTTTCCATCATGAAATTGGGAAGATACAACCTGATTAACGCCTACCAGAAAGCGAAATCCACATGAGGCCCCGGTAATTGGCCCATAGCGAGTGTGCCTCGGCAACGTTCCGAGTGATGCCGGAACAAGGTTGCGCGGGTGATGGCCTTTTGATTTCAACCACATCCGGCTAGAATTCGTGCCCCTGCTCAGTGAGCGGCACGAAAACTACGCAAGGAAGTTGATATGCAATGTGTAAAAGCCATCGGCCTCGCCTTGGCCTTGAGTCTCAGTGGATGCGCCAGTTTCACTAAAGATGAAGTCGAGCCCGTGAACCTGCCTTCGATGGCCAGTTACGCGAACAAGCCGAACGTCTATGTCGATTTTGATTTCTATCAGGGCGAGCCCGACAATGCCAAAGCTACCGAGGTGCCGCAAGCTCGAGACATGCTCAAGCCCGAGTTGAAGCGAGCCTTCGATGAATCCGGCCTGTTCGGGCGCGTGGTCTTCGACGAGTTCCAGAAGCAACCCGGCGACTACAACCTTCGGTTGAAGGTCTACAACCACGCCCCAGGCGGTGGACAACTGGTCATGGCGTTCATCAGTGGGCTCACGCTGACGGTCATTCCTTCCTTGGCAACCGACCAGTACACCATGAGCCTGGAAACGCTGGACGAGCAGGGGAAACCGTTGGGCAAGAGCAGCAATCATGATGCGATCAACACATGGATCGGCATCTGGTTCCTGCCGTTGGCAGGCAATACGCCCAAGGCTGCCGTCACCGACACCTTCAACCGGCAGGTCAATGCGCTGTTGAAGAATTGGGTCGACAACAACCGCACGAGATACTCCGCTGTCGAGACCCGTATTCCACGGGGCTGAGACGGATAAAAAAGAGCCGCAAACGCGGCTCTTTTTTTTGCTCATTGGCGTTGCATTCCTGCAACGCCAGGGGCACAAACGTTCTACGATGCTTCAACGTACCCCAGTCAGCCGATGCCGGTGCGATGCCTGGCCTGGAGCGTCGGGTGAAACCCAACGAAAATCCAACCATTGGAGTTCTAATGAGCCTTTCGCCTTTCCATCTCGCAATCCCTGTTTATGACCTTGCTGCGGCACGCACTTTTTACAGCGAGGTGTTCGGTCTGGAGGAGGGACGTTCCAGCTCCCAATGGGTCGACTTCAACTTTTATGGCCATCAACTGGTTATCCACGAACAACCCAAAACCGCATCACAGGAAAATGCCCATCGCAACCCGGTGGATGGTCACGACGTACCGGTGCCTCATTTCGGCATCGTCCTGGGCTGGGAAGAGTGGGAAGCGCTGGCCGCGCGATTGAAGTCCTTCTGCACTGAATTCGTGATCGAACCTTACATCCGTTTCAAAGGGCAGGTAGGCGAACAAGCCACCATGTTCTTGTTCGACCCGTGCGGCAATGCCCTGGAGTTCAAGGCCTTCAAGGACATGAGCCAGCTTTTCGCCAAATGACCCAAGCGATGGCGGGCCCTGGCGTGGGGCCTGGAGCAATGGAAAAAGAGCCGCAATTGCGGCTCTTTTTCCAGATCATTTCAACGCTTGCGTGAACTGCGGGTCGCTGTACAAGCTCTTGAGCAGGTCCAGCACCATTGGGTTGTAGTTGTTTGCAGCAGCCGGGATGGCAACCGGGCCAAAGAAACTGCTGCCCCATGCACGCTGCACGTCCTTGGTGGTTTCGTACAAAACCTGGTCACCTTTACGCAGGGTGAAGCGTGCAGCCAGCTCGCCATGACCTTCGCTCATGCCGGCGGTGAGTTGACTCTTGATCAATTGAACCTGCAATTGCCGGTCAGCGCGAGGGTCCAGCAGACCTGCCTGACGGAGCTCATCGTTGATCGCTGCCTGGATGTGCAGTGGCACGCTGCCAACAGGCGAAGAAATCGGATTCAGGCGAACCATCAGCGACCCTTGACCGGAATCGGCGTTCACCTGCGCTTCCCGCAGAGGCTGCAAGGGCGCGTTTTGCTTGAGCTGCTGGACGTTCTGATAATTAGGTTCGTAGCGGGTCATGGTCACACCACAGCCTTGTAGCAGCAGCGCGCAGAACGGCAGAGCCAGGTAGAGCTTCTTCACAGCAAATCCTTATGTGTTTTTTTGAGGGCGCGATTATCGACTGATAGCTTTGCGCCATCAAGCATGAAAGCCCTGGCCTACGGCAAAAGGCCCGCATGCGCGGGCCTCGGGTTGCCATATGGCACTTACTGCGCAGCTTTCTCGATCAGGTTGGCTACCACCTTCGGATTGGAAACCATCACCACATGGGAGGCGCCTTTCACGACGACGGTTTGCTTGGAGTGCGCACGCTCGGCCATGAACGCCATGGCTTGCGGCGGGATGTTCTTATCCTTGTCGCCGTACACGAACCAGGACGGAATGGTTTTCCAGGCGGGGTCGGTGGCGGCTTCGTTCAGCGCGGCGACGGTGATGGGACGCTGACCGGCAGCCATCAGGCGTGCTTCGGCCTCGGGAACATCGGCCGCGAACTGGTCGTGGAATTTGTCCTGTTGGATATAGAGGTCCTTGCCGCCGTCAGCCAACTCGACAGGGGCCGAAAGGGCCGAGGCGAGGGTGCCTCCCGGGAATCGTCCGGACAGCTCTGCCGCGGTTTCGCCCGTTTCCGGGGTGAACGCCGCCACATACACCAGGCCCTTCACGTTCTGATTGCCGTAGGCCGCCTCGCTGATCACCGAACCGCCGTAGGAGTGACCGACCAGGACCACCGGCGTCTTGACGTTCTTGACGATACTCGCCACGGCTTGTGCATCGCTGCTCACGCCGCGCAGCGGGTTCGCCGCTGCGATGACCGGGTAGCCGTCCTTCTCCAGAATCTTCACTACGCCGTTCCAGCTCGACGAGTCGGCGAAAGCACCGTGCACCAGGATCACAGTGGGTTTGACGTCAGCAGCGTTTGCAAAACCGGCGGCGGCGAAAGCGGTGGCGAAGGCCAAGCCAGACAGAATCTTTTTCATGGGTCACTACCTGTAATAGAGAAGAAGAGGGCGGTTGCTATCAGGTTCCAAACGGCTACTGGCGTCAGACAGCGACGTGCAGGCGCACATCGACATTGCCGCGGGTGGCGTTGGAGTAAGGGCAAACCTGGTGGGCTGCGTCGACCAGTGCCTGGGCATCGACTTGATCCAGGCCGGGCAGACGGATGTTCAAGTCAATGTCCAGACCGAAGCCACCGGGGATCTGGCCGATACCCACATGGGCGGTGATCGAGGCATCCGCCGGGATGCTGCGTTTGCTTTGGCTGGCGACGAACTTCAGCGCGCCGATAAAGCAGGCCGAGTAGCCGGCGGCGAACAGCTGCTCAGGGTTGGTCGCTTCGCCGCCGGCGCCGCCAAGTTCTTTGGGCGTGGTCAGCTTCACGTCCAGGACGTTGTCGTTCGAAACAGCGCGGCCATCGCGGCCACCGGTGGCGGTTGCTACTGCGGTGTAGAGTGCTTTCATGATGTTTCTCCTTGGGGGCGATAAGACGGTATGTGGCTGAATTGAATCGCGCTTAATGTTTGCGCGCTAAGAAGTTGGAGTGAATTTAGCGAATTAAAAGTTAGCGCGCAATATAAAATTTCAAAAAAATGCTTGGGATTTTGATAACTCATTGTTTTTGATAGGAATATTTTTTACGGGCGACACCGTGACGAGACGATCAGCGAAGCGATGCTTGAACGTCGCGATTCTTCGAACCGTGAACGGAGGGGGGAGCTTTTCATCCAGGTGAAATCGGAATTGAGACTATGCTCATCGCTACTGCAGGCAATGTGTTGGTTTCATTTCAATGGTCGACCGCTCTGGAAAGGAGTCCGTATGAATTCGGTTTTTCATGCCCGGTTCAATTGCAAAACCCTGTGGCGTTTCGCCGGTTGCCTGATCGGGCTGGCGACGGTTGCCGGCCCTACAGTCCAGGCTGCGGAAGACGGTATCGCCCGCGGTCCTACCGCCAGCTATAGCATTGCCTTCAGCAACTCCTACGCCGGCAGCGACTTTCGCAAGGTCATGGTGCGCAACTGGCAGGAAATTGCGGCCCAGGCGCAAAAGGATGGCTTGATCCGCGAGGCTCCGGTAGTCAGCGCCAATAACTCCGCGCCGGAACAAGCCGCCCATATCCAGGACATGATCGTCAAGGGCGTCAATGCCATCGTCATCCTGGCCGCGTCGGACACGGCTCTCAATGGCGTGATCCGGGATGCCTGCAATGCCGGTATCGTGGTGGTTGTCATGGCCAGTCTGGTCACCGAACGCTGTGTCTATACCGTGGACTACGACTGGTCGGCCATGGGCCGCGTCGAAATCGATTACATCGCCAAGCGCCTCAAGGGCAAGGGAACGCTGCTGGAGATCCGCGGCATTGCCGGCGATGCCACCGATCAGAACATCAGCGACGGGATTCACAAGGCCGTTCGCGACTACCCAGGTCTGAAGTTCGCCAAGACCGTATACGGAAACTGGACGGCGTCCGTCGCGCGCAAGGAGGTGGCGCTGGCATTGCCATCGCTGCCCGGCATCGATGCCGTCGCGACTCAAGGCGGTGACGGTTATGGCGCGGCCATGGCATTCAAGGCGGCAGGACGCCCTCTGCCGATCATTGTGATGGGGAACCGCCAGGACGAGCTCGCCCTATGGAAGCAGGAGCGCGATGCCAATGGCTATGAGACCGTCTCGGTCTCTGCCTCCCCGAGCGTCTCCCAAGTGGGCTTCTGGGTGGCCCAACAGATTCTCGCGGGCAAGCAGGTGCCCAAGTTCGTCGAGGTGCCACTGGTACGCATCGATGCGAAAGACCTGGACGCCTGGCTTGCCACCATGCCGGTGGGCGGGGCCGCCAATCCTTCCTACAACCAGGCATCCGTTGCGGCGATGATCGACGCGGCCACCAACAAAACGGTGGCGCCAACGCCTGTGCCGGAGGTGACGAAGCAGTAGCGGCGGGGGAGGCGCCATGTTGACATTCAAGCCTGCCAAGGATAGACCCATTGCCGTCAAGATCGGCCTGGCGGTTGCAGCGCTGGTGTTCCTGATGCTGACGGTATCGTTGGTGAACCTCTACGGCCTGCGAGGCATGGTCCGCGCGGTGGATTCCACCAGCCACTCCGCAGAAATCCTGGCCTCGGTCAACGGAGCCACCGGACGGGTGGAAAACTTCATCGCCACCCGCGATCAGCAAAGCCTGTCCCAGGCCGAAGGCATGGTGACGACGGCTATCGCCGGCCTTACCGCCATTCCGGAGGCAGAAGCGCAATCGCTCAAAGGTAGCCTGGAGCGGCTCGCTTCGGCGATCTCGGCCTTGCGGGCGGCAACCCTGACCATGGATGGCGAAACGGAAAACATGACCGCCCACTACGGCCGGATGCGAGAGGCAACGATCATCGTTGAGCAGGGCATCGCCGATGGAATGAAGGGACTTGAGTCTCGCGCCGAAGACCATCGAGCGAAAGTGAACAGCATCGAAAGCGCCCATCGTATCCTGGATATCCTGCGCAACGGCCAGCGGATCATCACCGCCAATGTGGCCAAAATGCTGGTGACCGGTGATCAGACGGCGGTCACCGCGGCACGGAACGCCTGCGCGGCGCTTCCACCCGTTGTCGAGCAGTTACGCGAGGTGATGACGGCACCACAAGAGATAGAAACCCTGGACGGCCTGGCGACGGCGCTCGCTGCTGTCAGCCTGGCGATCACGCACCTGGGCGAGTCGTCCAGACTCCGGGGAGCCGAAGCTCTGCGATACCTGGCCATCAGCGAGGACAGGGTCGAGCGTCTCGAGACTATGACGAATGAAGCGCAAGAACGCGTTGCCCATGATGCAAGCGACATCCAGGCGGCCACCGGTTTGCTGCAAAATGCAGCCGCGTTGTCCAAGCGTTTCGCCGAGCGCGTTGCCACTTTGGAAGCGCAGACGATGTCGTTTCGCCTGTCACCGTCGGCCGAGGTTGCCGGCTCCGTCGGCGCTATCCTGGACGAGCTTTCGCGTCTCGCTCGCGTGCTCCCTTCGTCAGTGGCGCTACAAGCCAAGGCCACCTCCCTGACGGTCAGCGATCAGATCGCCGGCTACCGTGCAGCATTCGCCAGGTTTCATCAAGCGAGCAATGCTTTGAGCGCCGCACGCGATCAGGTTCGCAACGAGGCACGAAGCGCCGGTCTGCTGGTGGCTCGCTTTGCTGGCCAGGCGCGCTCCGCCGCTCTGATCCATAACGATCGCGGCATGCTTGCGACGTTGGTCGCGGGCACCATCGCCATTCTGCTGGCCGGCGCCATCGCTTGGAGTACGTCCCGGTTTATTGCCCAGCCCATCGTGGCCCTGGCCACGGTCATGCGCCGGCTGGCGGCCGGCGACCTGAACGCCGAGATTGCCAGCGCCAGTCGCGGCGACGAGATCGGGATCATGACCCGTGCCGTAAGGGTGTTCCAGGAGAATGCCCTGCGCATCCGGGTGCTGGAGGCCGAGGCCGAAGCCGAACGCCAACAAGTCCAGGCTTCATTGGAAAGGATGGTTGCCGAGCGAACCGACACACTGCACCGGCAGACCGCAATGCTGGAAGCCCAGGCCGTCGAACTCATCGAGGCGCGCAATCAGGCCGAGGCGGCCAACCAGGCCAAGAGCGATTTCGTTGCCACGGTCAGTCATGAGCTGCGCACCCCCTTGACCCTGATCCTCGCACCTTTGGAGCAGCTTTCAGCGGCGACCACTCCGCCAGCGGACTGGCATGCGCAAATCGATCGCGCCCAACGCAACGCGTTGCGCTTGATGAACCGGGTGAATGACATTCTCGATTTTTCCAAGGCTGAAGCGGGCAAGTTTGACTTGTGCCCGGCGCCCATCGATTTGAACAAGGTGGTGGGCACGCTGGCCGAGGATGCGGCGCTGGTGGCCAAGGGCAAAGGCTGTACCTTGACCTGCAGCATCGATCCGACACTCGGCACGGTGTTTCTGGACCCTCGTCACTTCGAGAAGATCGTTCTTAACCTGGTGAGCAATGCCATCAAGTTCACGCCAGCCGGTGGCACAGTGCACCTGGCAGTCACAGCGCTTGGCGACGAGCGGTTTGAGTTCGCGGTACAAGACTCGGGCATCGGCATTGCGCCCGATAAACTGCCGCTGCTGTTCCAGCGTTTTTCCCAGATCGACAACTCTGCCACGCGCCACTACAGCGGCACAGGCATTGGGCTGGCCCTGGTCAAGGACCTGGTCGAACTGATGGGCGGCGAAGTCGGCGTCAATAGCGAGCCCGGACGAGGTTCGTGCTTCTTTGTCCGGCTTGCGCTCGGGGTCGAGCCGAACACCGTGTCGACCGAAGCCAGTGACATGCATGAGCGATCGTCGCCGAGCACAACCGAACAGCGCCACTTGCGTTTCGACGATGGGCACCAGGGCGTTGGCAAAGGCCGTGCTTCGCCAGAAGGCATCGATGAGAGGCACCCGGAACGTACCTCGCAATCCAGGGTGTTGGTGGTGGATGACAGCCCGGAAATGCTCAGCTACCTGAGAGAGCTTTTGCACGAGGACTACATCGTCGCCACCGCATCGGATGGCGAGCAGGCCTGGGCACTGTTGCAGCGCCAGCCTGTCGATGTTGTCGTCTCGGATGTGATGATGCCGGAGCTCGACGGCTTTGGCCTGACCGCCAGGATCAAAGCCAGCGCCGGCTTCGCCCATCTGCCAGTGATCCTGTTGACCGCTCGCGGCGGCAGCGAAGCTTGTGTCTCCGGGCTGGAAAGTGGCGCCGATGACTATATCGCCAAACCCTTCTCGCCGCTGGAGCTCAAGGCTCGCGTACGAGCAGCGCTACGCATGAGCCAGGTACAAGCCGAACTGCAAGCAAAAGCGCGCCAGGCAGGCATGGCCGAAATCGCCACGGCGGTGCTGCACAACGTCGGCAACGTGCTCAACAGCGTGAACGTATCGGCCGAAACAGTCAGCAGCCAGATGCGCACGTCCAAAGCCCAGGGGCTGGGCAAGGTGGCTCAGTTGATCAACGAACACGTCGACGACCTGAGCGAATTTCTCACCAGCGACCACAAAGGAAAGATGCTGCCCGGCTACTTGCTCAAGCTGGCGGAGGTGGTAACGGCGGAGCAGCAGGGCATCATCGAAGAGCTCGGGCAACTCACCAAGGGCGTCGATCACATCAAGAACATTGTCGCGGCCCAACAGTCCTACGCGGTTGCCGTCAGTGTCGTCGAGACAGTACTGCTCCCGGAGCTGATCGACGACGCCTTGCGCTTGAGCGCCGGTTCACCGGCGCGCCAGGAGGTGACGGTGGTCAAGCACATCACCGACTTGCCCCTGTTGTCACTGGACCGGCACCGGGTGCTGCTGATTCTGGTGAACCTGATCCGCAATGCCAAACAGGCGTTGCAAGGCGTGAGCGATCGCAGCCCCTGCATCACCTTCGGCGCCTCCCTCACCGACGGGTCGGTATTGCGTATCACGGTGACCGACAACGGCAGTGGGATTGCACCAGAGCATTTGAAGCGAGTCTTCACCCATGGCTTCACCACCCGCAAAGAGGGCCATGGATTTGGCCTGCACAGCTGCGCGCTGGCCGCACAGGAAATGGGCGGCAGCTTGACTGTGCACAGCGATGGGGTTGGACAGGGGGCGACCTTTATTCTCGAAATACCGATTGATGCTTCGCAGGCCAAGGTGAACACCGGATCGGTGCAGGCCGCTGATTGATGACAAGCCCCTGATCCATCGATTCTGTCCCCACTGATCAACGGCCGAATGGCGCCGTCATACCCAACAACCGCTTTTGCCGCCAGGTCGGCGCACTGGTGGGAAAAAGCACCTCATTCGGCCGAAAGCGGGCAAGACCGCAAGCGGCGGCGATACGCTGGCATTGCTGGCCGCTCATCAGGACCCGCTCGAACGTGTGTTCATTGTGGGCCGATCCGAGCAGGTAGCGAGTGCCCATCTGCAACTGTCCACCGTTGGCGTGCCACCAGGCTTCGACTGACCGTGGATCGGGCCAGGGCAGGCTTTCATCGGGGTCCATGGCAACGTTCGGGTCGGCGGGATTGTCGTTCGGACCTGCATCGAAATCCGGCAGGTCCTGCAATTCGAGGTCGAGGAGCGTCAGGTCAGCCCCCGTGATGAGGCTGAAGGCTTCGCCGGCGACGCGGGCGTAAGGCAAGTCGCTCATGTGTTGGATCAACCAGGGCACGCAGACCGGGTCTCCCAGTAATCCAAGGGCCTGGATGCCGATGTGTCGATGCCTGGGATCCTGTACCCATTGGCGTATCCAGGCGATGCTGGGCTCGCGCTCCTGCCACGCCAGTAACACGCCAAGGGCGCGGTATTGAAACTCGCCCGGCTGTTCGGCGAATTGGCGCAAGGGTTCCAAGGCCTGCTGGTCGCCCAACTGGGCCGCGGCCCAGTTGGCCCAGAAACGGGTGGCGGTATCCGTGTGCTGGCAGTGGCCGCGGATGTTCGGTAGCACGTCGTGCCGGCGCAACTCGCCGGCGGTACGGGCAGCACGGGCCAGCACGCTTGGGTCCGTGTCGCAAAGTCCGCCGATCAGGGCAGGGCCGGGATCGTGCCGATGCATGCCGCAGGCGGCCAGGCCGAGGCGCCGAAACATTGGCTCAGGCGCGGCGAGCATCCGCTCGATCCAGGGCGACAGTCGTTCCCAGTCGAGCCATCCCAAGGCCATTCGATAACCGCGCTCAGTTTCTGCGGCGCTTCGCAGGTGTTCGCTCAGCCGGGATAACACTTTCCCATTGGCCGACTCGAAAGCCAACACCGCACAGGCAAACATCTCGCCGACCCCATGGGGTCCTAGCTGGCTCAGGAGCGCTTCCAGGCCATCATCGGCGGCGATGCGCAACCCGTCGAGGTGAGCGTCAAGACGGTTGTCGAGTGCACTGAGGTGTTCGATATCGTAGTGCGGTGCGCGCAGGGCGTAGTCGCGCAGGTTGGCCAGGAAGCTGGCTTCTTCGGCGTGCTGCTCGATGATCGGGAACAGCGAGTTGTTCATGAGGCAGGCTTCTCGTACAGCGCCTAGTTGATCTGCACCGAACCGCCCTTGATGCGGTTGACCCCGCTGGAGCGGCTGGAAAGGTAGGCGCCTTGGATAATCACTTTGCCCTCGCGGGTCAGGGTGATGCTGGCCTTGCCGCACCGCAGGATGATTTCCCGTTTGGCGCTGAACTCCAGGCGCTCGCCGTCCAGGTGGGCGAACGCAGGTGCCGTGGGTTCTTCCAGACGCTGGATGCGGCCGATCACCAGCGGCCGTGCCGGGTCGCCTGCCTCGAACATCAACGCGATCTGGACGCCGATGTCTTCGCGGGTCAGGGGGGTGGTGGTGCGTGCGGCGAGGCCCGTTTCACCGGGGCAGCCCGGAAATGCCACCACTGGCGCGTCCACCTGTGGCACGTCCAGCAAGACACCAATCACAACGCCGTCCACGCGCACCGGCGCCGAGGTGGGGGTGGCGCAAAGATGATATTCAACGGTCATAGCGGCCACTCCATGGCTAGTTCTGCAGGATCTTCTGGCCTTTGACGACAACATTCCTGTTAGCCTTGATGTTGATGGTCCCGGAGCCGTCGAGGGTGATGTTCTTGCCGCTGATCATGATGGTGCCGTCCTTTTTCATGGTGATGCTGGCGGCCCCCGTGGTCAGCGTGATCGAGTCGCCGGCGGTGAGGGAGAAATGCTTGCCGACGTCCAGGCTGTCGTTCTGCTTGATATCGGTGCTGCGGTTCTGGGCAACGTCACGGGATTCGTTCTGGCCGATCCGGGTGCTGTGGTTACCGTTGATATCGGTGCTCTGGTTGCCGCTGATCTCGATGCCTTCGTTGCCTTTGACCGTTTCATTGCGGTTACCGGAAATATCGATCGTCTCGTTTCCACCCACGTCCTCGCTGCGGTTGCCGCCGATGCTGATGGATTCGTTGGCAACGACCTTTTCCGTGCGGTCTGCACCGATGGTGATGGTCTCGTTGCTGCCGACTTTCTCGGTGCGATTGACGCCGATGGTGATTTTTTCGTTGTTGCCCACCTCCTCGGTACGGTTCACGCCGATGGTGATGGTTTCGTTGTTGTCCACGGTCTCCGTGCGGTCGTGTTTGACGTGCACGATCTCGTCGTTGTCGATGGTCTTGTTGCGGTCATGGCCGACCCAGTGGGTTTCGTCGTTCTCGACCTCGATGTCCTGGTTCTTCTCGGCATGGATGAACAGTTGCTCCGCGCCTTTTTTGTCCTCCATGCGGATCTCGTTGAAATTGGCCGGTGAACCGCCCTTGCTTGAACGGCTTTTCACGCCACTCTGGGTGGCATTGGCTGGCAGCCCGTAGGGCACGGTCTGCTCGGCGTTATAGACACGGCCCGTGATGATCGGCCGGTCCGGATCGCCTTCCAGGAAACTGACGATCACTTCCTGGCCGATCCGTGGAATCTGCACCGAACCCCAGTTCTTGCCGGCCCAGGCCTGGGACACGCGAATCCAGCAGGAGCTGTTCTCGTTGGATTGGTCATGGCGATCCCAGTGGAAATGCACTTTGACCCGGCCATATTGGTCGGTCCAGATTTCTTCGCCACTGGGCCCCACCACCACGGCCGTCTGTGGCCCGCGGACGATGGGCATGGGCGTCAGCGGGAGAGGGCGGTAGACCTGATGAGCGTCCATGCAGTCCAACTCGCTGACGAACTGTTCGGCCAGGTCCGACTGCCCGCTTTCATAGGGGTCCTGGCGGATCTGATAGCGGGCGACCACCACCAGGTATTCGCGATTCTGGTCTGCCCGCTCGTAACCCGTCAGCGCGAACAAGTGACCGGAGCCCAGCCCGCGAGCGAGACCGCGCAACTGCACCCGTTCGAATTGACTGTGGATGGCTTCGATGCGGGTACGGGCGTAATGCTCGCCGTCATGGCTCTGCAGGTATTCACCGGGATAGTCATAGAGCGGATAGTCGCCGTTGCTGTGGCTGCGCATGACACTGGAGCGCACCTCAAGGCTGGCGCGAGGACGCTCGAAGTCATAGTCGTTCAACGCCAGCGAACCGGGTTGTACTTCTCGTGCCAGTTGCCACTCGTAGAAATGATCCCGTTCGCGCATTTGCCGGTCGGGCGGATAGAAGGGCACGCTGTCGTAGTCCGGCACCGTGGTATGTGCCCCATAGGCATCGGCCAGCACCAGTACATGGCGCCCCTGTTCATGCCGGAAGAAATAATAGATGCCTTCCTGTTCCATCAACCGGCTGACGAAATCGAAGCTGGTTTCGCGGTATTGCACGCAGTATTCCCACTCGCGATAACTGCTGCTCAGACTGTCTTCGAAATCCGAGAAACCGAGGTCGCGGAACACTTGCTTGATGATGTCCGGCACCGTCTTGTTCTGGAAAATCCGGCAATCCGACGTACGCGTGAGCAACCAGAACCAGGGGCGCAGCACGACACGGTAACCGGCAAACTGACCGCGTCCGGCCAACTGGCGGCAACTGCAGACAATCCCGTGGAAATAGCGTTTACCGCCTTCGTACAGCTCCAGGGTCAAGCCCATGGGCTTGCCCAGCAACTGATCGAACGTGATCGCCCGGTCTTCGGAGGTCAGATCCAGTTCGTAGTGAAAACACCGGCCTAATTCTTCACTGCCTTCCATGGTTTGCAGCAACAAGACATCGCCACCGAGTGGGCTGTCGATCTGCACCAGGCGGTTGTTCTGCGTGATTGGCATCAACGGCGTCCTCTGGCTCGGGTTCGGACGTCAGTGGGCCGTCTTGACTGCATGGCGCTGTCTATCCATCACCGGTTGATCTCCCTATCGGTCTATTCGGCGCTCTAGCCTCGTTCAGCAAGCGTAGACGGGAATGGCGGGGGGTGTTACTCGCCTCATGGGCAAAGAGCCGAGCCAAGCGCCAAGCCAGCAGCATGCTATCGTTTCAGTAAAACAACGCAGGTGTGCCAAGGACAGGGAGGTGTGGCTCGTAGCGCCACGGCAGGGTGTGCATGTCCCTCGGGATTGTTGCCAGGCTATGTGCACGAGTCACCAGACAAGCACTATGCAGATCACCAGCAATACCACCCCGTTTCTCGCCGAACGCTTTGTTTCAACAGATCAAAACGGACAGAAACACTGCGTTGTGGTTGTCAGGGCGACCTTTGATGTCGACGATCAGGGTTGCTGCGTGCCGGCGTCGGAGCAGGTCCCCTTTGTCTATGGCGACCAGCACCACGGCGATCCTGGTACGACATCGGTCCGTTTCGAGACTGACTTCGCGCCGGTGAAGCCACGCGTCGATGTGTTGGTTCACGCTTCGGCCGTTTCCCCGAAGGGTGAACCCGTGACCCGGTTACAGGTTGGCTTCGCGGGTGCGGGTATCCATAAGCGTGCAGTGGTGAGTGGCGATCGCGTTTGGACGCTCGGTGTGACGGGCATCATCGCGTCGCCGCCGTCGCCCTTCACCTCGATACCGCTTTGCTGGGATCGTGCTTTTGGCGGCAGCGATCTATCCCATGACGATGAGAAAAAACGTGGCAGCGATCTGCGTAATCCCACCGGTGTTGGTTTCCATCTGAATGACCGGGACGACAGCATCCTCAATACGCGGTTGCCAAACGTGGAACGCCACGACGATCTGACGGGGGCCTGGGCGGATAAGCCGCAACCCATTGGTTTTGCGCCCGTCGGCCGGGGCTGGCAGCCGCGTATCGGCTTCGCCGGGACATACGACCGACACTGGTTCGAGACACGCCGCCCCTTTTTGCCGGAAAACTTCGACGTTCGTTATTTCCAGGCGGCGCCGCTCGACCAGCAGTTGGATCGTCTGGAGGCTGGCACACGCTTCACCTGTGCCAATATGAGTCCGGGCGGGGCATTCGTGGCTCAGACGCCGGCCTTCGACATCCCGATCACCTTCCTCTTCGAAAATCGCCAGGTACAGGCGGTCATCAACGCCGACACCGTTATCCTCGAGCCTGGTTGTGCCCGGCTTACGTTACTCGGCAGGACATCGGTAGCGCTGCCTCGCAAACTGGCGCAACTGCGAGAAATACAGGTCGGCAAGCGCCGTTATACGGACCTGCACGGTAAACCGCATTTCGCCAGCCTGTCAGACCTGGTCACCTCATTGGGACATGGGGAGGCGAAGACATGACGCAGCCCGTCTACGTGTCTTGCCTGGGATTGGTATGCGCGGTTGGCCTGACACCCGCGGCGGCGGCTGCAGCAATGCGGGCGGGGATCAGCGGCTTCGATGAGTTGCCGTGGGTCGAAGATGGCTTGGAACCGATCATTGGCGCGAGAGTGCCAACGGTGGCGGAGGATCTGCACGGGCGTGCACGGCTTGTCGAAATGCTGGTTCAGGTACTGTGTCAAAGCCGTGCCGCATTGGCGGGCCGCACAGATCTGGGCGAGCTGCCGCTGCTTCTCTGCACATCCGAGCCGCAAAGGCCTGGCTCACGGATTGACGGCATCGTGACGCAAGTCGAGGCGCGATTGGGAGAGCTGCTGCAGCGTAAAGGCGCTGCCCACGTGGCTCTTGGACATGTTGCAAGCATCGAAGCGTTGAGTCTGGCGGGGCGGGCCATGGACCAGGCCGACCGTGACGCCTGCCTGATCGTGGCGGTCGACTCTCTCGCGGATCCCCGCTGCTTGCTCTGGTTGGAGCAGAGCGGTCGGCTCAAGACCACGCTACGCTCAGATGGCGTGATACCGGGTGAAGGCGCTGCGGTGCTACTCGTCAGTCGAAAGCCGATGAATGCGGCGCCCTTGGTCGTTCGTGGCGTGGGGACTGGCAACGATGCCGCCACGGTGCTCAATGACGATCCACAACTGGGCCTGGGGATGACGACAGCCGTCGCAGCGGCCCTCGCACAAGCCGGCGTTGCCATGCACGACGTCGCTTGGCGTTTGAGCGATGTGTCGGGCGAAGCCTATGGGTTCGAGGACCTGGCGCTGGTCCAGTCTCGCCTGATGCGGCAAACCCGCCCGAGCCAGGATCTGTGGCATCCGGCGAGCTATGTTGGCGACTGTGGAGCCGCGCTGGGAGCGATACAAATCGCCTGGCTTGAACAAGCGTTTGCGCGTGGCTATGCCCCTGGTCCGATTGCGCTGGTACACAGCTCATCAGCGAACGGTGCACGGGCAGCAGCCGTTATCAGTGGCACAGTGAGGGAGCGCTGACATGTCGCACGAGGTTTATGCCAACAGCAACGAGATTGCCGGAAAAGCCGGGATGGGCAAAGTGATCGCCTCGTTTCCCGATGTCTGTCTTTCGCCGCCAGGGCCACCGGCCGGGCCGATTCCGATTCCTTATCCGGACACCTCCTTCTCGTCGACACTCAAACAGGGCTCCAGGACGGTCATGCTGCAACGCAAGCCGGCAGCGTTGTCACAACAGTCCTATTACCAGCCTTCCATGCTCGGCGACGAAGCGGCAACCCGGGCCTGGGGAATGTCGGTGATCACGCACCAGATTACCGGCAAGACCTATTTCCAGGCCTGGTCAATGGACGTTCAGATTGAGGGCAAGTATGTCTGCCGACACTGCGACATCACCACCAGCAATCATGCCAGCGCGCCTGGTGTGGGGGCGCCCAATCCGAATCTTGAAGCAGTGGGGTGGGGCGAACTGGAGGATGAAAGACCGTACACATGCGCTTGTTGCAACGGGCCTCGTCATTCAGCCGGCAAACCGATGACGATGGATGATTGGTACATGAAAGATTCTGCCGGCAATGTGGCCCCCCATGCGGCTACCTACACCGCCCTGATGAACGACGTGAACAATCGCAAGACGGCGACGCCTCCTTGCACTTGCAGCAGCCGGCTCGTTCCGTCTGCGCCTTGCAACGTCTTCAGGCGACCCGTGACGCCAGCGGAGCGGCAGGCGAACAAAAGTGCCTGGAACAGCCTGCGTGACACGTACCAAGGGGTTTTCAATGTACCGAGCGAAGCGCAAGTGATCGCGAATCTGACGCCGAAGCTGGGTCGCGCACCGGTGCAGGCCGAGATTCAGGACGAGCGGCAAGTCAATCACCTGGTTCCCAAGGCTGCGGCCGGCGGCTGTCCCGTCGGAGAAGGGAATCTTGAGAAAAACGGCGACTTGTGTCCTGTATGTCGAAGTCTGGATAAGCGTTTTGGTACGCTGCAGTCATTGGCCTCAAAAGCCTGAACCGGCGCAAGCGACGACTATGAGGAATGACAATGGACTGGAGTCGTTACGGAAACCCCGAAATGGTCGACTGGCAAGGGCGGGGGTATTTTGCTTACCCTGACGTCGTGACCATGCCTCCCGGAAGGGAAGTCGGGCGGTTGCCGCAGGAGGGTGACTACTTTCAATGGCTGGAGGCCCTGAGGCGGGCAAAGCTTGGCGATTTCAGCCTACTGCCAGGGCTCGTCGAATTGGGCAGCGGCGACACCCATCCGGTCAACCGACGCCTGTGCGCGGAGCTGCTGGGCGATGCCGGACCGACGTCTACCGTCGACAGTCTCGCAACACGACTGGCATCCGAAGAAGTGGGGCTTGAGCTCACACTGGCCTGGGGCGCAGTGCTCACGCGGCGCGGAAAGCTGGCCGATATGCCCATTGTTCTGGCTGCATTCGAACGGGTCGCGACCATCAGCGATGCCGAGATCCTGCCAGTGCATCTCTCGGGTTGTCTGGAGACGGGGTACGAACTCTGCGACCACCAGGACTATGATTCACTGGAAAGCTATCGCAACGCGGTGCTCAACAGATGCGCCGAACTGGCAGGTAGATTCGGTACGGACCAGGTCTGTGTGGACGGCGGTGAACCGCTGAGTGTGATTGGCCTGGCCCAGCGGATTTTGCGGCGCCTGCGAGAACCTTGTTTTCCATTCGAACTGCGCCGGCGCTTCGAGTGTGCGACCGGCATCGACTGCTCTTCTTTTTATCATGATCGGGTGTTCAGACCGATGCAGGCGTCAGCCCTTCTGGAAGCCTTTCTCGAAGACCCCCATGCCAGTAGGTTCGAAAGTGGTGTTCGTTATTTCTTCGGGCATCGTATTCCGGATCAGGAAAATCCACGCTAATTTGCCTGGTGATCTGCCTTTCCGGCCGGGGCAAATTCGGGAAACTCCTCCAGCAATGCCTTGTTCCCGCCGATGATGAGTTTTTTAACTGCCTGGGAGATGTTCAATCGCACCACCCCGGTCGAGATGGAATACATCGCCCACGCTTGTTCGGGCGTGCAATGAATAATTTGTTCTTCAATCTCGTTGTAGGCTTTGCTTTCGTCCGAGTTCAGGCTGGCTTGATAATCGCCTTGGCACATGATTTTGTCCCTTCCTAAGACCTCTAGGACAGTCCTGTTTAGTGAGGACTGTCCTTCCCTATGCAGTTTTAATTACGTCAAACAGCCCCTCAGGCCGGGGGCGACTCGCCTGTCCAATTGAGCGCCGGGCAAGCCAGCGGTTTAAATGCCGCTCTTCACGTTGGTCCAGACGCGGGTGCGAATTCGTTCCAAGGCCAGGGGCAACGGCTCCAGAGGGACAAGTGAAGCAACTGTTTTCTTGTCTGGATAAATCCAGGGGTTGTCACGTAATTGTTGCTCGACAAACTCAGTGGCGTCTTTGTTGGCGTTGGGATACAGCGTGTGATTTGAAGTCTTTGCGATGATTTCAGGGCGCAGCATGTAATTGATAAACGCCATGCCTTCCTTCGGATGGGGAGCGTCTTTCAATAAAACCAGATTTTCCGACCAGACCAGTGCTCCCTCGCGAGGGAGGCTGTAGGCGATCTTGCGCCCGGTTTGGTTTTTCTCGTTGATGGCCTGCGCAGCCAGAGCACCATTGGCCCATCCCACTACCGCACAGATATTGCCGTCGGCGAGGTCAGCGTCAATTCGGGATGAGTCGAAATAAAGCACGTAAGGACGGATTTTCAACAGCAGCGCCTGGGCCTTCTTGTAGTCATCCGGATTTTTGCTGTTGCTCGGCAGCCCCAGATAATGCAAAGCAATCGAAATGATTTCGCTGGGCGAATCGAGCATCGCCACGCCACAGGACTTCAGTTTACTGATGTTCTCTTCTTTGAATATCAGGTCCCAGCTGTCGACCGGAGCATCGTCGCCCAGTGCGGCTTTGACTTTATCGACGTCATAGCCGATGCCCGTGGTGCCCCAGAGATAGGGTACGGCGTAACGATTACCAGGATCGTTGACGGCAAGTTGGGACAAGATGTCCGGATCGACATGGGATAAATTGCCGAGCTGATTCCGATCCAGCGGCTGGAGCACCCCGGCCTGGATCAGACTTGGCAAGACATTGGAGGTGGCGACAACCACGTCGTATCCCGTGCGGCCAGCCATCACCTTGCTCTGCATGATTTCGGCACTGTCAAATGCATCCATGTGGAAGCGGGTGCCGGTTTCCTGCTCGAACTCCTTCGGGGTCTGGGGGGCGATAAACCCAAACCAGTTGTACAGATGCATGCCGGGTTCCACAGCTCCCACCGAGGTGCTTATCCCGATACAAAGAAGCGAGGCTGAAAATATGCTGCGCAGGCGCGACTTGCTCATACAACTATCCTTGTCAAGACGAGGCCCCTCATGGTCCTCGTAACCCGGTAGCGAATATACCGGGCATTGACGGAGAGTAAATACCTACGAATACACTGCCAAAAGTCCTCCCGTGTAGAGCGCACAGCCCGCATCACCAAAGGCACCCAGTCAATCTGCGCCTTGAGTAGCGCGCTCTCATGGAGCCATGCCGCTCCGGAGAGCAACAGATTCAACAAGGTTCGACGTCTGGCGCAAACGGCGCAGGTGCTCCCGTCCATCCCGGTGCCAGCCGTCGTAGCGGCTTGATCAGCAGACCGAGACAAGCCAGCAGCACATACAGAAGCCCGGCGATGGCAAACAGCAAGCTCAACCCGCCGATCTTGCCGCTGCCCAGTACCGGGGCGAGTGTGGTCTGCCAAGCGCCGGGGGCGCTCAACAGCGGGATCGCCCAAGTGTCCGCCAGGGTGCCGGCGCCCAAGGCACCGATCGGCATCGCCAGCAGGCAAACCATCTGCCGCGTCGACAGGACGCGTCCCAGCACTTCGGCCGGCAGGCTGCGCTGCCAGAAGCTCTGGTCGCTGCTGGTGCTCAGCGAGAAGCAGCCAAACGCAACGAAAGCCGCTGCGTACAGCAGCAGCGGGGAGTCGCTGATGCCGATGCCTAGCACGCTGGCGCCCAGCAACAGATCCGCGAGCAATACAGTGCGGATCAGCCGGGCGGGTGGCCTGGCCACCACCCACAACGAGCCGGCGAGCATGCCCAGGCCGCCGCAGGTCATCACAGTGCCCAGCACCAGCACTGAATGGCGCTCCATCACCAACGGCGATAACAGCGCCGAGGCCAGGCCGAGCATCAGGTGTTTCAGCGCCAGGTAGCCCAACAGTGCCCACAATGCCGGACGGGCACGCAGCACTGCCAGTACACTCGGCACGCCAACGGTGGATGCGGCGCGGCCGGTGCCAGTGACGCGCAGCGCCGAAGCGACCAGCGCCAGCCAAATCAGGATGCCCGCGGAAAACAGCACCGTGCCCACATCCAACAACAGCACTCCGGGAACGCCGAAAGCGCCCAGCAGCAATGCCGCCAGGGTCGGCGCGAGCAGCTGCGGCAAGCCAACCATCAGTTGCATCAGGCCGTTGGCCCGTCCGATGGCGCGAGGGCTGTGCAGCAAGCGCGGGATCGCCGCCTGGCAGACCAGCATGCGCACCACCAGCGCACTGGAGTTGATCGCGGCGAAGGCATACACCTGGCCGCGATCCAATGCACCCTGGTCGAACAACCACCACAACACCAGCGCGGCGAGTCCACTGCAGCCTTCGACACCGAGCAAAATCGCCCGCGCCTCGCAACGGTCCACCAGCCAGCCGGCCAGCGGTGCCAGGAGCAGGCCAGGCAACGCCGACAAGGCGATGACCCAGGCGTAGTCGGTGACACTGGCCTGTTGCTGCAACAACCAGATGCCCAGGCTGAAAGCCGCGAGAGCCGATCCCAGGGTCGAAGCGACCTGGCCGAGCCAGGCCCACAGCCAGGGCCTGGCCGCCCGGGCCCCTTGTGGGAGCGAGCCCGATCGCGATGGCGCCGGCTCAGTCGACGTCATTGACGGCTGAGTACTGGCTCTGCGAGTAAGCTCGCGCCCGGTTCGGGGAGCACCTGTGTCAATCTTCATCGGATAACGGCGCCTCCAGCGCGGGCCAGTGGTGGCGCAGGTGAGCGGCCAGGGTGGGGGCCGCACGTGCCTTGAGGATCGACAGGTGGTCGCAGTCGGCGATCACGCACCGCTGGCAGTCCAGGGCGAAGGCATCCCAGTGCTGTTCGACCGAAGTGGGTGGTTCACGGCCGTGCTCGGCCTGCAGCAGTACCACGGGGCCTGGGTAGGCCGGCGTCGGCTGGTAGTCGGTCGCCAGGTTGGCCTGGAACACCCGCAGCGGGCCGAGCAGCGACGTGGGCTTGGCCTGTGCCGGCATCAGGCCGACAGCCTGCATCCGCTCCAGCAACGTGGCGCATTGTGCTTCCGGCTCCTGATTCGCCAGGGTGTCCAAGTCAAGCTCCAGGCTGCATCCGGCGTCGAGTTCCAGCAACGCTACGTAGCGCCCCAAGGCCTCGCGGGCGTCACGGGCCATGCGCTTGCCCGGTACACGACTGTCGATCAGCAGCACCGGTGCCACCTGCGCACCGCTCGCCTGCAACTGACGGGCGATTTCAAAGGCCAACCAGCCGCCGAACGAATGCCCCAGCAGGTAGTAGGGGCCCTGTGGCACTTGGGCACGGATTTCCCGCACGTAGGCGCGGGCCGCCGCCTGCACCGACCCATGGGGTTCGCTGCGGCCATCGAGGCCACGGGCTTGCAGCCCGATCACCGTCAACCGCCCATCCAACTGGCGCACCAAAGGCACGAAACTGCTCACGTTGGCGCCTGCGCCCGGCACCATGAACAGGCACGGCGCATTGGGCGAACCGGTTTGCAAGGTCAGGCTGGACCGGCTGGCGGCAGGTTTGAGCGGATGCGACTCGCTTTGGTCCAGCGCCCGTTCCAGGGCGGCCGCCAGACCTTGCAGATGGTTCGGATCGCGCATGATCGACCAGTGATCGCCTGCGATTCGCTGTTCCATCAAGTTCGCGCCCAGCAGCGCTCGCCAGTCGGCACCCAGGTCGCGGGCGCCGGTCAACTCGGGACGCGCCGAAGCCGCGCTGAATAGATGCACAGGCAAGCCCAGTGGCGCCGGCCGGTAGCGAACCATGGCGTTGCGCAAGGTCAGGTTCAGGCGCGCACGGCGGATCAGTGCCGGGCGATCGAAGGCGGGCGGCAACCAACCTCGGCTGCGCGCCGTGGCGAGCACGGCGTCGAGGTCCAGGCCGCGGTGCCATGGCACCTGCCTATCCTCATCGACCTGTTGGGTGGCCAGATAGCCAAGCAACTGCTGGCGCAGATCACTTTCGTCGAGGCTGAAGGGCAACACCGGTGCCCGCAGTGCCCCTGGTTGACTGCTGTCGATCAGTCCGAGAAACGCCACTTGCTCGTCCTCGCCCAGCAGTTGACGCGCCATTTCATAGGCCAGCACACCGCCGGCCGACCAGCCCGCCAGCCGATAAGGACCGTCGGGCTGAACAGTGCGCAACAGCGTGATGTAGCGCTTGGCGAGGGTCGGGTTGTCGATACCGTCTTCCAGCTCGGCTGCGGCCTGCACGGCGTAGAGACCGAGTTCCGGGTCCAGGTGACGGGCCAGCCGTTCATACGGCAGCGCCTCACCGGTGCCCTCGTGGATGAAGAACAGTGGTGGCTGGCGGCCGCCGCCCGTGCGAATACACAACAGGCCCTGGGCCTCAGCGGCGTCCCGGGTCACCACCTGACGGGCCAGTGCTGCCAGGTTCTCGGCGTTGAACAGCGCACCCACGGTCACGTCCAGGCCTTGTGCGCGCAGGCCGTCGAGCAGTTGCACCAGCAGCAACGAATGTCCGCCGAGGGCAAAGAAGTTGTCTTCACGGCCGACCTGCTCAACCCCTAGCAACTGCGACCACAGCTGCGCCAGACAGGTTTCCGTGGCACCGTGCGGGGGCGTGTAGGGACGTTGCTGCAGAGCCTGACGGTCCGGCGCCGGCAAGGCACGTCGATCCAGTTTGCCGTTGGCCGTCAGCGGCCATTCTTGCAACTGGACATAGGCGCCGGGCAGCATGTGCGCTGGCAGTTGTTCGGCCAGGGCAGCGCGCAGCGTCCCCGGTTCCAGGTCGCCACCCGGCTCGGCCAGCAGGTAGGCGACCAGCCGCGGATCGCCTGGCTCGTCCTGGCGTGCCAGCACCACGGCCGAACGCACGCCGTCCAACGCCACGAGTCGCGCTTCGATTTCCCCCAGCTCGATGCGAAAGCCGCGCACTTTGACCTGTTGGTCGTTACGGCCCAGGTAGTGCAACCGGCCGTCGGCGGTCCAGCGGGCCAGGTCGCCGGTCTTGTAGAGCCGCTCGCCGCGACTTCCGGCGAACCGCGCTGGCAGGAAGCGTTCGGCATCCAGGGCCGGTCGGTTCAGGTAGCCCCGGGCAAGGCCGGGCCCGGCAACGTGGATCTCGCCGACCACGCCCTGGGGCACCAACTCGCCATGTTCATCGAGCAAGTAGATCCGCAGGTCCGGGATCGGCCGGCCGATGGGCACCAGCCCGGTGTCGGTGTTGCAGTCGGCGGCTTCGATCGCTTGATAGGTGACGTGCACCGTGGTCTCGGTGATGCCGTACATGTTCACCAGTTGTGTACGGTGGCTGTCCGGCCGTGCGAACCAGGGCCGTAGTGCCGCGCCGTCGAGGGCTTCACCACCGAACACAATGCAGCGCAGGCGATGGGGCGCGGCGCGGGTCTGCTTCATCCAGGCATAGAAGGCGCTGGGGGTTTGGTTGAGGACCGTGACGCCGGTGTTTACCAGCAGGTCGTAGAAATCCTGCGGACTGCGTGCGGTCAAATACGGCACGACCACCAGCCGGCCGCCGTGCAGCAGCGCGCCCCAGATTTCCCAGACCGAGAAGTCGAACGCGAAGGAATGAAACAGCGTCCAGACATCCCGCTCGTTGAACCCGAACCAGCCTTCGGTAGCGCTGAACAACCTTAGCACCGCGCGGTGTTCGACCATCACGCCCTTGGGCACGCCGGTGGAGCCGGAGGTGTAGATGATGTACGCCAGGTCGGTATCGCTGGCCTGAGGATCGGCCGGCAGGTCTGTTCCGGACTGTTCGCCCCAGCTGCCGCAATGCGGGTCCAGGGACAGGGCCGTGCAATCGGCAGGCACCAGCAGCGTTGGCGGAAGTGTCCCGAGGGTCAGTACCACTCGGGGGTTGCTGTCACCAAGGATGAAGTTCAAGCGTTGCGCGGGATAGACCGGGTCCAGCGGCACATAGGCGCCGCCGGCCTTGAGGCTCGCCAGGATGCCCACGAGCATGTCCAGGCCGCGCTCGGCGTGGATCGCCACGCGGCTTTCCGGGCCTACACCCAGCTCCCGAAGACGATGAGCCAGGCGGTTGGCGCGTTGGTTGAGGGCACGATAACTGAGGGTCTGCGTGCCGTACTGGAGTGCAATGGCATCGCCTCGGCGCGCAGCCTGGGCCTCGAAACGCTGGTGCAGGCGTTCGCCCGATGCCGGCTCCAGGGGAGCGACGGGGTTGAAACCGTCGAGCAACTGCTGGCGTTCGGCCCGGCTGAGCAAGTCGATGGTGGTCACGGTTTGTCGATCGTCGGCGACCATGGCCCGCAGCACCGACAGCAGGGCATGCCAATGGCGCGCCACGGTGGAGGCATCGAATAACGCGGTGGCGTAATTGAAACCGCCCTGGATCACGCCGCCGACCTCATGGACGTCCAGCGCCAGGTCGAACTTGGCCGTGGTCACGGGCGCGCCAACGCTTTCCAGCTGCAAACCGTTGCCCAGATCAAGCTCCCCACGGGGCGCGTTCTGCCAGGCCAGCATCAATTGGAAAACCGCGTTATGGGCCTGTGACCGCGGCGGGTTGAGTGCTTCGATGACCTGCTCGAAGGGCAAGTCCTGATGGTCCTGGGCGGCGAGGGCGTGCGCCCTGACCTGGGCGAGCAGCGCGTCGACCCGTGGCCCTTCGTCCAGGTCGATGCACAGGGCCTGGAAGTTGACGAAGAAACCGATCAGCGGTTCCAGCTCGACCCGTGCGCGGTTGGCGATGGGGGAGCCAATGACCACCTGGGCTTGGCCCGAGAAACGACTGACCACCACGGACCAGGCGGCCAGCAAGGTCATGTACAAGGTTACGCTATGGCGCTGGCTCAAGGTCTTGAGACCCTGGGTCAGCTCTGCGTCGATGAGCACCGGCAAGCTGGCACCCGCGTAATCCAGGCGCGGCGGGCGTGGCCGGTCAGTGGGCAAGGTGACGCAGGTCGGTGCGGCGCCCAGGTGCGCGGTCCAATAGGTACGCTGGCGCTGCAGTTCATCGCCTTGCAGCCATTGGCGTTGCCACAGGGTGTAGTCGCCGTACTGGTGCGTCAGTGCCGGCAATGGATCGTCCCGGCCCTGGCTGAAGGCCCGGTAGAGCTGGGAAAACTCGTCGGTGAGCACCCCCATGGACCAGCCGTCCGAGACCAGGTGGTGCACGGTCACCAGCAGGATGTGGTCGTCGGCGTCCAGGCGCAGCAGGCGGGCACGGACCGGCCACTGGTCGGTGAGGTCGAAGGGCCGACCGGCTTCTTCGGCGCAATGGGCTTGCCACTCCGTCGCGCCGGCTGTGCTCAGGTCCAGGCTGACCAGCGGCAAGGCGGCGGGCGGGTCGATGACTTGTCGCGCTTGTCCGGACAGGCTGACAAAGCGCGTGCGCAGGCTTTCATGGCGCGCCACGATGCGGTCAAGGGCCCGGCGCAGGGCGCTTTCATCCAACTGGCCGCGCAAGCGCAAACCGGCCGGCATGTTGAAGGCCGCTGTCGAATCCGGATTGAGTTGCTGGATCAGCCAGAGGTTTTGCTGGGCGAACGACAGCGGCAGCGGCTGACGGCGATCAGCCTCCGGCAACGGGGCCTGACGGCTGTGGACGGAACTGCCAAGCAGCGTGGCCAGGGCGTGCAGGCGTGGCTGGGCGAAGACCGCCGAGAGCGGCACTTCCAGGCCCAACCGGTGGCGGACCTGAGCGAGCAAGCGCAACGCCAGCAACGAATGCCCACCGAGGGCGAAAAAGTCATCCTCTCGACCAATCGGCTCGACGCCAAGCAGTTCACTCCAGATCGCCGCCAGGCCGACTTCCAGCTCGCCCCGTGGCGCGCTGTAGGGCATCTGGGCGAATGATTCAGGCGTTGGGGCCGGTAGGCGCAGGCGATCGACCTTGCCATTGGCGGTCAGCGGCAGGCTCGCCAGTTGCACGAAGGCGGCTGGCACCATGTACTCCGGCAGACGTTCGCTCAACTGGCTGCGCAGCGCCAGTGGCGGCAGCGCTTGGGCCGCGTTGAAGTAGGCCACCAGGCGGGGTTCGCCACGCTCGCCCTGTTGCACGACGACCACCGATTCGCGGATGCCGGGCACTTGATCTAGGCGACTCTCTATCTCGGCGAGCTCGACCCGATAACCGCGGATCTTGACCTGCGAGTCGTTGCGTCCCAGGTATTGCAAGGTGCCTTCGACAGTCCAGCGCGCCAGGTCACCGGTTTTGTAGAGGCGTGCTCCGCCGTGTTGGTCGAGGGGGTGGTCAATGAAGCGTTCAGCGGTCAGGTCCGGTCGATTCAGATAGCCTTGGGCCAGGGCCAGGCCCGCCACATGCAACTCACCCACCGCGCCCTGGGGCACCCATTGGCCATGAGCGTCCAGCAGACACACCTGGGTATTGGCAATCGGACGGCCGATCACCGGTACGTCGGCCCATTGCTCGGGGTCATCGCCCAGGGTATGGGCACAGACCACATGGGTTTCGGTCGGACCGTAGTGGTTGTGCAGGCGTGCCTGGGGATGCTGGCGAAAAAACGCGCGCAGCGCCGCGGTAATGCGCAAGGTCTCGCCGGCCACGATTACATCGCGCAGCGCCGGCAACGCCAGCGGTGCTTCGCTCCAGCGCTCGGCCAGTGCCGCCAGGGCAATGTACGGCAGGAACAGGCGTTCGATGCGGTTATCGCAGAGCCACTGCGGCAGGGCGGCGAGGTCAAGGCGCCGGGCTTCGTCCAGCAGCACCAAGGTGCCGCCGCTGCCCAGGGTGGAGAACATCTCCTGAAAGGCCACGTCGAAGCCCAGCGCGGCGAATTGCAGGGTGCGCGCGGCGCCAGGCAGCGCGTGACCGGCCTGCCAGGTCAACAGGTTGCTCAGAGCCAGATGCCCCATGGCGACGCCTTTGGGCAGGCCGGTAGAACCGGAGGTGTACATGACGTACGCCAGATCGTCCGGGCTCGGTTGCGCCAACGGTGGTGCGGCGGGGACGGGTGTCGCCGTGGCCGAGAGACGCACGGACAACGTGCGGCAGCCCTCGCCAGTCTGCAAGGCCTCGACCCGCTCGACATCCCACAGCAGCAGGCAGGGCTGGCAGTCGTCAATGATGCCTTGCCGACGGGCAATCGGCTGACCGGGGTCGAGCGGCACGTAGGCCGCCCCGGTCTTGAGCGTGGCAACCAGGGCCAGCACCATTTCCAGGCTACGGGGCAGGTGGATGGCCACTCGTTGGCCGGGCCCTGCGCCCTGGTCGATCATTGCCCAGGCCAAGTGGTTGGCCTGGCGGTCCAGTTCCCCATAGCTCAAGCCGCGCCCATGCAGTTCAACGGCGATGGCGTCAGGCTGCAGCAGCGCTTGACGCTCGAAGGGGCGGTGCACCCAGCTCGCCTCGGGGAATGGGGTCGGCGCCGGGTTGAGCTGGTACAGCAGGCGCTGGCGTTCGTCGGCGTCGACCAGTGCCAGGTGTGTGATCGCCTGGCGATCGTCGGCGATGAACTGACGCAGCACCTGGACCAGATAAGACCAATGCCGGCTGACGCTGGCGCTGTCATACAGGGCCGAGGCGTAGTTGAACCCACCGACGATCCGGCCCTCGGCTTCGTAGAGCTCCAGGGAAAGATCGAACGGCGCGGTGGTCTGCTCCCCGGCCAGGGGCGTAAGGCTCAGGCCGTCGAGGTCCAGGCGGCTGCGGGGCGCGTTCTGCCAGGCGAACATCAGCTGGAACACCGGCGTATGGGCCAACGAACGCGGCGGGTTGAGCGCCTCGACCACGTGCTCGAACGGAACGTCCTGATGGGCTTGGGCCTGCAACGCATGCTCGCGAACCTGGGCCAGCAACTGGCTGATGTCCGGCTCGCCGCTCAGGTCCACGCACAGTGCCTGGGTGTTGACGAAAAAGCCGATCAGCGGCTCCACTTCGCTGCGAGTGCGGTTGGCGACCGGGGTACCGATGACCACGCGTGCCTGCCCGGACAGGCGTGCCACCACCACGGCCCAGGCGGCCAGCAGCGTCATGTACAACGACGTACCGTGGCGCTGCCCCAGCGCTTTGAGCTGCGAAACGGTGGGCTCATCCAGAGCCAACTCCAGGCGCGCACCGGCGAAATCCTGGCGCGGCGGCCGTGGGCGGTCGGTGGGCAGGTCGACCCGTTCCGGGGCCTCGCGCAGGTGTTCGAGCCAATAGGCCAATTGCTTGGCACCACGCTCGCCGGCCAACCATTGACGCTGCCAGGCGGCGTAGTCGGCGTATTGAATGGCCAGGGGCGCGAGCGAGTCGGGTACGTTGCCGTGGAAAGCTTTGTACAGCACCGAGAGTTCGTCGATCAGCACGCCGATGGACCAGCCGTCAGCGATGATGTGGTGCAAAGTCACGTGCAGCACATGGCGATGGACACCCAGGCGCGCCAACCACACCCGCAGCAATGGGCCCTCGCTCAAATCGAAGGGACGGGCGGCTTCATGGGCCATGGCGGGCTGCAAGTCGGCGGCTTTAGCCAGCTCCACGCGTTCGAAATCCCAGCGCGGGGTGGGGTCGATAACTTGCCGGACCTCGCCGTCCTGCTCGATGAATCGCGTGCGCAGCACCGCGTGGCGCTCGACGATACGTGCCAGGGCATTGCGCAAGGCGTTTTCGTCCAGCTCGCCGTCCAAGCGCAGGGCACCGCTGATGTGATAGGCAGCGCTGGCCTGGGCGTCCAGGCGTGCGATGAACCAGAGACGCTGTTGGGCGAATGACAAGGGCCGCGCCGCTGTCTGCGGCAATACGGGAATGCCCGTCAGGGTGCTGCGTGCCGCTTTGACCAGCAACGGTGCCAGTCCGGCCACGCTCGGGTGCGCGTACAGGGTGGCCAGGGGCAGTTCAAGGCCCAGGCGTTGGCGCACCCGCGAAACCCATTGCACGGCCAGCAGCGAATGCCCGCCCAGCTCGAAGAAATCATCGTGCCGGCCAACCCGGGCCACGCCCAGGAGGTCGCACCAGATTTCGGCCATGAGGCTTTCCTGTTCTCCGCGTGGTGCCTCGTAAGTCTGGGTGCTCCAGGCGTCTTCGCCGGGGCGCGGCAAGGCCGCGCGGTCGAGTTTGCCGTTGGGCGTCAACGGCAGGCTGTCCAGCGGCACGATCAGGGCCGGCACCATGTGTCCCGGCAAAACCTCGGCCAGGGCATCGCGTAGGGCCGTCGCAACCAGTGGTTCATGACCGGCGGCCGCCACCGCGTAGGCCACCAACGCCGGCTCGCGGCCCTCACGCGCAAGTGCCAGCACCGCTGCGGCGCTGACCTGGGGCAGGGCCAGCAAGGCCGCTTCGATTTCCCCCAATTCGATGCGAAAACCACGGATCTTGACCTGGAAGTCGTTGCGTCCCAGGTAATGGAGCTGCCCCTCGGCATCCCAAAAGCCCAGGTCGCCCGTGCGGTACAGCCGCGCCGTCGGGTCGCTGCTGAACGGGTCGGCCAGGAAACGCTCCCGGGTCAGCTCCGGGCGGCGATGGTAACCGCGCCCGACGCCGGCACCGCCGATGTACAGCTCGCCCGGCACGCCCACTGGCAAGGGTTGCATGGCTTCGTCGAGAACATGCACCTGAGTGTTGTCGATGGGGCGGCCGATGTGCGGCTGGAACCCTCGGTCACGGTCCATCGACACCCAGGTCGAATAGACAGTGGTTTCGGTCGGGCCGTAGAGGTTGTTGACCTGGCGCACGGCGCTGTCGGCGAACAACCGCTCCACCAATGCCCCGGGCAATGCCTCGCCGGCCAGGTTGACGCATTCCAGCGAAGCCGCCAGGGCGTCGGCGCGCAGCAGCGCGTCGAGCGCCGACGGCACCGTGTTGAGCAGGCTCAGGTCCGGGCGCTGGTCGAGCAAGGCGAGGGCGTCGTCCACCAGTTCGAGGGTGCCGCCACAGGACAGCGGCGCAAAGCATTCGAATACCGACAGGTCGAAGTTGATCGAAGTGCTGAACAGGCTGCGCTCAAGGGTTTGCGCACTGAAGCTGCGCAGCGCCCAGTCAAGGAAGTTACGCGCGTTGCGGTGCTCAATCATCACGCCCTTGGGCTGACCGGTGGAACCGGAGGTATAGATCATGTAGGCCAGGTGATGGGGCTCAAGCCCCGCGCCCAACGGCGCGCCACCCAGCGGTGCGTTACCGCCGCGCAGCACCTCGTCGACATTCAAGCGCTGGCAATCGCCGGCGAGGGCCAGCGTCAGCGGCGCATCGCCCATCGCCAGGATTGCCACCGGAGCGCTGTCTTCGAGCATGTAGGCCAGGCGCTGGGCCGGGTACGCCGGGTCCAGCGGAACATAGGCACCGCCGGCCTTGAGCACAGCCAGGAGCGCGACGACCAGTTCGGGGCTGCGGCGCAAATGGATGCCGACTCGCTGGTCGGGGCCGACGCCGAGTGCTTGCAGGTGCAGGGCCAAGAGACGGGCCTGGCGGTCCAGTTGGGCATAGGTCAGCTCGCGGTCCTTGCAACGCACCGCCACCGCCGCCGGCGTCAGCCGTGCCTGGGCTTCAACGCGCTCGTGCAGCAGGGCGCGTTCAGGTTGGGCGCGCTGGGTGGCGTTGAACCGCGCCAGTTGCTGGCGTTCTTGCGCCGGCAGTACATCGAGGCAACGGGTAAGCCGCTGCGGGTCGGTGTCCAAGGCCTGGACAAGGCTCGCCAGGGCGCAATGCATGAAGCTCCAGGCCCGTTGCGCGCCCACCGTACCGGCAATCTGCGCAGTCAGGTTGAAGCCCTGGCCCAGGTCGTCCACCGAAAAGGTGAAGGGATAGTTGGTGCGCTCGGCAGTACTCAGCACGCGCATGCCCTCCACCTGCTGGTGCGGGGTGTCTTCCAGGCTGTAGCGGAAATTGAGCAAGGCGCAGAACAGCGGCGTACCGGACGGCACGCTGCTGCAACGTTGGGCCAGGGCTAATGGCGTGTGCTCGTGTTCGAGCAGCGCCGACAACGTCTGATGGGTGTGTTGCAGGCTGTCGACCACCGAACGCTGTGCAAAACCGATGCGCAGCGGCAGGGTATTGATGAAAACGCCCAATGCCTGGTCGGCGCCTTGCACCCCTTGCAGTCGCCCCAGCAACACCGTGCCGAACACTACATCGGCGCGGCCGGTGGCCTTGCCCAACACCAGCGCCATGGCCAGGTGAAAGAGGCTGGCCACACCCACCCGATGTCGACGCGCCGCTTGGCGCAGGGCGGTCGCCAGTGTCGGTTCGAGGGGCGCGCGTACTTCGTCGAGGGCGCCGGTGTTCTGCACATCGAGCAGCCCGAACGGGGCCGTGGGCTCGCTGACATCGGCCAGCATCGATTCGAAAAACGCCTGCTGTCGGGCACTGTCCTGGCCACGCCGGGCGTGGGCAACGAAGCGGCGGAACGGCACGGGCTCCCCCAGTGCATTGCTCTGGCCCTGTTGAATCAGAACGATTTCTTCGACCATGCGCTCCAGGGTGGTGTGGTCCAGTACCAGGTGATGGTGCAAGACCTGCAACAGCCAACGCTGCTGCGCGGCGTCGAATGCCTTCACCATCCGCAGCAGCGGCGCCTGGCGGATGTCCAGGCGCCGCTGGCGGGGATCGGTGTGGGTTTGCAACTGCGCCAGCGCATCGTCCTGGGTGATGCGCAGCACCTCGACCGGCAGCGGCGCGGTGCGCCAGACCACCTGCACCGGTTGGTCCAGGTCTTCCCAGGCCAGGGCGGTGCGCAGGATGTCGTGACGCTCGATGACCCGTTGCAAGGCTTCGCAGAACGCGTCCAGGCCGGTCTCCTGGTCAAACGCCAGGGTGGTGTGCAGTAGGTAGGTATCGCCCTGGTCCTGCAAGAGATAATGAAAAAACAGACCTTCCTGCAACGGCGCCAAGGGGTAGATGTCCTGGACGTTGGCCGCGCCCCCTTCAACGCCGGCAACGATCCGATCGATCTGTGCTTGGGTCAGGTCCACCAGAGGCAGCAAGTCTGGGGTGATCCGGGTGCAGCCCGGCGGTAGGGGACCACCTGCTGCATCAGGGGCGTCGGTCGGCGTCTCGCCGGGCTTGGTCAGGATCGCCGCGAGTGCACCAACCGTGGGGGCGCCGAACAGGGTGCGCACATCGATGGCACAACCGTCCACCCGCAGCTGCTCGACCAGTTGCACAGCCATCAGCGAATGCCCGCCCAAGGCAAAGAAATTGTCCTGGCGTCCCACCCGCGGCACGCCGAGGGTCTGTGCCCAGAGCTCGGCGAGGCGACTTTCCACCGGCCCCTGGGGGGCTTCGTAGTGCTCCAGGGCGAAGTGCTCTTTAGCAGGCTCGGGCAGGGCGCGGCGGTCCAGTTTGCCGTTGGCCGTCAGGCTGAAAGCCTCCACATGTACAAAGGCGGCTGGCAGCATGTAATCGGGCAATACCGCGGCCAAGCGAGCCCGCAGTTCGTTGGCTTGCTGGGCCTGGGTCGCGCTGAAATAAGCCAACAAGCGCTGCTGGGCGTCGACCCGCACCACCGCTTCGGTGATGCCGGGCAGCGCCTTGAGCTGCGCTTCGATTTCCCCCAGCTCGATGCGAAAACCGCGGACCTTGACCTGCAAGTCGTTGCGCCCGAGGTACATTAGCACGCCGTCCGCACGCCAGCGCACCAGGTCACCGGTGCGGTACAGCCGCGTTCCAGGCGTGAAGGGGTTGGTGACGAAGCGCTCTTCGCTCAACTGTGGCTGGTTCAGGTAACCGAGGGCCAGCCCGTCGCCACCGATGTACAGCTCGCCGACGACGCCGATGGGCACTGCCTGGCGCTGCCCGTCGAGGACGTAGACCTGAGTGTTGCCGATGGGCCGACCGATGGGAATGTCGCCCGCCAGCGCATCCTCGAGGGTGATGCAATGGGTGGTGGCGAAGGTGGTGCTTTCAGTGGGTCCGTAGCCGTTGAGCAACTGCCCGGGAGGCGAGTGGCGCAGTACTCGCTCGATGCACCGCGGGTCCAGCACGTCGCCGCCGACCATCAGCAACCGCAGGGCGGAGAACGCCGGAGCCAGGGCCTCGGCGAACTGATGGAACAACCCGGCGGTGAGCCACAGCACGCTGACTTCGTGGCGCAACAGGTGTTCATTCAAGCGCCCGGCGTCGAGCACGGTCTGGCGCGGGCAGACCACCAGACAGCTACCGTTGAGCAAGGCGCCCCAGATTTCCAGCGTGCTGGCATCGAAGGCCGGGTTGGCAGCCAGGGCGATACGGTCCTGGGCGGTGAAGTCGGCAAAGCCATTGTTGAGCACCAGTCGGGCGACTGCCCGGTGCAGCACCTGCACGCCTTTGGGCGCGCCGGTGGAACCGGAGGTGTACATGATGTAAGCAGGGGCATTCGCCGGCACCGCGTTGATCTGGCGCCGGGGCGCGTCATCGTCCAGGGAAAGGTCCGAGTCCCACGGGACCAGCACCCGGCACGCCATGGGCGCGTCCAGCGGCGCGGCTGGCCATTCGTCAACGAGTAACCAGGCGCTGGCGCAATCCTCGAGCATGGCACGCTGGCGCTGCGCCGGGGTGGCGGTGTCGATGGGCACGTAGGTCGCACCATTTTTCAGAATTGCCAGGATGGCCAGGATCAAGCGCGGGCCACGCTCCAGGCACAGCGCCACCCGGGCGCCTTCGCCAATACCTTGGGCAGCCAGCCAGTGCGCCAGTTGCTCGGCGCGCTGGTCGAGCTGGCGGTAACTCATGGCGCCGGTGACGTCCTGGATCGCCGTGGCTTCGGGCCGACGGCGGGCCTGGGCCTCGAAGAGGCTGTGCAAGGGTTCATCAGCGGGGTAGTCGCGGGCCGTGTCATTGAAGCCGCGCAACACCTGATGACGTTCGTCGTCACCGAGAATCGACAGTCCGTCGAGCGTCTGCCGGTCATCGTCGATCATCGCTTGCAAGGTGGTGCACAGCGCCTGCCAATGACGTTGCACGGTGGCAGCGTCGAACAGGGCGGTGGCATAGGTCAGGCGGCCGGCGATCATGCCGTCGCGTTCGTGCAGGTTCAGGGTCAGGTCGAACTTGGCGCTGTCTTCGGTGGTGGTCAGCGGCGTGAGCTCAAGTGCGCCCAGTTCCAGGCTCGGCTGCGGCGCGTTCTGCCAGGCGAACATAACTTGGAAGATCGGGCTGTGGGCCAGCGAACGCGGCGGGTTCAGTGCCTCCACCACCTGCTCGAAGGCGACGTCCTGGTGCGCCTGGGCGTCCAGAGCGGTGCGCCGCACTTGGGCCAGCAACTGATCCACCCGCAGGGCATCGGTAAACCGCACCCGCAGGGCCTGGGTGTTGACGAAGAAGCCGATCAACGGCTCGACTTCGGCGCGGGTGCGATTGGCCAGAACCGAGCCGATCACCAGGTCTTCCTGCCCGGAGAGGCGCGCCAGGACCACCGACCAGGCGGCCAGCACGGTCATGAACAGGGTGTTGCCATGGCGCTCGCTCAGTTGCCTGAGAGCCTGCACCAATATCGCATCCATGCTCACGTCGAGACTGGCGCCGGTAAAATCCTGCTGCGCTGGCCGCGGCCGGTCCAGCGCCAACTGCAGCAACGGCGGGGCGTCTGCGAGTTGCTCACGCCAGTAGTCCAATTGTTCGGTGACTCGTTGGACCTGACGGGAAGAGCGCTGCCACAACGCATAATCGGCGTACTGAATGGCCAGTGGTGGCAGGGGATCGGTGCGGTCCTGGATGAACGCTTGATAGAGCACGCTCAGCTCACGAGTGAGCACACCCAGCGACCAGGCATCACCGACGATATGGTGCAAGGTCACCAGCAGCACATGCTCCTGGTCGGCCAGGCGCAACAGACAGCCACGGATCAGCGGCCCTTGTGCCAGGTCGAAAGGTGCTTCGGCGGCTTCGACGCAGTGAGCCTGAAACGCCATGGGTGGCTGGCCCCGCAGGTCGACGCTGCGCAGGAAGAAACCTGCTGGCGGGTCGATGACTTGGCAGGGCTCGCCGCCTTCGGCCACGAACCGGGTGCGCAGGGCTTCATGCCGCTCGACGATGCGTGACAGCGCGGCGCGCAACGCCGCTTCGTCCAGATCGCCGCGCAAGCGCAAACCGCCAGCCATGTGGTAAGCAGCACTGGCCTGGGCATCCAGGTGGGCGATGAACCACAGGCGTTGCTGGGCGAACGACAGCGGCAGCGGCGCCTGCCGGGCTGCGACCGGTATCGGCGCCGCGCCAAGGTGGCCGGACGCGGCCAAGGCTTCGATGGCGCGCGCCTGCTGTTGCAAGGTCGGGTTTTCGAACACACTGGCCAGGGGCAGCTCGATCCGCAACTGTTGGCGCAATTGAGAAACCAGTTGCACGGCCAGCAGCGAATGCCCCCCGGATTGGAAGAAGTGCGCCTGGCGACCGACCTGCGCCAATCCCAGCAGGCGGCCCCAGATCGCCGCCAGTTGGGTTTCCAACGGGCCTTGGGGTGCCTCGAAGGGGCCGTCGACTGCCTGATCCGGGGCCGGCAAGGCACTTCGATCGAGTTTGCCGTTGGGGGTCAGGGGCAGCGCCGGCAAGGCGACATAGGCACTGGGCTGCATGTACTCGGGCAGCGTCGCGGCCAGGACATCGCGCAATTGCGCCTCGCTCACCGGGACCTCGGGCTGCATCACCCAGTACGCCACCAGGCGTGGGTCGCCCGGCGCGTCCTGGCGGGCGATGACCACCGCGTGCTGCACACCCGGCACCCGGCTGAGGGTGCTTTCGATTTCGCCCAATTCGATGCGATAGCCGCGCACTTTGACCTGGAAATCGTTGCGGCCCAGGTACAACAACTGCCCGTCGGGCGTCCATCGACCGAGGTCGCCGGTGCGATACATTCGCGCGCCGGCTTCGCTGGCGAACGGGTCCTGGACGAAACGCTCCTCGGTCAGCGCCGGCCGATTCAGGTAGCCGCGCGCCACCCCGGCGCCACCGATGTAGATTTCGCCGGTAACCCCCAAGGGCACCAACTGGCGATGGGCGTCGAGCAGGTACACCCGGGTATTGTCCAGTGGCCGGCCGATGCCCGGTACGAAACCCTGCTCACGGTCCATCGACACCCAGGTCGAGTAGGTGGTGGTTTCCGAAGGGCCATACAGGTTGCACAGCCGCCGTACCGCGCTGTTGGCGAAAATTTGCTCCACCAGTCCCTGCTTGAGGGGTTCGCCCGCCAGGTTGACCACCTGTGTCGACGCCGGAATCGCCTGGGCGCCGACCAGCGCATCGAGCGCCGAAGGCACGCTGTTGATCAGCGTCACCGGCACGGGGTGGTCGAGCAGCGCCAGGGCATTGGTGGCCATGTGCAGGGTCGCGCCGGCGGCCAGCGGCACGAAGTATTCGAAGACCGCCAGGTCGAAGTTGATTGACGTGGCGAACAGGCTGTCGCGCAGGCTGGCGGCGTCGAAAGCATGCAACGCCCAGTGCAACAGGTTGCAGGCGTTACGGTGCTCGATCATCACGCCCTTGGGAGTACCGGTGGAGCCGGAGGTGTAGATCACGTAAGCCAGGTGATGCGCGCCCAGGCCCAGTTGGGCGGGGTCCGGGTTGTCGGCGGGTTGTTCGGCCAGGCGTGCCTGGGTCTGCGGGTCGTCCAGGCACACCCGCGTGCAGCCATCGCTGACGGCCACGTTCGATTGCAGTGCAGTGACCGTCAGCAACGCCCGCGGTGTGCTGTCGTCGAGCATGTGCGCCAAGCGCTCGCGGGGGTAGGCCGGGTCCAGCGGGACGTAGGCCGCTCCGGCCTTGAGAATGCCCAGCAGGGCCACCAGCAGGTGCGGACCACGCTCAAGACAAATCGCCACGCGACTGTCGGGGCGAACCCCGGTTTGCAACAACAGGTGGGCCAGGCGATTGGCCTGGTGGTTGAGCTGCCCGTAGGTCAACGGCGCGGCGCCGCCAGCGGCGTCAAAACGTGCGGCGATGGCCTCGGGTTGACGCTCGGCCTGCTGTTCCAGGGCGCGATGCAGCAAGTCCTCGGCGGGCCGTTCGCGGGCCGTGGCGTTGAAGGTCTGTAGCAGTCGCTGGCGTTCCGCCTCGGGCAATACCGAAAGGTGACAGGCCAGTGTGTCGGGCTGCCGTTCGAGGGCGTCCAGCAGGTTTTCCAGCGCACTGCCAAGCCAGCCGAGCACCGGCGCGGCGCCGACCTGAGGGGCGATCTGCAGGCTCAACGAGAAACCCTCGCCGAGGTCGTCCACCGAGAGGTTGAACGGGTAATTGGTGCGTTCCTCGCCGCCGAGCACGCGCATGCCAGCGAGCGCAGGCGCCTGGTCATTGCCCACGCTGTGGCGGTAATTGAGCAGTGCCGAGAACAACGCGGTGCCATTGGGCAGGGCGCTGCAGCGTTGGGCCAGGGCCAGGGGCGCATGTTCGTGGGCAATCAGTCGGCTGAGCAGGGTGTGGGTTTGCTGCAGCGCCTGCTCCACGGGGACTGCCAGGCGGACCCGCAGCGGCAGGGTATTGATGAACAGGCCCATGGCCGTGGCGGCCTCGGCAGCGCCCGACAATCGCCCGAACATCACCGTGCCGAACACCACGTCGTCGCGACCGCTGGTCTTGCCCAGTACCATCGCCCAGGCCAGGTGGAACAGGCTCGCGCTGCTGACTTGCAGGCGCCGCGACAGCTCGCGGATGCGTCGACTCAACGTCACCGGCAGCGGCGCCTCCAACGTCTGCACCTGGCTACCATCGCCGCGTACATCGAGCAGGCCGCACGGTGCGGTAGGCTCGTCGATATCACCCAACAGTTCACTGAAAAAAGCCGTGTGTTGCGCGTCGCTCAAGCCCTGGCGCGCGCGCATGACGAAGTCGCGAAACGGTTGTGGCGGCTGCAATTGGTCCACGCGACCTTGCTGGATCGCCGCGACTTCCCCCACCAGCCGCTCCAGGGAGGTGTGGTCCATGACCGCGTGATGATGCAGCAGTTGCAACAGCCAACGCCCGCCGGCCGGGTCCTCGGCGGCGACTGCGCGCATCAGTGGCGCCTGGCGAAGGTCCAGGCGTTGCCGACGCGGATCGGTATGGGCTCGCAGCGCGGCCGCGACATCGGCCTGGTCGGTGGCGAATCGCTCCATGATCAGTGGAGCCTGACGCCAGACCACCTGCACCGGTTCGTCGAGGCCTTCCCAGGCCAGCGCGGTACGCAGGATGTCGTGACGGGCGATGGCCTGGTTCAGGGCTTCCATGAAGCGCCGCAGGCAGGCCTCATTGTCGAAGGCCAGCAACACGTGGAGCAAATAAGTGTCGCCATGCGCCTGCAGAAGATGGTGAAACAGAATGCCGGCCTGCAACGGCACCAGCGGATAGATATCCTGAATATTCGCCGCGCCACCGGGCACGCCGGCCACGATGCTTTCGATCTGCGCCTGATCGAGCTGGCACAGGTCGAACATCGCCGGGGTGATATGGGTGGTCCCCACCGGCAGTCCGCTGGTCCGGACCGCCGGGGTCGCGGGCTGGCGCAGTGCTTCGATCAGCGCCGGTTTGTGGCTGCGCAGCAGTGCGATCAGTGCCTGATCGGCCAGGACTTCGTCGTCGGCCACCACCGACAGTTGGTCGCCGCGCAGGGACAGGGTGACGCCACGGTGTTTGAGCAAGGCCAGCAATTGATCCGCAGTCACAGGAGCAGTTCCTTCAATGGAGTGGTGACCGCCGCCAGACCGGCGAGGGTCGGCGCGGTGAACAGTTGGCTGATGTCGGCCCGCAGGTTGTGTTGGCGCAAGCGCTCGACCAGCCCCATGGCGATCAGCGAATGGCCGCCCAGGGCGAAGAAATTGTCGTGGCGACTGACCCGCTCGACATTCAACAGCTCGCACCAGAGGGCGGCCAGGACGATCTCGATTTCGCCTTGGGGGGCCTCATAGGGCGTCTGCACGAACGCCTGGGCGTCCGGCTCGGGCAGCGCGTTGCGGTCGAGCTTGCCGTTGGCGGTCAGCGGCAGCCGGTCCAAACACACATAGGCGCTGGGCAGCATGTAGTCGGGCAACTGTTCGCTCAGGGTGGTGCGGGCCTGGCCTGGAGTCGGCAGTGTGTCGCCCTGCAAGTAAGCGATCAGCCGGTCCACGCCGTGGCGATCGGGACTGCCCACCACCACGGCCTGGCGCACTCCGGGCAGTGCCAGCAGGTGGCTTTCGATTTCACCCGGTTCGATGCGATGCCCGTGGATCTTCACCTGGAAGTCGGTGCGTCCCAGGTAACTGAGGCTGCCATCCGACTCCCAGCGGCCCAGGTCGCCGGTACGATACAAGCGCGCATCGGGTTCGCGGGTAAACGGGTCGACAAAGAAACGTTCGCCGGTGAGCGCCTCACGCCGCCAATAGCCGCGCGCCACGCCCTGGCCGCCGATATGAATCTCTCCGACCACCCCCAGCGGGACGCGCCGACCATGGGCGTCGAGCACCTGCACCCGGGTATTGGGCAGCGGCTGTCCGAGGCTCGGCAGCGCATGTTGATCGAGCCAGGCGCTGGTAGTGTCGACGGTGCACTCGGTGGGGCCGTAGACATTCAGGACACGCAGATCGGATTCCTTGGCCAGTTGTGTCCACAGTTCAGCGGGTACCGCCTCGCCACCCAGCAGGATGCGCGGCGGCAATGGCTGTGGCTGGGCTTGGGCCTGCCGGTGCTTGAGCAGGGCTTGCAACTGGCTCGGCGTGCAATCGAACAGTGTGACCTGCTGGTGGTGCAGGTAATCCAGCAGGGCCCCGGCATCCAGCCGTATACGTTTGGGAATCAGCACCAGGCAGTGACCACTGAGCCATTGGCAAAGCTGCTGCACCGAGGCATCGAAGGCCATCGACGCATTGAGTGAGCAGCGGCTGTTGGGGGGCAGGTCGTCCAAACGCTGGCGCAGGCCGGCCCACAGATTGAGCACCGAGCGGTGCTCGACCATGACCCCTTTGGGCTGCCCGGTGGAGCCGGAGGTGTAGATCATGTACGCCAGGTCAGTCGGCTGGGGGCCGGGTGCGGATTCTGCCGTTGCCGGGACTTGCAGCCAGCCAGGTTGTACGGGCGCGTCGAGGCTGATCAACGGTCCGCCCGTGAAGGCGGGCAGCCGGTCGCCCACCTGCTCCTGGGTGATCAGCGCCGCGGGGGCACTGTCATCCAGCAGATAGGCGAGGCGGCTGGCCGGGTAGTCGGGATCCATCGGCACGTAGGCACAGCCGGCTTTCCACACCGCCAGCAAGGCAACCGCCGCATGCGCCTGGCGCTCCAGGCAGACAGCGACGAACTGACCGCGCCGCAGCCCTTGGCCCAGCAGGTGATGGGCCAGGCGGTCAGCTTGCCGGTCGAGCTCACGGAACGTCAGGGACTGATGCTCGTCGATTACCGCCAAGGCGTCCGGCGTTGCCGCGACCTGTTCGGCAAACCGCTGCACCAGCGTTCCCTCGGGCGCAACCGTGGGCGGCGGGTTGAGGCGGTCCAGGTACGCCTCTTCTTGCGGGGGAAGCACGCGCAATTGCTGCACCGGCATCTCGCCTGTCTGTGCCAGGTTCTCTACCAGCGAGTCGAGGGCTTGCAGCATGAATTCGACGAGCCGCTCGGGCGAGTGTTCGGGGTGCGTCTGGGCCGTGAGCTGGAAACCTTCGCCCAGGTCATCCATCGCCAGGTTGAAGGGGTAGTGGGTGCGTTCCTCACTGTGCAGCAGGGTCATTCCCGGCATCGCCTGGGGGATGTTCGCTTGCCCGGCATGGCTGTAGCGGTAGTTGAACAGCGCGCTGAACAGGGCCGTGCCCGCCGGTACCGCGCTGCATCGCTGGGCCAGCGCCAGCGGGGTCTGCTCGTGGCAGAGCAGACCGTTCAACGTCTCCTGAACCCTCTGCAGCACGGCGCGGGTGCTGCCTTGCAGGCGCACGCGCAATGGCAGCGTGTTGATGAACAGGCCCAGGGTCCGGTCCGCATGGGCGCCAGCTTGCAGGCGTCCGAACAGCACCGTGCCGAACACCACATCGTCGCGGCCGCTGAGGCGTTCCAGCACCAATGCCCACGCCAGATGGCAGATACCTGCCACGCTCACGCCATGGGCATGGGCCTGCTGGCGCAGCCGGCGCGCCAGCTCCGGGCTCAACGCTTGCCGGTGCTCCAGGGCGTGCCAGCGCGGATCGGCGTGCAAATCGACGTCGAAAGGCAGGGTCGGCTCGTCCAGGTCGCCCAACTGCTCGCTGAAGAATTTGCGCGCAGCGTCCACCACCTCCGGGCGCCGTGCCTGGGCCACCAGGCCGCGGGGGCTGGTGGGCGCGGGCAATTCTGCCCGACGACCGCCTTCGATCAGCGCAATTTCTTCGACCATCAACTCCAGGGAGGTGTGATCCACCACCACATGGTGATGGAGCAACAACAGCAGCCAACGATCATGGACCGCGTCAAAGGCTACGCGGGCTTCGATCAGCGGCGCCTGGCGCAGGTCGAGACGGAAATGGCGCGGGTCGGCGCTGGCGTGCAAGCGGGCAGCGATATCCTCGCCGTCGAGCACCAGGCGTCGGGGCGTGAACGCGACGTGTCGCAGGACCACCTGCAATGGCTCGCCCAGATCCTCCCAGAGCACCAGGGTACGCAGCGCGTCATGCCGGGCAATGACCTGTTCCAGCGCGGCGCAGAACCGTTGCAGGCAGGCCTCGTCGGTAAACGCCAGCAAACTGCGTAGCACGTAGCGATCACCGTCACGCTGGGCCCGGTGGTGATAGAGCATGCCTTCCTGCAACGGGCCCAGCGGGTAGATGTCCTGGATATTGGCCGCTCCGCCGGGCACCTGCGCGGCGATCTGGTCGATACGCGTCTGGGACAGCGTCACCAGGTCGAGCATCTCGGGGGTGATGCGCGAGCAGGAGCGCGCGATGGTACTGACACTGGCCTCGGGCGCGGCGCTGCTGTCGAGTGCTTCCAGGCGCCGGGCCTGGGCGGCGAGGGTCGAGCGCTCGAAGACGCTGCGGATGTCCAGATTCCAACCATTGCGGCGCAGTTGCCCGAGCAGTTGCACCGCGAGCAGCGAATGCCCGCCAAGGCTGAAGAAGTCATCCTCGCGGTCGATGTCCGGTTGGCCGAGCACTTGCGCCCAAATCGCCGCCAGACGTTGTTCGGTGTCACCGCGGGGCGGCTGCCTGATGCCGTCGGCGATGGGGGTGCCGGGCATCGGCAGGGCCTGGCGGTCGAGCTTGCCGTTGGGCGTCAGTGGCAGGCGCTCCAGGAGGATGCAGGCGCTGGGCAGCATGTAGTCCGGCAAGCGGTGTTCAAGATAGGTGCGTACAGCCGCCGTGCCGAGGGTTGGCGCGTGGGCATCCTCGGCCACCAGGTAGGCAACCAGTCGCGGGTCGCCGGACGGCGCGGATTGCGCTACCACTACCGCTTCGCGTACGCCCGGCAGGCCCAGCAACTGGGCCTCGACTTCCCCCAGTTCAATGCGAAAACCGCGCACTTTGACCTGGAAGTCGTTGCGCCCCAGGTAGTCCAGCTGACCGTCGGCCCGCCAGCGCCCCAGGTCGCCGGTGCGGTACATGCGCGCCGCGGGATCGTCGACGAATGGATCGGGCAGGAAGCGTTCGGTGGTCAGTTCGCTGCGGTTCAAATAGCCTCGCGCGACACCGGCGCCACCGATGTAGATCTCCCCGGCCACGCCCAGCGGCACTGGCTGGCGATGCCGGTCCAACACGTAAATCCGGGTGTTGTCCAAAGGGCGACCAATGCCGGTCAGGTAACCGTCTTCGCGGTGCATCGACAGCCAGGTGGAGTAAGTGGTGGTTTCGGTCGGGCCGTAGAGGTTGCACACCCGGCGCACCGCGCTGCGGCTGAACAATTGCGCCACCAGCGGCGCCTTGAGGGGTTCGCCGGCCAGGTTGATGACGCGGACGGTGTCGGGGATGGCGTCGATCCGCGCCAGTTGCTCCACCGCCGAGGGCACGCTGTTGACCAGCGTCACGGCCCGTGGCTGGGCCACCAGTGAGAGGGCGTTGTCCACCAGTTGCAGGGTCGCGCCGGCGGCCAGCGGCACGAAGCATTCGAACACCGCCAGGTCGAAGTTGATCGAGGTGGCGAACAGGCTCAGTTGCATCTCCTCGACCTGGAAATTATCCAGCGCCCAATGCAGCAGGTTACCGGCGTTGCGGTGTTCGATCATCACGCCCTTGGGCAGGCCTGTGGAGCCGGAGGTGTAGATCACGTAGGCCAGGTGCGCCGGGGTCAGGTCCGGGATCTTTGGGTTGTCCAGGGACAGGACGCCCAGGCGGTCCGCCAGCGGCGGCGAGTCCAGCTGCCACTGGGCGGCGCCGGACGACGCCGGTAAACGCCCATGCGCGGTCTGGCTGGTGAGCACCAGGCGCGGCGCACTGTCTTCAAGCATGTGCACCAGGCGTGCCGCCGGATAGGCCGGGTCCAGCGGCACGTAGGCTGCACCGGCCTTCAGGGTGGCGAGCATGGCCACCAGCAGGTGAGGGCCGCGTTCAAGGCAAATCGCTACCCTATCATCGGGGCGCACGCCGGCGGCCAGCAAGGCATGGGCCAGTTGATTGGCACGGCCATTGAGTTGCGCATAGGTGAGCGACGTCTCCCCGGCGCTGTCGATCTGCGCCGCCACCCGATCAGGATGCAGGGCTGCCTGCTGCTCGAAGGGCTCATGCAGCAGGGTGTCGCGTGGGTGCGCCCGGTGGGTGGCATTGAACCCGTTCAGCACTTGCTCGCGCTGGGCGGGGGGCAATGTGTCCAAGGTGCAAGCCCGTATCGTCGGTGTCGACTCCAGGCTCTGTGCCAACACTTCAAGGGCATGGACCATATGGGCCAACACCGCCTCGGCGTTCACCGAATGATGGATTTGCCCGGTGAGGGCGAAGCCGTCGCCGAGGTCGTCCACAGACAGACTGAACGGATAGTTGCTGCGTTCCTCGCTGCCCAGCCACTGCGTACCGGGCAGCGCGAACGCCGGTTGTGCGCTGCGTTGAGCCTGACTGTGACGAAAGTTCAGCAACGCCGAAAACAGCGGCGTCTGGGCGGGCAGGGCACTGCACCGTTGCGCCAGTGCCAGAGGCGCGTGCTCGTGGGTCAGCAATTCGATCAGCCGGCCGTGGGTCTGTCGCAGTGCCGTGTGCAGCGGCGCGTCGAGATCGATGCGCAGCGGCAAGGTGTTGATGAACATGCCCAGCGCCCGCTCGGCTTGCTCACCGGCGCTGAAACGACCGAACAGCACGGTGCCGAATACCACCTCGTCACGACCGCTGGACTTGCCGATCAGCAGAGCCCAGGCCAGGTGGAACAGGCTGGCGACGCCGACCTCCCAGGTCTTGGCCAACCGTCGCAAGCGCAGGGCCAGGGCCGGTTCCAGCGCACGTTGGGCCTCGCGATTATCGCGGCCCGAACCTTGTACGTCGTGCAGCCCATAGGGCAGGGTCGGCTCGGTGAGGTCGCCGAGCAGCCGCTGGAAATAAGCTTCGGCGCTGGCCTGGCGATGGGGCTGGCGCGCCTGGGCGACGAACTGGCGAAACGGCACGCTCGGGGGTAGATGGCAATGGGGGTCGAGCATCAGCTCACGAACTTCGGCAAACAGCGACCCCAAGGTGGCGTGGTCGATGGCCAGGTGATGATGGACCAGTTGCAGTTGCCAGTGTTGTGTCGCGCTGTCGAAACGCACGAAGGCCCGCGCCAGGGGCGCGCGTCGGATGTCCAGCGGCTGGTCGCTGAACCCTTCACCGTCGGCGAGCTGTTGCACCGGCAGAGTCGCGCGACGCCAGACCACCTGCACCGGCTCGTCCAGGCCTTCCCAGAGTACTGCGCTACGCAGCACGTCGTGACGGGCGATAACTTGGTCGAACGCCGCGACGAAGCCTTGCAGTCGCTCATGGCTGTCAAAGGCCAGGGTAGCGCGCAGCAGGTAGGCGTCGTCATCCGGTTGCAACAGGTGCTGGAACAGCAAGCCTTCCTGCAGAGGCGCCAGCGGATAGATGTCCTGGATGTTGGCCGTGCCACCCTCGACCGCCGTGACGATCGAGTCGATCTGCGCTTGCGCAAGGCTGAGCAGGGGCAGTATTTCCGGGATGATACGCAGGCAGTCCGGGTCGATGCCCGAGGCGATGGCGGGCGAGTGGGATTCGGCTGGACTCACCGGGTGTTCGAGCAGCAGGGCCAGATGTTGAAGGTTCGCCGCGCTGAACAAGGTCCCGATGTCGAGGTGCCAACCTTCGGCCCGCAATTGCTCGACCAGTTGCACAGCCATCAGCGAATGCCCGCCCAAGGCAAAGAAATTGTCCTGGCGTCCCACCCGCGGCACGCCGAGGGTCTGTGCCCAGAGCTCGGCGAGGCGACTTTCCACCGGCCCCTGGGGGGCTTCGTAGTGCTCCAGGGCGAAGTGCTCTTTAGCAGGCTCGGGCAGGGCGCGGCGGTCCAGTTTGCCGTTGGCCGTCAGGCTGAAAGCCTCCACATGTACAAAGGCGGCTGGCAGCATGTAATCGGGCAATACCGCGGCCAAGCGAGCCCGCAGTTCGTTGGCTTGCTGGGCCTGGGTCGCGCTGAAATAAGCCAACAAGCGCTGCTGGGCGTCGACCCGCACCACCGCTTCGGTGATGCCGGGCAGCGCCTTGAGCTGCGCTTCGATTTCCCCCAGCTCGATGCGAAAACCGCGGACCTTGACCTGCAAGTCGTTGCGCCCGAGGTACATTAGCACGCCGTCCGCACGCCAGCGCACCAGGTCACCGGTGCGGTACAGCCGCGTTCCAGGCGTGAAGGGGTTGGTGACGAAGCGCTCTTCGCTCAACTGTGGCTGGTTCAGGTAACCGAGGGCCAGCCCGTCGCCACCGATGTACAGCTCGCCGACGACGCCGATGGGCACTGCCTGGCGCTGCCCGTCGAGGACGTAGACCTGAGTGTTGCCGATGGGCCGACCGATGGGAATGTCGCCCGCCAGCGCATCCTCGAGGGTGATGCAATGGGTGGTGGCGAAGGTGGTGCTTTCAGTGGGTCCGTAGCCGTTGAGCAACTGCCCGGGAGGCGAGTGGCGCAGTACTCGCTCGATGCACCGCGGGTCCAGCACGTCGCCGCCGACCATCAGCAACCGCAGGGCGGAGAACGCCGGAGCCAGGGCCTCGGCGAACTGATGGAACAACCCGGCGGTGAGCCACAGCACGCTGACTTCGTGGCGCAACAGGTGTTCATTCAAGCGCCCGGCGTCGAGCACGGTCTGGCGCGGGCAGACCACCAGACAGCCACCGTTGAGCAAGGCGCCCCAGATTTCCAGGGTGCTGGCATCGAAGGCCGGGTTGGCAGCCAGGGCGATACGGTCCTGGGCGGTGAAGTCGGCAAAGCCATTGTCGAGCACCAGCCGGGCGACCGCCCGATGCGGCACCTGCACACCTTTGGGCAAGCCGGTGGAACCGGAGGTGTACATGATGTAGGCAACAGCGCCGGCGCGCTGCGGCGGTGGGTTAGGCGCGTCTTCGAATGAGCCGGCGACATCGATCAGTTGAACGTCTTGCACCGCAGGCCCGTCGTTGCCTTCGACCAGCAGCCAGCCACTGCCACAATCCGCCAGTACCCGCGTCTGATGGGCCAGGGGCGCATCCCGGTCGATGGGCACATAGGTGGCGCCGCGCTTGAGGATGGCCAGCACCGACACGATCAATGCCATGCCGCGCGGTAAAGCCAGCGCCACAGGGTCACCGGCTTTGATGCCACACGCCGCCAGATGTGCGGACAGACGCTCGGCGCGACGGTCGAGCTGGCGGTAGCTCAACGACTGGTCGCCATCGAGCAGTGCCGTAGCCTCGGGCCGCCACCGCACTTGCGCTTCGAACAGGCTGTGCAGGGGCTCGTCGGCCGGGTAGTCACGTAGGCTGGCATTGAACCCATGGAGCACTTGCTGCTGTTCGGCGGCGTCTAGCAGCGAGGCTTCGGCCAGCGGCCGGTCAGGGTCAGCCAGCAGCTGGTCGGTCAGATGCTGAAGGCGCCGCAGGTGCGCGGCCATGTCGTCGGCGCTGAACAGCCGCGGGTCGTAGTTGAACTCCAGGAGCGGCTCGGTTTTCTCCTCGTAATGACGCAGGTAGATGGCCAGCGGATAGCGCTCATGGCCGTTGTGCCAGGTGCGCAGCGCGCATCGTGCCGGCCCCAGGTGCACGTCCCCCGGATACTGTTCGACTGACAGCATCACCTCGAACAAATGGCCGGGATGACCGGCGCGGGCGCGCAACTCGCGATGCAGGGTTTGCAGTGGGTAGCGCTGGTGTCGGTAGCTGCGCAGCGTCTGGCTGGCCACCTGCTGCACGGCGCGGGCAAAGCTCAGCGTCGGATCGACCCGCACCGCCAGTGGCAGGACCGAGGAAAACATCCCGGCCGTACGTTTTTGCAGCGGGTTGCTGCGGTTGTGCACGGGCAGGCCGATGACCAGCTGTTCGCGTTGATCGGTCATTCGGCTGAAATAATAGGCCAACAGGGCGCTGAGGCCGTGGCTCAGCGTGGCGCCCTGGGTTTTCGCCCATTGGCTCAACCGTTCAAGGCGCTCGCTGCCCAGCCTCCAGATCGTCTGGGCACTGGGCACCGGCTCGCCGACGTTGGCTCGGGGGGCCTGCTGGAACAACGGCGCCGGCAGTGCCGGAAATTGTTCGAGCCAGTAATCACGGGCCTTGGCGTAGCGCACCGAATCGAGGAACGCTTGGTCCCGGGCCAGGAAATCGCGATAGCCCTGCGCCAACTCGGCGTCGAGGATGGGCGGCTGGCCTTGCAGCAACCGGTTATAGGCCGCGCTCACGGCTTGGCCGATCAAGCCCACCGAGGTGCCGTCGCAGATCAGGTGATGATAACGGATGTTCCAAAGCGCATGGGTGTCCGACAGCTGGAACCATTCCATGCTCCACAATAGCTGGTCGTAAAGGGTGAACGGGGTACGATTGAGTTGCGTGATGCGGGCCAGGGCTGCGTCGCGGGCCAGGGGTTCGGCGCGCCAGTCGTGGAAGGCGAGAGCGCCCTGCACGGTGTCGTCAACCCGTTGCGTCACGTGCCCAGCGTGCTCGCTGAAGATCAAGCGCAACGCGTCATGCTGGGCCACCACGGCCCGCAGTGCGGCGGTGAACAGGGCGAGGTCCACCGCACCGTGGATTTCCACGGTGACACCGATGTTGTAGGAAGGGGAATCGGGCGACAGCTGTTGATCGAGCCAGACGGACTGTTGGGTAGAACTCAATAGATAGCGTTGCGCTTCGACCATGACACTTCCCTGTGAATGGTTGCGATCCTGGTCGGCACGCAGCGGTGGCGCCGACTTTCTCGAACCGGTTGTCCTTGAAAACGAACGGCGCATGACCTTGTCGACGGCACCCTGTCCATAGTGGGGAGCGAGGCGAGCCGCTGGCGGCGCTCGGACGTTCAATCCGAGCGCGTAACATAGCAGCGCTTTCGAGGATGGGAAGCTAATTTTTAAGGGTTGTACGATGTCATAACGCAATCAAATGCCGCGGCTCCGCAGCCTAGAGCGGTTGCCAAATAATTTTCCCGAGGGCATTTGTTCCCCTGCGTGAGGCGGGCTTATTTTCTACACCTTGCTGACTTGATCGCCAGGCGCTTCCCGGATCGCTCGCTATACGTCATGCTCAAAGGGAACCATTTCTACCAAAACCGGGCTTCATCCCCTGTGCTGTCGAAGAGCGAATCGCAACAGCGCCAAAATACAAGGATCAAACATGCGAAAGTGGATGGGAGCGGCGGGCATTTGTCTTTTCGCAATCGTAACCAACGCGCAGGCTCAAGCCACACCTCAAGCCACCCAAGAGATAAGGGGGCTGCTGGACTTTGTCGAGCACAGTGAATGTAAATTTGTGCGTAACGGAGAGGCATTCCCAGGTCCCGAAGCTCGTGCGCATCTGGAGAAAAAGCTGAATTACCTGGAGGACAAGAACAAGGTGAACAGTGCCGAGGACTTCATCGATCTTGCTGCCACGAAAAGCAGCATGAGCGGTCGCGACTATGAGGTGCGATGCCCAGAAGGCGCACAGCCTGCCAGTGCCTGGCTCAAGCGGGAACTGCAGAGACAACGGCAGCTTCATTGATGTTGTCTCAAGGCGAATAAGGCTCGGGGGGGTGTTGGGTTTTTTACTCTCTGCTTTTCACTGCCCACTAGAAACGTGCCGGATAGGATTACCGGCACTCTTTTTATCTCTTCGGCAAGCGCTTGTTGGGCGGCGCGCAAAGCAACTCCGCCGAAGGACACGCTGGGATCCGCACAGCGCTACGCCGATTTCATCTCCTTCCAGCCCACATCTCCCATCAATCCCTTGATGTCCCCCCCTTCGCAAGCGCTCAGGTCGCAAGTCCGCGCCCCATCGTGTGACGGCTGTACAACTCCAGGTGCTAGAGCAGCAGCGGGGCGGCCTGTCTGACTGTGCAGCGCGCACGCCCCTGATGCTCTGATCATTTGGCGGACCTCAGTCAAACGGTGTAGGGTTGAATCAATTTATTATGTACATACATAATACGTAACACGGTATGAAATCGTAGGAGGCGCCATGGCTAGAAGCGGGATCAACAAAGCTGTAGTGCAAAAGGCACGTCAGGCACTGCTGGCCAGGGGAGCCAACCCCAGTATCGACGCCGTGCGCGTAGAGCTCGGGAATACGGGGTCTAAAACGACGATTTCCCGCTACCTGAAGGAGCTTGAACCTTCCAATACAGAGCCGGTGAGCTCACGTGAACGCATGGGCGAAACGCTCAACGGTACGGTGCAAACGTTACTGGATCAGTTGATGGAGGAGGGGCAGGCAGTCATCTCCCAGGCGACGGCGGCGTTTGAGCAGCAGCGGATCGCGCTGGAAAACCAGATCATCGAGCTCAGATCGGAGCTGTCCACCGCTCAACGGCATCTGGCCACCCAACAGGCCGCGATAGAGCAGCAGAACGCTGAACTCGCAACCACCCGGTCCTCACTCCAGGCTGAGTTGACGCGCAACGCACGCATCAGTCAGCGCTGTGCCGACCTGGAATCCCTGGTTGCTGAAAAGGACAAGCACCTGCAATCGCTGGAGGAAAAGCACGTTCAGGCTCACGGGGCGCTTGAGCATTATCGAGAAGCGGTGAAGGAGCAACGTCATCAGGATCAACGCAGGCACGAGTCTCAACTGCATGAGATGCACGTTGAGCAGCGCAAGCTGCGAGAGACCATTGCCGTAAAACAGGACGATCTGACGCGACTGAGTCGCGACAATGAACGCCTGCTCGCTGAGGCCAGGCAGCAAACCAAGGCCCTGCATACGCAGGAAGCCCTGGTTCTGTCGCTTAATACTCAAACTGAAACGCTGCGCCAGGCTGAGGCCAGGACCACTGGGGTGATTGAGCACCTCATGGAACAGGTCTCGGCTTTGCGTGACGAGGTTAAGGCGCTCCACAAGGCCGCCGCTGTAGCCGAGCTGCGTGAGCACGAAACCACGGCGCTGGTCGCGGCGCTTCAGAAAGAGAATGAAGAACTCCGGCAGGCTGAGGAGGAGGGTAGCGATGCCGCCTCAGGGGTAGAGAAGAAACGACTCGCCGGGCACATCAAAGCTTCGAAACGACCAAGGAGATAAAGCATGGATCAGCTCGCAGGAAATCCGCAGGGCCATGACGAAGGCTCGTCAGTTTGGCAATTCGCTCATCAGCGTCTTTCCCGGATGCTGATGGACAGGGTCGAGCCATTTGGCTCTTTGGTGCCGATCATGAAGCTGGATGCCGCCGGCACCAGAGAACATCGGTCGACACCCAACGTTACCGGGCGGCGAACCGGTTAAAAGCGTCCCAGCTTGAGGGGGTACTCGATCACGACGTAAATCCGGTCGATGTCATCGCCGCCCTGGGCACTGTTGGCCCGATGGGTCACGTGGGATACCTGCATGGACAAATCCCTGGCCGGTCCCGATTGCACGGTGTAGCGCAGATCGATATCCCGCTCCCAATGGCGTCCGCCATTTCCTTGTTGCGGGACGAACTGGCCGGAATCCGGGTCAAATGGGTTATACGCCCCACCTTGGGGCGCATGGGTGCCGTCGATACCCCGGCCAGTGACGTAGCGGGTCATGAATTTCAATCCAGGGACGCCGAAAGCGCCCAGGTCGAGGTCGTAGCGGGCCTGCCAGGAGCGTTCGCCGGCGCCGTTGAAGTCTGCGTACTTGATGGAGTTGGCCAGGTAGATCGAGTCGCCGCCCACAAAGTCGAATGGAGTGTCGCCGTGGATTTTCTGATAGGCCAGCGTGAATCCCTGGGCGCCGAGGGTGTACTTGCCGGACAGGCTGTACGCCGTGTTATCAATCCCGCCGGCTACGGCTTTTCCGTAATCCTGGGTGTGGTAAACGTTGCTGTCCAGGAAGAATCCGGATCGCTTCAGATGCAGGTTGGCGTAGTACTGACGCCAGGTGTCGGACAGCTCGGACGCGTAAAGAGCACCGCCCAACGGCTGGTCTTCGAACAACCGGGCGCCGAGAAAACTGATGCCGCCGATATTGGTGCTCGCCCCATAACCGGTGAAGTCCCCTTTGCTGGTCGAGGCATCTTGATTCTTGAACGCGGTGAAGTGCCCGGCCTGCAAATGCACGTCGTCAAACTCCTGGCTGTCGAACAGAAACCCCGTGGCGTATTCCGGTTGCAGGCGTTTGTCGGCGGTGTCGAACACCGGGGTTTCCACGGTCATCTCGCCGTAGGCCAAGGTGGTTCTGGACGTGCGCAGTTTCAGCGCGCCACCGGCGCTGGAAAAGTCGCTTTCACCGCGGCCATCCGCATCCAGCGGCAGCAATCCCGTTCCCGAATGCCCCTTGCCGCCATCCAGTTTCAAACCGAAAAAACCATGGGCATCGACACCTAATCCGACGGTGCCGGGGGTAAAGCCGGAGGCAAATGTGGCGATGAAGCCTTGAGCCCATTCCTGCTTGTAGCTTTTGTTCGCCGGGGAGGGGGAACGGTAGTCATTTTGCAGGAAGAAATTTCGGCTCAGCACGTTCAAGGTTGAGCCGTCCATAAAGTCTTGCGCCGAAGGCTCGGTAGCCTGGGCGGTGCCGCAGTTACTAACCAGCAATATGGATAACCAGAGTCGATCCCTATGTTTGAGTCGCGGCCCTGGGTGCGCGTGAGCTTTATTGCTACGAAGGCGCAGGCTTTTCAGTGCTTGATTTGCGGTACGCATGCTGTAGCCAGTTCGGTGACGAGGGCCTGATTATTGGCCGCGAGGCTCTGGCTGATGAGTTAAACGTTGTTAATTCTGAGTGGTTACGACTCAGTTGAACGCCGCGCAGCGCCTGTCCTCCAATCTCTATCAGAAAGCAGAAGGAGAACCAGCATGCAGCCCAAGACTGAAGGACTTGAAGAGCACGGCCCCAGCGGCGTGCCCTACATAAACGATCCAGGAAAGCCCACTTCACCGCCCTTGAACGATGCCGACGCCACTGATGGAGCCGAAGCGGAGGAAGATATTCAGGACGAAGCAGAATCCATCTAAATGTGAGGAGCAAGGCAATGGACAACTACCACCTGAGCCCTTCTGCGGATGGCTGGGAACTTAAGAAAGTCGGCGCAGAGCGTGCTTCCAAAAAAGCCGCAACTAAGCAGGAGTTGGTGAGTTCTCTGACAGATTTCTTTGATGGCAAAACCGCCTCGGTGAAGATTCACAAAGCCGACGGCTCCATTGAGGAAGAGCGCACTTATCCGCGTTCCGCTGACCCCAGGCGATCGAAGGGATGACCCCAATTTCCGCTATCGACCTGGGTATTGAGGTCGACGACCCGAGCGGCCACGGTGTGTATCGGTGGCTGCTCGCCAGTTTTCTGATCGGTAAAAGGATACGTTCCTCTGTCGCCGTTGAGGCGTACCGGAACCTGGTTGATCGATATGGCTTGGATACGCCTGCAAAGCTCGCCCGATGCTCACATCGAGATCTTGTCAGGCTCCTCGGGCAAGCGGGCTACGCACGATACGATGAATCCACGGCGCGGCGACTGCACGAGCTTGGTGTGGGACTGGATGCCGGACTGGAATGTCGGATGAACGCTTTGCAGAGTGGGTCAATGAAATCAGCTGAGTTTGAGCGATGGTTGCTCGGCTTTAACGGCATCGGACCGAAGACGTTAGAGATCTTCAAGCGCGAAGTTGCCCTGGGAGACAAATGACGCGTGGAGTCGCACGTCTTTCCCTACAGACACTGCCTGGTCCACAGCCGGTGTGCCCGCATAGGGAATATCCGTATCGTTGAGGGGATAAGCGGTGGACATGTTCAACCTCCTTGAGCACAGGCATCCAGCGCTTGGGTGACGTCGGCCAGCAGGTCCGCGACATCTTCAAGGCCCACCGACAAACGCACCAAGCCCTCGGAAATCCCGTGGTGCGCACGTTCTTCAGGCGTGTAGGTGGAATGGGTCATGCTGGCTGGATGCTGGGCCAGGGACTCGGCGTCTCCCAGGCTGACCGCGCGGGCGAACAATTCCAGTGCGTTCATGAAACGTCGGCCGGTGGTCAGGCCGCCCTTGAGTTCGAAGGCGATCATGCCCCCGGGCAACTTCATCTGCCTCGACGCCAGGTCGTACTGAGCAAAGGAGGGCAGGCCGGGGTAAGTGACCCATTCGACGGCCGGGTGCGCTTGTAAATACTCGGCGATCACCTGGGCGTTGCTGCAATGGCGCTCCATGCGCAGTGACAGGGTCTTGAGCCCGCGCATCAGCAGAAAAGCATCCTGAGGCGACATGACCGCACCGGTCAGGTCCTTGAGGCCTTGCAGGCGAATGCGGTTTGCCAGTGGATGACTGGCAACCACGATGCCGGCCGTGATATCGCCATGGCCACTGAGGTATTTGGTGGCCGAATGCACCACTACATCCGCCCCCATTTCCAAGGGGCGTTGCAGGTATGGAGTGCAGTAGGTGTTATCGACCACCAAGGTGACATTCCGGTGATGGTGGGCAATCTTGGCCACCGCGCAGATGTCGACCAGCTGCATGTTCGGATTGGCCGGGGATTCGAAATAGATCATGCGCGTCGAAGGACTGATGGCATCGCGCAGTTCGGCCAGGTTGGACATGTCAACATGGCGCACCTTGACGCCAAACTCGCCGATACCGTGGTGCAGCAGGGCAAAGGTGCAACCGTACAACGTACGGCTGAGGATGATCTCGTCACCGGGGCGCAGCAGGGTCCAAAAGATCGCCGCAATGGCTCCCATGCCGGAGCTGAAGGCCACCGCCGCCTCGCCGTTCTCCAAAGCCGCCATGCGTGACTCCAACAGAGCCAACGTGGGGTTGGAGATCCGCGTGTAAAAATGCCCGGATTCTTCGCCAGCGAAACAACCGGCGCCGTACTCGGCGGTAGGAAAGGCGAACGTGGAGGTCAGGTAGATCGGCGGGATCAGTGCGCCGTTGTTGTCCAGCGGGTTATAGCCGTAATGGATGGCGCGGGTGGAAAAGCCCAGTTCATTGTTTTTATTGTTCATGTTGAGCGCTCCTGTATTTCCTACAATGCTATGCTCAATTTCAACAAGAAAAATTCCAAATTGACCCAGGAATTACCAATCATTTGGAATAAACGCTCCGGAGAGCACAATTTGGAGGCAAGACATGCCCAGTGATCTGGATCGTACCGACAAAGCCTTGCTCGCGGCCCTGCAAGGCAACGCCCGGCTGACCATCGCCGAACTGGCCGAACAGGTGGCCCTGACCACTTCGCCGTGTTGGCGACGGGTAAAAATTCTCGAAGAGAAGGCAGTGATTACCGGCTACCAGGCGATTCTTTCGCCCAAGGCTCTCGGCTACGGCGTCACCGCATTTGTCAGCGTGATGATGGAGTCCCACAGTCAGGAAATGGCCCGATCCTTCGAACAGCGCCTATTGGAAATCCCGGAGATCGTCGCCTGTCACAACGTTTCCGGGCGCTACGATTTTCTGCTGGAAGTGGTGGCCAAGGACCTGGAGTCTTTCGGCGAGTTTGCGCGAGAGGTGCTGCAGACGTTGCCGGCGGTCAAAGAGATCTATTCAAGTTTTTCGTTCAAATCGGTCAAGCCCTCGCGAGTGATCCCGGTGCTGGGCTGAACGCGGTATAGATGGAGACAGAGGGCAGAGGACTCGGCGAGTGAATAAACACCGATACACATATTGTTTAACAGAGTCGGTCGTTTCGCTGGGTGTTGCGTTTCAGTTGATACCTTAGACCCCCGGTTTTCCTAGGTTTGCGAGTTTAATTCGTCGCTTACAATGAAAGAGCTATGTTGCTCGTCTAAGTCTGCACCCTGTTGCAAATAATTTGTTACACATCGAGCGATCCAATGAGGCCGGAGATCCGCTTTTCACCTTTGAGCAAACTCAATTAAGCTCAGCAACAAAATTGAAAGAGACGCCAAAAAATGGAATTTCCCGGGTTAACTCGGCAGTTGCTAATTGACCCTGAGCTTTGGAGTATGACCCGATCAGGTGCGAGGGCCGGTCGGGGTTTTCGGTATCAGGACGCAGTAACCGCTTGGCTTGCCTCAGTGGCGTGGAGTGGCGAAGCCACTTGGACGCGACTCATCCCGGAAGGTGTCGACGACCTTACCTTACATGGACCTGAGCTTGAGTTTAGAGCCCAGCTCAAGGCCAGGCATGATCCTCAGGCTGTCTTCTCCCAATCTGAGACGGCAAAACACCTTGCCAAGAGCGCTAAGGATCTCCCACTCGACTGGCGTGAATCCAATCGAGTGAGATTAGCATTGGTGCTAGAGCGACCGCTTGAAGGTATTCAACCTACAGGCTGGATAGTCACGCTTGCGGAAAGTGGCCAAGATCTGACGAAATTCGAAAAGCTTTTGGGAGAGGCCTTAGGGCAACCCGAGAATGGTGTGGTCGAGGCTTTACTAGTGCGCACCCACCTGGTGATCGAACCCGATCCGCTAGATCGTGGCTGCGCTGCCCTCACCAGTGCATCACTACCACCTGCAGGTGTGCGGCTAGTGCTCCAGCAACTTCGCGAGCAGGCTGGGAAAGCATCTGACTCCAACTACCTAGCATCGAGCGAAAAGCCAAAGACGTTGGACCGAAGCGATGTGCAGGAACGTATCGATGGAGTTCTAGGGATTATTGATCCTATCGGCTACGTTGCTTTGACAGCTGGCCTCGCAGAGATTGCAAATTTTAGCGAGCCTATGCCGGCTGCAGCCTTCTACCGGGGTGTCAACGTGGCGCCAGGGCACGTCGGGGCCGGCCTAGTGTTTGGTCGACCGGAGCTGATGGTGGACATTTTGACCGGCCTCGAGGCAAAGCGATTTGCATTAGTCGCGGGACCCTCCGGTTCGGGGAAGTCCGCACTTGCCTGGTTGTCGGCTCACCATACACGTCATGCCGTGCGTTGGTACCGCATTCGGGAGCTGCAGGTCGCCGATGTAGCAAAGCTCGTTCAGCTCGCCAAACTACTAGAAGCTAGTCCTGAGCGTCCCGTTGGTTTCGTCGTTGACGATGTGGGCCGTCAGGAGACCGCTGGATGGGATGGGTTGGTTCGGGAGGTAGAGGCCCAAGCAGGTCTGCTTGCCATTGGTACGGTGAGAGAAGAGGACATCTTTCTCCTGTCATCCGCAGCTCGTACACCGACTATCCGCCCCAAGCTAGATGAGAGTCTGGCATACGGAATCTGGAAAGCACTGCAAACGTCCGCTTCGGTGGTTTTCAGTCACTGGCAAGAACCGTTTGAGCTAAGTAACGGTTTGCTTCTCGAGTACACCCATTTGCTAACTGCCGGGGAGCGCCTTGAGGAGACGATTCGTGAGCAGGTGCGTCGTCGTCTTGCTGAAGACCGGGGTGATGAGCTGATGATTCTGAGGACCATTTCGTTCGCTGCTGCCCAAGGGGCAGCTGTAGACCCAGTTCGGCTTCGAATACTTTCTGGGATGGATGAGCCTCGCTTTGCAAAGTTGCTTCAGCGACTGGTCGATGAGCATGCGGTGCGTGCCAGGCCTGATGGTGCACTCATGGGGCTGCACGAGATCCGCTCGACATATCTTGACGTAGCCATCCGTGAGCTTCTTGGTGAAGCTAGAAGTCGGGCAGTCACAGCGGCAGCTGAAACCCTTGCGAGCGATACTTTTGCGGCGTTCATCGTTCGGGTGCTGCGACGATGGCCTGAAGAGGAAGGAGCCATGTTGGCGGGGCTCGTCGCTCGGCTGAAGTCAGAAGACGGGCGGTGCTGGGCGCCAATACTTCATGGCCTAGGACTCGCAACCGCGGATCGAATTGCAGAAAAATGGCTGGAAATTTCTCGTTCAGTAGATATTGAGGACCGCTTAAGCGGTTTCACTTTTATGTTTACTCTCGCGAGCATGGATTTCGGCGACGAACCGTTGTTCGCCAAACCGAAGATAGCGCATGCCTCCTTCTCGAAAGTCGATGTCGCAGATCTTCGTAATTCTTTGATCAAGATGGCAGCAAGCGCTTGGCCTGCCCAATTGAGTGTTAGCGAGGCGGCCGAGCTGGCAGCGACCCTATTACCAATTGTCGGTTGCAAATCACCGCCGTCTACCAAGTGCATTCCAAGTGGAGACTTGACTAATACCCCCTTGGAAGACCTTCTAGCTCTTCTAATCACTTTAAGAGAAGTAGATTTAGATGCTGCACGAGCTGTCATTGAGATGTGCGGAGGCACGTCTGCTCTAATAAATCGCTTGTACCGTGAGACACCTTGGGTAACTTGCCCTGAAATCGGAGAGTCTGATGGCAAGCTCAGTGTGACTGGGTACGTTCGTTTCGTTCATTCTGAGGTTCAGTCAGATCTGAATGAGGAGGTCGTACGTTTATGCACGGCCATGAGCGCTGTGGTACCTGATGCCGAGCTCCTCATTTCAGACGCGATCTTCTGCGACGGCCATCCCGTTGGGTATGGAGCGCACTCTCAGAACACCAAACGAATGCCGCGCCATGCCGTCATAGCTCCGATACGAATTGCCTGGAACCAGGCTCAAATTCGAGCGATCAACCGATTGGTGGCTGCTCCCACCGAGACCCAACGCACAACAGACTTAGCAGTTGCAATCAATGAACTTGGAGTAAAGCTGAGGGAGGCGGGGGATTTCTACTGCCGGATGGAAACCCCAGGAGCGAAGTGGAAAATGCTTCTGCAGATTCGAGATTGGCTAACAACGTTCATTCAACCTCCGAGTATTAGTGAGTCAATCTCCGGGCCTCTATCACCAGGAAAGTCGAATGATGGTGACAAGCTTCATGACTTTGTTACAGGTCTGCAACGACTGATGACTGAACTGACTGATGGAGTTTCGGAAAAGCCGAACCTAATGGCTGCCCGGACAGCTGGCTTGGTGCGCGACGCGGAGTTATTGCATCGCCCAGAGTTATGGCGCATGACCAGCGAGCCCCCCCTGGAAATGTTGGTTCAAATAGCCGAGACGCTTCGGCAGATACGCGCCGTACTTGCCGACACTGCTATGAATCCGGATCAACGCCTTGTGTTTGCAAGTCGTTTTCGTACCACGAGTCGTCGCCACTCCATTCTACGTCGAGCTGCGGAAGATGCGTGCCAAAGGGCTGAGTCATTGACATCCGCTCGCCGAGAACAGATACGGCTCGCTATGGCGGACAAAGGATTGAACGTTGAAGTGTATTCGCGTAATCAGCCCGAAAGCAGTGGTGCTCAATGGCCAGATGCTGAGTTTGCCGTTCTCTTGAAGGTTGAGGCGCTTTTTGATTGGTTAACCACGGAGGAGTCTTTCTCCGCAGTGGCAGCTGCACTATCGCCCCAAGCAACCGTTAGCTACGGAGCGGTAATCAATGGACGCTTAGCTCCTATGGGCATGACTTTCATAGTTTCGTTATTTCCCGACGTTACCTTCGCTGACAAATGGAAAGATAGCGTACCGTACTCTCCGATAATCGATGAAGACTTAAGGCTCTACGATGAGGCTTTGGAGGCCATCGGAGCTATGTCGGCAGCTTGCGCAGAATCAGGACGTGAGATGAATGCCAAAGAGCTTGAGTTTGTAACCAGCATGATGGAGCGATGCAGACGCAGTATGGAGTGCATAGCGACGAAGCTAGAAGATACCGCAGATGATGTACTTATCGACGTAGCAGGTTCTCTCAGTCGTGCGTTCAGTCGCTTTCAGAACGAGCTAGAAAATGAAGAGGGTGAAATAGTAGCTTCTGATTTGTCAGCCGGTCTACGCGGGACTATGACAGATCTGACGTATGAAATCCTTGGCATTCGTTTAGCCCTTATGGAACGTGCTGCATTTCGATTGGGGAGCACCGGCGTTGAAAGCTAATCGCTTTTCAGGTTCAGGCGGCAAGGGCAGCGTTGTGCTAGTGAGCGCCGACGAGACGAGGTTGGCGAGCAAACTGCCCAGGGAGATGATGATGGTGAGCAACGTCTGTTTGAAATCGTTTGCTCATTAGATGCCCGACCTCCGTTCGCGGGCATCTGCTTTTATAACGTCACGACCAAGGGGATCTGCCTAGGCTCTGTACGAAATCCGCCGAAACTCATTTGACTCCCACAACCGTCAGGAATCAGTAGAGTCCGCGTCCATCAATGGCAGGAGCCCACGATGGCCAAGCGGTACGAA